>JAFGKO010000361.1 GCA_016928525.1 Anaerolineales bacterium | reverse complement strand
TCATGAGCATCTTGGCTGCCTTGTAGTGTGCCTCCATCTCCATCACGTCCCGCTCGAGAGCGGTCAGCTTGGTGCGCGGCAGGCCGTACCGTATCTTGATGCCCTCCTTGTCGAGGGTCTCCTTGACGAAATCGAGAGACGCACGGCCAACACCCAGGGCCATGGCGGCCACAATGGGGCGCGTGGCGTCGAAGGTGGCCATCGCCTTCTTGAAGCCCTTCTCGGTTGCTTTTTCGACGGTCGGGCTGCCCAATACATGATCGAACGGTACGCGCACATCTACCAGCGAAATCGCCGCGGTATCGCTGGCGCGGATGCCCATCTTGTGTTCCAGCTTGGTAACGGCCACACCGGGAGTTCCAGCCTCGATTACAAAGCCGCGCATACCAGACCGTCCTGCAGCCGGATCAATCGAAGCCCAGATCACGATGAAACCCTTGCCGAATTTCTCGTCTGCCACCATGGATTTATGCCCGGCAGTGACGAATATCTTCTCGCCGTTGATGACCCATTCGTTGGTCTTTCCATCCAGCGCGGCAGTGGTCTTGATGGCCGAAGTGTCCGAACCCGCGCCCGGTTCGGTCATGCACATAGCGGCAAAGGTCGGTTTCTCCTCGCCAAAGCGCGCCAGGAATTTCCGCTTCTGCTCGGGCGAGGCAGCGGCTTCCACCGCGGCTGCCCCCAATCCGCCTCCCGGTGTGACCAGGTACATGCCCACGTCGCCCCAGGAAAGCATCTCCAGCATGTGCGCCAGCAACTGGTACCCAATCGGCGGACGCTTGGGTTTATTGGGATCTTCTTCCTTCTTTTCATCCTTTGGGGCCAGCGAACCCGCGCCGGTGGCTTTCATAGCCGCATGCATGAACTCGATATAGCTGTAAGGAATGGCATGCTCGTTCTCGTCCATTTCACGCGAGACCGAGCGCATCATCTCCTCGGCCACTGTTTTCAACACGAACTGCTGTTGCGCAATCGGTTTGGGGGTCTCAAATTCGATACTCATCTTTCACCTCCATCATACAATCGCCAGGCCGGTCAACATGGCAAAACCACGCCCGTTGCGCATCCACATTTCGACCGGGTACTCGCGGATGTAACCATAGCCGCCCAAGATCTGCACAGCCCGGTCGGTGACCATCATGGCCATATCGGCTGCGCCGGTAGCAGCGAGATAGGCATCCTTGAAGGCGTCTTCTTTACCGGTATCCAGCTTCCAGGCTGCTTCCCAGGTCAACATGCGGCTGGCCTCGATCTCGGTTGCCATCTCGGCCAGCATGAAGGCGATGGCCTGCTTCTGTGCCACTTTGACACCAAAGACTTCGCGCTCCTTGGCATAGTCGCGGCTATACTCGAAAGCCGCCCGGGCCACACCGACCGCCATGGCAGCCTGCGCCACGCGCATGGCAGCCAACACTGGCTGGAAATCATGCCCCTCTTCGCCGCCCAGACGATCGGCCTTAGGGGCTTTCACCCCCTCCAGTTTGACACGGTAAGTCGGAAGCGCATTCAGGCTCATCAACTTCTCCGCCTCTTCCTGGACCGAGAGGCCGGCTGCCGTTTTCGGGACGATGAATCCCTGCGTGTTTCCATCCAGGTTGGCATAAACGATCATGGTTTCTGCATCTTTGGCATAGGGCACAAAGGCCTTTTCGCCGTTCAGCACGTAGCCATCGCTTTCGGCCCTGGCGCTGGTCTTTAGCTCAAGCGGATCGAAGTCAAGTGCATACTCGATCAATGCGGCGGTGTAAGGTTGCCAGTCCATTTCGATGACCGGCGGGATGTGCTCCTGCTTCTGCTCATCAGAACCAACCAGCAGGATCGGCGTGACAAACAATGACGGAACCATGACAGCAAGTGTCCCGGCCAGATCGCCATAGGCCATCTCTTCAGCAGCCAGCACCCCCGTGACCGCCGAACGCTCGCCAAAGCCGCCATAGGCTTCTGGAACAGAGGCCTGCAAAACGCCCAGTTCCCAACCTTTGCTGACAACCTTTTCTGGCAGGACGCCCTCTTCGTCAGCATCATGCCCGGCTGGACGCAGGTCGTTTTCAGCGTAACGCCCAACCGCTTCGAGCAGCATTTGTTGCTCTTCATTGGGTTCAAACGAATACATAAGCCCTCTCCTTTGGTAGATTTTTTATATCTACAAAAAACACTAATTTTGTGGAGCGACATTCATGTCGCTGTTTCATTGGAACGCGACGCAAATATCGCGATCCCAGATCCAACGTCCAAACGACGATAGCGAATTGGGACAGGCTCCTTCCCGTTTTCCAACTCGTCAAAGTTGGTGATTTCAAGCAGGCCGCGCTGGTAGAGATATTCGACATACGCGCCGATTTTTTCGATGACAAGCAAGGCGTTGTAACCGCCCATCGCACCGTAGACCTGTTCAGTGATCTCGGCCAGCGTACGCGGCTCCGACGCTGCCGCTAACGTCTGGTCGATACGCCGGGACAGGTGCTGGCGCGTATCAGCGATGCGCGCTGGCAGGTCGGCAATCGGTTCGTCATGACCATTGAGAACCACGCGTGCACCGCTCGCCCAGCGCTCCAAAACGGTCAGCGATTCCAGGTAATGCCGTACTCCCATGAACGGTGTCAGTTCTTCGGGAGATTGATGCGGGGTGATATGTTCCAAAACGAGATCGCCGCAAAAAACGACATCATCCAGTTTAATGGCAACATGTCCGGGGCAATGTCCGGGCACGTGTACCAATTCAAACGGACCAATTTGCATTTCGCAGGCCTCGTAGGTAAAGTCAACCGGGACAGAGCGGTAGAGCGCCTTGGTGAAGCGGTACATGTTCAATAATTCAGCGCGCCGTTCGGAAGGAATGCCGGCACCGGCCAGGAAATCATCCAAGCGGTGACTCATGACCGCCAAACGGGCCTCGTGATGGGAGACGGTCTGCCAGTCGAGTTCGTGCAAGCCAATCTGAGCCTGGGTACGGTCGCGCAAGAAGGAAAGGCCGCCATAATGGTCAATGTGGCCGTGCGTGAGCAGGATATGGGTCAGGTCGGAAAATTGATAGCCCGCCATCGCAAAACCACGCTGAAGGTCCTCGTTGGACTTGTCACCCCCAGAGCCACTGTCGATCAAAGCCAGAACGTCGCCGCTGCAGATCAGGTACAGATTAGCCCACAAGTTCGGAAAGGCCTCAACGGGCAGGCGCTGAATGCGCATGCCTGTGGGGCTTTCGAAGGTAGCGAAGACTGGCGGGTGGCTCATGTCTTTTACTATTTCATCAAGCCATTCAGTAGCAGACTGGAGTATTGATCAGCGATCTGCTCGATGGTTAGCGCTCCTTCCGGGCGGTACCAGGTCAGGGTCCAATTCAGAATGCCCATCAAAGCGCGGACCGTCAGCGCTGTGTCAGGACAGACAAAAAGGCCTGTCCGCACGCCATCCTCAAGCGTTTCCCTCCACAAAGCCTCGAAGCGGTCGCGATTCGGGATATGACGCGCGTGCTGGCCAGGTTCCAGCGAGCGATGCTCGAACAGCAAAACCGATGAAAGATCCCCATTCTCTGCCAGCAAACGCAAGTAGACCTGTATCATCTGGCGCAGTTTTTCATCGGCAGGCAACGGCTGCTTTGCGATTACATCGATCTGCTCGAAGAGCATTTCGAGTGCGCGGTCGAGCAGCGCCAGCAAGATCTCCTGCTTACTGGACACATGATGGTAAAGGCTGGCTTTTTGCAGTTTCACAGCTTCGGCAATGTCGGCCATGGAAGAGCCATGGAAGCCCTTCTGGCGAAATACCTGCGCAGCCGCGTCTAAGATGTCGTCTCTGGTCATGGACTCTCCCTACCGAACGGTCGGTAGCCTTAGTATATCAAATTTCTATTCCCAATACAAGGAATCTTGGAATTGTCCCTCTTGTCATCTTCCTGTTTCTCTTGCATCCTCCACCCATGTCAAAAAATGACTACCATACTGTCTGGTCTTCCAAGCATGGAGATCTGCGCAAGCAAAAACTGCACCCCACTTACGTGAAGTCCCTGCCTCCCGCTCAACAGATTGCTTACTTGCATCGCGAATCAAAGGGGCGTGGCGGCAAGACTGTCACGCTGGTGAAAAATCTGATCCTTTCGGAAGCAGACCTGAAGTCTCTATCGAAACGCTTGAAGCAGGCCTGCGGCAGCGGCGGGACCGTGAAAGACGGTCTGATCGAGATCCAGGGCGAGCATCGTAAGATAATTGCAGAAACATTAGAGGGACTGGGCTATAGGGTCAAGATCGCGGGCGGGTGATAACTCAAAAAGTTCCAATTTATCATTCCCTAAAGTGGGATTACAGGTTAGAATATGAACATGAGTACCAAGCAGGGTTATATACTCGTTGTCGATGATATTCCCGATATCTTGAAATTATTGGATGCGACTTTGCAATTCAAGGGCTACCTCGTGGTGACAGCCCGCGATGGACAGGAGGCGTTGGAAGCTATCCAGAAGGAACGTCCGGCATTGGTTATCGCCGATATCCTAATGCCCAGGATGGATGGGTTCAACCTTGTGCATCACATACGATTAAACCCGGCTACTCGCGATTTACCGGTGATCTTTCTCTCCGCGACTTACGTTGCCCAGGAGGACAAAGATTTTGCGCTCTCCATCGGCGTAACCCGTTTTATCGAAAAACCGGTGAACTTCATAGAATTCCTGCCGGTGGTCGAGGAACTCCTGGCACAGGGCAGGCACGCCACGCGCGAATTACTCGATGAATTCGAGTTTTACGAAGGGTATCGCAAACGGTTAGAGATAAAATTTCATCAAAAAATAACACAGATTGCACGCGACCTGCATCTGCTGGAAACTCTATCAGAGACAGAGAAACCGACCTTCGAGGCCACGTTGCAGCAGGCAATTAAAGAACGGGATGAGATACAACTCCTGCTCGATCAAATCCGAGAGCGCCTTAAAAGATACGCCAAGCCGGAATAACGTTCACACCGGATAATCATTGCTCTCACAGTCGTAACAACCTGTGGCAAAGAGTGCATGCAGGTCCCACTATCGCCCCAAGCAATCCAATCGAATTTGTTTTAGAATTTCCCGAAAGCCCCAAGCATTCCCGAGGAGGAGATTTATGTCATTCCGTACCGTTCCTGCTTTCCTCGCCCTGTGCCTGCTGTTTACAGCCTGTAATCTGCCCAGCGCTGCTAACACCCCCACACCGGAAACACAACCTGAGGCTCCAGTCCAACTACCCTCAGAAACGCCCACGCCCGATCTGGTGATTGCGCCATTTACAGACACCCCGCTTCCCACTGAAACTCCGCTCCCATCCATAACACCCGCGCCGGAAAATCCACTGGTGTTGCGCACGACCTTATGCTGGATGGGACCAGGTGCACAGTACGATGTTGTCAGTGCGCTAAAAGAAGGGGAACGCGTGGAATTGCTTGGCCAGGGCAGCATCTCTGATTGGTGGATCGTGCGCAATCCAATCTATCGTGATCCATGCTGGGTACAGGCCAGGGATTTACAGATCGATCCGGGCTATGATACCTCCGGTTTGCAAACCTACTACCCACCACCCACGCCAACCTTGACACCCTCGCTCACACCGACTGCTACCCCCACCCCATGAGCGAGAGCGATCTTTCCCCCTCGCTTGAACCCGGCTTGAGCGCCGAGGTGGAGACAACCGTCAGCGAAGCCGAGGCCGCTGCGCATCTGGGCAGCGGGACGATTGCAGTCTACGCCACCCCTGCATTGGTAGCTTTGATGGAAAACGCCGCTGTCCGCGCGCTGGAAGGCTATCTACAGCCAGGCCAGACCACAGTCGGCGGGCGCATCGATGTGCGACACCTGGCTGCCACACCGGTCGGGATGCGGGTTCGCGCCCATGCAGAGCTGGTCGAAGTACAGGGACGCAAGCTCAGTTTCCGTATTCAGGCCTGGGACGAAGTCGAACAGATCGGGGAAGCCAGCCACATCCGCTTCATTGTGGAGGAAAGTTCCTTTATGGAACGAGCTAGGGGGAAGGGAAAATAAAGGCTATAACCTGCGGAGTACGCTTACAACTTCCATACAAATCCTGATCGCCGCTGCTCTATTAATATTATTCTTATCAAACTTTCTGGTAAATCTATCCCATCTCTCGTGCTATAATAGAATCATGACAACACCTACCCCTGAAACACCTGAACCGACTGCCTTAGACGAAGCCGCCCAACGGGAAGCCGAGCGCCGTCAACGCACGATGATGATTGTTGGAATTATTGTTGTCGTTGGTATCCTCGCATTGTTAGGCACAGGACTTTACTTTCTGTTTCGGCCTGAAACACCTGTAGATCAAGTTGAACGCATCCGAGATGTTTTCATCATCGTTATGGCGCTAGAATCGTTGTTGATTGGCATGGCGTTAATTATATTAATCGTACAGTTCGCCAGCCTGATCAACCTGCTCCAGAACGAAGTCCGTCCGATCTTGGATGCCACCAACGAGACGGTCAACCATCTGCGCGGCACAGCAGAGTTTTTGGGTGAGAATGTAGTCGAACCGGTCATCAAGCTCAATGGCTATCTAGCCGGCATGCAACGTATGTTAGAATTACTAGGCGTAAAGAAAAAGTGATTATCCCAAGGAAAGGAGATAAATAATATGTCTGATCGTGATGAATTTGGAGCATTCTTAGTCGGTTTCCTGGTCGGTGGTCTCACCGGCGCAGTAGTAGCCCTGCTAATGGCTCCGCAATCTGGCGAGGAAACTCGCGCCCTGATCAAGGATAAGAGCATCGAGCTGCGCGACAAAGCTCAGGTCACGGCCGAAGAGGCGCTTGCCAAAGCCGAGGCCGCCGCTGCCGAAGCCCGTGCCCGCGCTGATGAACTGGCCAAGCAACTCAAAGACCGCGGCCAGGAGGTCATAACTACCGCCAAGACCAAAGGGCAGGAAGCGGTCGAAAGCGTCAAGAAAGCTGCCAGCCGCAAAAAAGGCGGTGAAATCGAAGCTGCCTGAGTTATGGCACACAGTTGACAAGGGTTTGACCATCGTCAAACCCTTGTTTTGTTATCTGTAATCATTACAATGGGCATCATCCAGCGTTTCATGCAGTTCTTTTTTAAGTTGATCTACCACCCCTTCGCATGGAGCTATGACTTCGTTGCCTGGACGGTTTCCTTAGGGCGCTGGAAAGACTGGGTTACGAGCGTGCTCCCGTTCATCCAGGGGACGCGCGTACTGGAACTTGGTCACGGTCCCGGTCATTTGCAACGGCTCTTATTGGACCTGAACCTGCTCGCCGTTGGGTTAGATGAATCCCGGCAAATGGGTTCTCGCGCCAAAGATCGCTTGGACCATGCTGGTTACACGCAAATCAAATTAACGCGCGGGCTGGCGCAATCCCTGCCCTTTCCCGCCGGAATCTTTGACACCGTCGTCGCCAGCTTCCCTTCCGAATACATCTTCGACATGCAGACTCTTGCGGAGGCGTATCGCGTGTTGAACAACGGTGGCAGGTTCCTCGTCCTGCCAGCCGCGTGGATTACCGGGCAAAAACTGATGGAACGTTTTGCAGCCGGGCTATTCCGGGTCACTGGACAGGCCTCATCCGATCCAGTAGAAATCATCAGTGAAAGACTGAAAAGGCCATTTGTGGAGGTGGGATTTTGTGTGAAAATCGAACAGGTTGAAGTAAAATCAAGCCTGGTGCTGATTGTGATTGCGGAGAAAAAATAAGCGTATGCTCAAAAAACTGCGTGAACCTGTCAATGGACTGACCCACTTCTTCGCCGCCATTGCGGCCTTTATCGGATTGGTCATTCTACTTATCGTCGGCTGGGGTAGCCTCGGCAAAGCCATTGCACTGACCATTTACGGCGTCAGCCTGGTATTGTTATTTGCTGCCAGCGCTACCTATCACATGGTCAAGGCGAAGCCAAAGGTGCTGCAAATCCTGCGCAAACTGGACCATTCCGCCATCTACCTGCTCATCGCCGGGACGTATACACCGTTCTGCGCGATCATGTTCCAGGGGTTTTGGAAATGGGGCATGCTGGCGATCATCTGGTCGCTGGCGCTGGCCGGGGTCGTGGTCAAGATATTTATTATCAACGCGCCGCGCTGGCTGAACGCCGGGATTTATATCGTTATGGGCTGGCTTTGCATCGCTGCAGTTGGAGAAATGTTACGCGTGTTACCGCCCTGGGCGCTGACCTGGTTGATTATCGGCGGAGTGATATATACGCTCGGCGCAGTGGTTTACATCACCAAGATCATGAACTTCTGGCCGGGCAAATTCGGCTTCCATGAGGTCTGGCATATCTTTGTGATCCTGGGCGCATTGGCGCACTTCATTGCGATTGCCTTCTTTATTGCGCCTGTAAAAGGGATTTGAACATAAAAGCAAGAGGAGGATTTAGATGCTTTCCAACTTCGATTTGAACCACCTGCTGACCTTTCCCTTGAAAGACGCCGAAGCGCGCAAGCAATTCCCGATCGGCACGCTGGTCTATCTACTTGCATTCATTATCCCTATTTTGCCAATACTGGTTATTACTGGCTATATGGTCCACATTGTGCGGCAAGTTCTGCGGGACGAGAAACCGATTATGGAACCCTGGGAAAACTGGCAGGAAATGTTCCTTGATGGTGCAAAGTTGTTCGTAGTCCGGTTAGTTTACACGTTGCCGTTTTTTATCTTGTTCTTCCCTATTATGATTGGCATGTTTGCCTTTCCCTTCCTGCTGGCAAGCGGAAACGAAAATCTGGAACAAATTGCTGTGTTATTTCCCCTGCTTTCCATGGCAGTTTTCGCGTTGCTCATGCCCATCTCCCTCGCGGTTGGCTTGCTCATCCCTGCGGCTGAAATCCATTCGGTTGCTAAAAACGAAATTTCAGCCGGGTTTCACATCCGCACGTGGTGGGCGATTTTTCGCAAGAATTGGGGCGGCTTTCTGTTAGCTTTTGTTATTTCTTATGCCATCAGCTTCGCGCTCATACTCATCACCCAATTTGCCATGATGACGATTGTACTGATCTGCGCCCTTCCGCTTATTATGCCTGCCATCTCAATGTATATGATGGTGGTCATGTATACCGCCTTTGCCCTGGCGTACAAATCGGGTGTGGAACAACTCTCAAAGGAGCCTGTAGTAGTCCTTGAACCGCGATGAAGTCTATTTTCAACAAACAACTGCTCGGGCCGCTCGCTTCCCTCCTTTTTGGCTTACTCTTCTTTGCAGTCGGATCAGGGATGACGCTGCGCCAGCGCGCGCTCGAAAAGCAGGGCGTTGAAGCGCAAGGCGTGGTGGTTGGCCTGCAAGAAAATTTCGATAGCGACGGGAGTACCTACGCGCCTATCGTGCAATTCAAAACCGCGAATGGATACGACGTTGAGTTCGTCTCTACTTACTTTTCCAGTCCTCCAGCATACGAAGCAGGAGAATCCGTCATCGTGGTTTATCCACCTAATGACCCGGGGAAGGCCATCATCAAAGGTGATGGACAGTTATTCCATATTGTTTTCATGCTCGCCGGTGGAACTGTTGCAATTGTCAGCTTTTATTTGATACTGTCATCCCTTCGTGGCATGGCTTTTATGGATCCAGGCGAGTGAATTTTGGGCCATTTCGTTCTTCCGCTTATGACGCGCCAGTGCCGAACGGAACAATAGATCCACAAAGCCGGTATGGCTGCGCGGGTCAAATCGTAGGATGTAATCTGCCATACCGGGTGCTTCCGGCGGGTAGAAGACTGCGCCCTGCGGATTGATTTCCAGCATGAACAACTCACCTTTCGCGCTCATACGGATGTCGCAACGACCGTAACCTGTGCCATCCAACCCTACAAACAGCTTTGCAGACATATCTCGCAGTTGGGTTGAAAGCGGTTCATCCTTGACTGGAATGACCGACATTTCGTTGAAGCGATACCACTTCATATCTGTGTGCTTGAAGGTTTCGCCCGAAGGAAAGAGTATTTCTACAGGCACGTAGGTGACCGGGTTAGACGGGTTGTCCGGGTCTTCGGAAATTAACACGGAAAACTCGCGCCCTTCAATAAATTCCTCGACCAGTGCTCCACCAAATTCACGTACCATACGATCTACTTGGGTTTCAAGCTGCTCTACGCAATTGACGCGGGATTCTTTGATCAAGCCTATGCTACCGTAGCTATTTGGGTGTTTGACGATCATCGGGTAATGCAAACCGTCCATCCCAAATTTGAATGCCCCCGGGCTTTTAAAAGTTAGGCCGCGTGGCGCACGGATGCCAAATTTCTGGCACACCTCTTTCATTTGCTCGCGGGTCGGTTCATAAAAATGGGAAGCTGCGCCAGTGAAGGGTAAATTCAACTCTTCCAACGCCAGTACCACATCAAGACCTGGGCGATTTTCATCCGCGGCGCCATCGCACATGTTCAGATAAATATCAAACCCTCGCGAGGCGAGGGTTGTCAATTCTTCCTTCACGTGGGGGTGGTGTAAATCATGCAATTCCCACTCATATCCTTGCAGATAATAGGAGGGGTCGAACGGGTCATCCCATTCTGGGTCACTCAGAACGCAAACTTTCATGCTACCTCATCAATACAATACCGATTATTTATTGCCGTGCGCTATTATATGTTTATTATCAAATAATGGAAGGGAATTGAGGTACCAAATTAGTACCAATTTTACAGAATACTGCGTAAATATTTGAACCAAGGTTCCGGGATTTGCGGGCTTAGATTCAACTCATAAGTGCAACAAAGGGCAGTCAAAAGGGGTAAGCTGGTGTAGGATAAGCTTTCCAGACTGCCAGGTCAAAGG
>JAFGKO010000360.1 GCA_016928525.1 Anaerolineales bacterium | reverse complement strand
TGCATGAAACAAGCTTTGTGAAGGATGAATACCTGCAACGCTTGCTTGGCTTTCCACGATTTTTCCCGCGTGTTCAAGAGCTATGCCCTTTTTTCGCGGTCGAAGAGAGGAAACAATACAATATAAATGAGATGATTTCTCGTATAATTTGCCAGCTTAAAAAGACTGGGGATTATTGAGGGAAAAACATAACCGTAGCTCGTCCATCAAAAGGTTACATATGACGTTATGAATACCAAAACGACTTTGCTCATCATGATTATAAGTTTTATGCTATTATTGCCGCTTGCTAGCCACATTGGATTTACTCAGGAAGCCGCTACCCCTACCCCATCGGGGTTGTCGATCATTCAGGGTGGGGGCAATCTAGGCAAGATTCAACCCTACAGCGTATCCGAAATTGTTAATCGCACTGGAATTCGCGCATGGCAACAAGCCGGTTGGACAGGAACGGGCCAAAAAGTAGGCGTGCTGGATCGGGGCTTCGGCGGTTTGTACGGCTTTGAACAGGCTTACAGCACGATGGTTACGACGGAACTCAGCCAAGCCAAAGACGTTTACAATGCGAGCCAGATCACGCATGGTACGCATGTGTTGGAGATCATTTACCTGATCGCGCCAGCCGCCCAATTTTATGCCTGCCAGTACAACGATTACGACCAGTTTGTGACCTGTGTGAACTGGATGATTGCCAACGATGTCAATATTATCAACCACTCGGCAGGCGTGCCGGCTTTGCCGCTCGACGGAACCAACGAATGGGCACGCGAAGTAGAGCGCGCAGAACGCGCGGATGTGTTGTGGATCAATGCCGCTGGCAATTTTGCGCGTGGATACCTCAACGACTTTTTTAACGATAACCCGCCCTACAACACGTTCCACGAATTTCGAGGGTCTGGTGGACTGGAAAACCTGTGTATCAGCGCCATCGATCAGAGCAACGCTATTATCTCCTTGAGTTGGGCTAACCTGAACGACATCCCCGCTAATGCCATTGATCTTGATCTTGAAATTGCCGATTTGGCAGGCAACGTCATCTATGCTTCCCAACAACAACAACTTGGCAATCCGGGTGATCGTGCGCTGGAATATGTTACTGTATCCATGAATCAGGAATTGTGTGTGCGCGTGCGAGATGTAAGTGCCAACGCACAGGGGGTTCCGTTTGTGTTGTTCGTGGAATTTGCCATGCTGCCTGCCAGTATGGAAGGTGGATCGGTGATTGCTCCAGGAGACAGCGTCTATGCCTTGACGGTCGGCGCACTGCAGAGCAATCGAATCGCACCTTACAGTTCACGGGGTGTACAGACGGGCGCGCTGATTAAGCCTGATATCACCGCTCCGGGTGAGATTATCTTACCTGATGGCTCACTGTTTGTGGGCACATCGGCGTCTGCGCCGCTCGTCAGTGGCTTTGCCGCGCTGGTTTGGGAAGCCAATCCAGACTGGACACGTCAGCAAATCTGGGAGGCGATTCGTTCCACTATGACGCAGGACGACAGCGAGTATCCGGGGCCAGACTTCGTTTACGGGATGGGCCAGTTAGTGGCCCGACCACCGCAAACGACTCCAACCTCTGTGCCCACTCAGACGCCGCTGCCAACTGCCACTATCCCCACTGCTACCCCCACCCAGACGCCGACGCCGATTCCAGGCGTACCGATTGCCGTTGTCGGACACACAGAGGTTGCTGTCTACGCGCAGGCATCGGCTGCCGGGGGCACTATCGGCATAGCCCAGGATCAACGACTGCCCATCGTGGCTATCAGCCCGGCCAAGGACTTTTATCTCGTTTTTTTCAATGAAGAATTGGGTTGGATCAGCGTGGGAGATATTGCCAGCGTAGATGGCGACGTGAACACTGTCCCCATGTCAGACTATACAGCCCCACCTTCCCCCACACCGACGCCCACTAATACTCCAACGCCTACCGCGACCGCCACGAATACGCCCACTCCGACGATCACCCCGGTGCCTACTTCCGAGATCGCGCCGGGTGGCAGAGTCCTGGAACACCATGATTTCGACAGCCGTCGGTTAGTATATCCCTGGGTTTTGTGGAACAAGGCCCCGGAACTAAACGGTGGGCAGATGATCATCCAGGATCAATTTAGCTGGGCGGATGGCATTGTCTATCCCCGATTGTATCGAGAGCGTGGCATCCTGATGCTGTTCAAATATGAGGCGTCGAATAATCAAAACCAGATGTATCTCCGCCTGGAGCGTAGTGGTTGGCTCGATCCCGACTTCCGTTCAATTGGTTTAAGTGACTATGATGGTCATTGGGCCATCATAGTCGAAAATGGGAAAGAAGGGGCCGTAAACCAAGAATTCAACCTCCGACGAAACGAATGGTACTACCTTCTCATCCAGATTGGCGCGGCGGGTGACTTCTATTTCAAGATCTGGGAACAAAATAATCCCCAACGTGTGCTATTAGAGAAGATAGTTCAACCAACAGGTACCTTGTGGAATAGCAATGACTGGTTCTGGGTAATGAAAGCCTATACCGGCACACTCACTCTTGAGTGGTTCGAGCGGCTGACGTTTTCTGACCGGCCCGGTGACGCGATTCCATTTGGCGGGGGGCCGGTCGCTAATCAGCCCAATACCGTCGTCATTCCCGGCACTTTCCAGCATCTTTTCGGCTGTGCAGATTGGGCCCCGGAATGTGCCCACACCGCCCTAACCTGGGACGAATCCCGACAGGTGTGGCAGGGCAGTTTCCGGTTGCCAGCAGGTACCTACGAATACAAAGTGGCCTTAAACGGTAGCTGGGATTGGAATTATGGTGCGTGTGCAGTTGGCGGTGGAAGCAATGTTTCACTGAAGGTGAATACGGCCACCGATGTGACCTTCATGTTTGATCCCAGCACGAGTCTGCTAGTGGACAGCATCAACGATCCACAGATTTTGTCGGATGACTGGCCGGTATATATCGTGTGTGATGAATAAAGCGGATGCGGGCATCTGCCAAACTGAGGAGTTAGTCTTGATGGCAAAAAACGCCACAAAAATCGCTATGCTCGCTATCGCTATGTTGATCATGATCGGCGCGATAACTGCCAGCACGCTGCCGCCCAATACAAGCGATGTGTTTGATCCTACGCCTACCCCGGTCGGCTTGGTCGTCGTACAGGGCGGAAACAACATGGGGCCGGTGCAGGCATTCACGCTCCCAGATGTAATCTCCCGGACAGGCATCCGTGCCTGGCATGATGCGGGCTGGACGGGACGAGGGCAACGTGTCGGCGTGCTCGACCTGGGATTCGGGGGGTTGGCGGATTTCGAGAGTGCGTTTAACACAGCCGTCACGCTCATGCCCGGTGTAGACCGTTCCGATTACAGCGGTGATACGCTTTCGCATGGTGTTGAAGTTCTCGAGGTTATCCATGCCATTGCTCCCAATGCTGCACTCTATGCCTGCCGGTATGGCGATTTCGACGGTTACGTGGGGTGCATTGACTGGTTTGTCTCGGCAGGTGTGCGGATTATCAATCATTCGGCGGGTGTACCCGCGCTGCCACTCGATGGCACAAATACCTGGGCACAGCAAGTGGACCGAGCCGCGCGTGAAGGTGTGCTGTGGGTCAATGCCGCGGGAAATTATGCAGGCGGTTTCGTCAACAACGTCTTTACCGATACCAACACCAACAGCTACCACGAGTTCTGGGGCACGCGCGGACTACAGGAAACACTGGGAGTTAACCCTATTGAAGCCAATCAGGGTTTTGTGATGCTCAGTTGGGAAGGCATAGACAATATTCCCGCCAATGCCATTGACCTCGATTTGGAGATCATCGACGACGCCGACCAGATCATTGCGTCTTCGAACCGTGTCCAGCGCGGTTATCCCGGTGATACGGCTCTCGAATGGGTCGCCTTCGAGATGAACCGGACGTTTGGGGTTCGCATCCGGGATGTGAACGGCAGCGGCGTGGGGGGGCGTTTTGACTTGTTCGTTGAGTTCGCGTCGGTACCCTCTGGCAACACACAAGGGTCAGTGATCGCGCCCGCCGACAGCCAGTATGCGCTGACCGTTGGTGCGCTGCAAGGCCGCTTTATTGCCCCCTACAGTTCCCAGGGGCCAGTCGGTTCAGGGGCGATCAAGCCGGATCTGGTTGCGCCGGGTGAGATCATTCTAAGCGATGGTATATTGTTTGTCGGCACGTCAGCGGCTGCTCCAGTAGTGGCTGGGCTTGCGGCATTAGTATGGGAGGGAAACCCGGTCTTTTCGCGGGAAGAGGTCTATAGTTTCATTCGCGATCTTTCCACCCAGGACGACAGTGGCATCGCTGGGCCGGATAATGTGTATGGGCACGGGTATATTTACGCACCTTTCCCACAGAATAAGAATGTTGCTCTGCCCCCGACACCGACAAATATTGTTTCCTCACTAGGACCTAGTCCAATACCATCCCAAACACCAAGCGTAACCGTTTTGCCTACGCCTGTGCTCTCGCCGACAGAAACCACAAACTCAAGAAGCGTACCCATTGCTGTTGTAAACACACTTTCAGCGAGTGTTCTGGAAGGGCCTAGTTCGATAGGCTATTATAGTCGTTTCCATGCTGAACGAGGCGAAAACCTAATTGTTCTAGGTAGAATGGATGACTGGTATTTTGTGCAGAGACAGGGCTCTGATAGCAGAAAGGGATGGATTGAATCAACAGCAGTAGAAATATTTCCACCAGATGCACAGATCGAAGAAATGCTGAATAACTTTGCGGAACCTGTTCCCTCAACAACGACTGATTTCGCACAAACGGGAGTAATTGTCTGGCCAATCCAGATCTGCCTACGAGGGATTTGTGAATATCCTGAACGTATTCTTTATCCAGAATACTTTACAGAGGAAACGATATGGTCATTCAAAGCCACAAATACTTCCAGTTATCCAACAATAGCCAGAGTATATTGGGCTACTGGTGATGGTGTAGTTCTTTCGCTATGTTTTCAGGGTGAATTAGGCTCCAGGCAGGAAATCACATGTACGTGGACCGGGAAAGATGTCCTCACTTGGGGAACTTACCAAAGGGAGCAACGGACTAGGATGTCCCTGGCTATCGAATCAAACTTCGGTTCTGATTATAACACCCAAGATTTCAGAACTTATCTTTCCGCGTTAGACTAATCGGATAATGAAAGTGTATAGTCAAATGACCACTGGCCTCTTCCTTCGATCGAACAACCAGATGGGTTTTTCATTCAAGGGTATATAGTAAACGTTGAGCCACAAACCGCCACCCGTGTCTGTAGGCGGAGGACAGTCTTGCCGTCTCTGCCATCAACCGTGATGTGCATTTCGTAATTGTCGCGGGCAAGGGTCACAAACGCCGAATCCTCGCGAATGTCGGTCAGTTCCTCACGCATCACCCAGCCAGTGCCTTCCAGGGAAGGAATATATTCGGCAAGCGCGGTTTCAACATCGCCATCTATCGTTATGGTCGCGCTGGTGAGCGATTGCACAACCACCGGTTCTTCAAACCCTTGTGGAGAGGGCAGATTGGCGGCTTCCACATACGAGGGGTACACGCTGGCCGCCAGATAGGTGCCGCGCGCATCGGCGCGCTGTGTGAGCCGCAAATGCAACTGGCACTCGTTCCCACTGTCTAGAGTGTGTTTGTAGATGCGTGCACCTTGCTCGTCGCTACCTTCGCTGGACCACGCGGGAAGCAGCGACCGGTCATAGAAGCGCTCAAGCTCATCCATATTCATATCTGATTCGAATGCCGCGTAAGTCAAATTACCGCCGGTCAGCGGAATGGTTGTATCGGGAACCGGGAACCCATCGTCAAAACAAAGCAGGTCAACATCGTGCGGCGGCGCAATAACAAAGTTGTCAGGCGGCGCAATCGCTTCAAAGCGATGGAAGACATCCCCATCGCTGCCATTGGCCTCAAATTCGTAGCGCACGGGGAATCCGCCATCTGCCGCCGTCCAAAGTTCGCCGCGTGAAGTGGCAGGTGGGCGGATCAGAAAAAGCGTAGAAGCATCCACGTTCTCAAAGCTGCAATGTTGAGTCTGAATGCCATTGACGTTTTCGGAACCTTCGGCCTTGCAGTCGGTTTCGGTGGCAAAGAGTTCGGATTGAGCTACCAGACGCTTGTTCTCGAAAATATCCCACAGCCGATCCGCCGTATCGACTGGCACGCGCTCCCCATCCGCCATGTACACAGGCACGCCAGCTCCAATCGCCAGGGCGTAATAACAACTGACTTCTACGCCCTGCTGTCCACCCATACCGTCCACCATCACTACCTGCCGCGCACGGCGCGAATCGTCATGGCTCTCCCAGATTTCGATCCAGCGAATATCGCCTGCGCGTTCGTGGCTGGTAAAACGGATGAAACGGTAAATCTGAACACGCTCCGGCATGTTTTGCTGCCCGGCGATGGTACTAACTGGAAGAAGGATCATTATCAGGCCAAGCAAGAGGATTCCCAGCCGAACCAACCGCTGCCATTTCATATAACACCCTCACCGTAAAACAAAACTCAACCCAATCGAACTGTATCACAATTGCTCAAGACAGCAAAGCGATATATTCTCAAGCTGTTTGGCACACCAGGAGGAAACGCGTGAGCGCAAAAGGACCTGTTTTCCTCAGCTATCGTAGCACTCAAGAAGATCTCGCGTTGCGTCTGGCCCGCGATCTCCAAAGCGCAGGACTTGAGGTCTGGATAGACAAGAGCAAGATTAAAGGGAGCGATCCTTGGCGGCAGTCCATTGAAAACGGCATCGCACAGTGCCCCGTTATGATCGCCATTCTCTCGCCGGAGTACCTTGAGTCTGACTACTGCCGAAAAGAACTCTCCCGCGCCGACAGCTTGAAACGCTCAATCGTCCCTGTGTTGCTCAAGACCATCCCACCTGAGGATTGGCCGATTGAGATACAAGGTGCCCAATACATCGACTTCCGCCCCTGGCACAAAGCGCGTAGAAACAAAGAACAGATTTATCAGGACAAATTCAAGGAGTTAACCCAGGCGCTTGAAAACAAAGGCTTGACTCTACAGGCACATCCGCCAACGCCGCCAAGCCGACAGCCGTGGTTCAAGGAACTTTGGGTGAGAATCACCGGCTTAGCCGTCTTGACAGCTGCAATTGTCGCGTTTTTGGCAAATATCACGACGATCTATCAGGGAGTAAAAGATTTCTTCGGATCCTCGGAATCAGACAAGCCCAATCCGGTTGCGCAGGTTACAGCTACTTCCACTTCCACACCCGCCAGTGGGTTTGACTTTGTTCGAGAGCCTATTCCCCCAGACGTTTTGGCAAACGAAATGTCACGCGAGGCGCTGCGTGTTCGCGTGGACGGATTCGCTGACACGCCTAGAACAATGGTCATTGCGCCAAGCGCAGAGGGACGCATGGCGCTGTGGGGCTACGATGTGAATGGAACGCTGTTCGCGTTGGACACAGCCACTGGTTCACCGCTGAATATCTGGTCTCCAGCCGATAACCAGGGGGATCCGCGTGCATACCCGCTGCGTCCCCAAATCAGTAAGACTTTTCGCCCAAGTGCTCTGCATTATGATGGGTACTGGTTGTGGATCGCCGATTCGATTGGACAGCAGGTTATTGCGCTTGATCCGGCTACCCTGGAATTAAAGGCCATCTGGGCGTTCAACGGCGAACCCGTTGCCATAACCAGTGTGGAGAATACCCTCTGGGTGGCGTTGTACGATACCGGCGAACTGGCCGCGGCTAGTTTTGATCGCGAGACGGGCGAACGCGCTAGTTTCTGCGAACGTGAGCGTCTGAAGATCGGTGAAGCCCCTTCAGCTTTGGTGGTGGATGGGCGCAGCGCGGTCTGGGTCGCTTACGGTCACGGCGAAGAGGGGGCGATACGCAGTGTCAGTATGCAAGGCTGCCAGATTTTGGAGCCAATCGCGCTAGAGGTACAGCCGAAACAACTCACGCTACGCGAAAATATCATGTGGGTCGTGTCTGATGAGGGCTCACTGTTTGAAAGCAACCTTTCAGGGAACCGAACGCCTCAACTTGTGGGTTTGCCCAATATATGGGTTGAGATGGTAATGGATGATGGAACATTTTTATGGATCGCCGACTCTAAGGGGCCCAGCCTGATCGTCTACGATACGGGCAGCAAAACCTCGCACGTCACACTACCTTTAGAGGTATCCCCTCAAGCGCTGGCCCGCTTCGGCGCGCAAAAGTGGTTGGCGACGAACGACGACACCGTAACACAATTCATTCTGCCGGACTACATCCATCCCGGTCTGGTGGACGTTGTAGGAGTTGCTGATGCACTTTGGTTAATCGATAAGAATGGGAACCTGTGCCGGTTGGCTGATTTACGTGAAGAGTGCTTGCACTTGAGTCTGGACGGCTCGCCGATCACGCTCAACAATGCCAGTTCCGCCGATGGGAATGCCCTCTGGTTGGCGACAAGTACCGGTGCTATCTGGCTCGTCGATCTGATGCAGCTAACCGCAACCTTAACTTATACGCTCGAATGGCCTGCCCTTACGTTAGCCGAAGAGACTGGAAAATATCTGTGGGCTGCAAACGCTGACACAGGTATGCTCACCGTGATTGATCTGACAACGGGCGAACAGCATAACGCACTGGGGTTCGGCGGTGCGCCCCCGGATGTTATCGTGTATGATGGGACAATGGTATGGTTTGCTTATGGTGGGGCACGGCGACAACTCGCACCCATAAGATATGATCTTGTCTCCGCTTCAGTTATGGAAGCTGGCAATCCGATTCACCTCATGTTACCCGTTGTGGATATTCTGGTAGATGAGGGATCCGCTTATGTGGCAAGCCTAGGAATATTGACGATGGTCAACCCTCTCGATGGCACAACGCTTCACACTATCGGTATAGAACAAGGCCCTCTGGTACTTGCCGAAGATATGGAAAAGACATGGGGGGCAAATAGAAGTAATGGATTTATATATGCTTTTTTATATGAACGATAATGTTCAGTTTGTTTTGCGGAATTCTCGAAGAAGCCACTTGTGCATGCTCTGAGATACGACTGAAGTGAAATTTTCTCACTGGATTTTGGCAGTATACAAATGTCCAGGTGGGCAAAAAGGCTCAGCCTCAGGGTACTGTGCTCCCGAAGCACGAAAGACATATTCTCCTGAAGATAATGTGACACTCTGTGAATAGGTACTTCCGTTGTGAAAGTATCCTTGCGCCACAGAGAACCATCCTGCTCCAGTATTATGGATAATGGCCCAATAGATTCCACATCCTGCATCTGTTGGGGGATCAAGATTTATTGAAAAAACAGCTGTTGTTGATGTGGTAACTGAGAAATAGTGATTAGTATTTTCTTCCAAGAAACTTGCGTAGCCCTGGAAGGTCACTGGGAGACTCACACCGGATGAGATCATATCCGGTGAAGCATCAAATACAACAGGAGGGGTTACACTTTCGGGCACCAAATTACAGTCGCCGACTGTTGTAACATTCTCTTGAGCAACCCACAAACTGTTTGCCTGTGCTCCACCTTGTATAGAGTCCTTATCGATCTCCCACCATAATGAGCCATCTTGCGCCTCAGCTTTTCCGATCACACGAAAATCCTGGTCTACAGGCAAAGATATGAATACCCCACGTTCCGCTCCTGGTCCTACCCGCACATCGACATTAGCCTGCTCAGTGTGTATGGTGCACGGTTTGACTTCTGAAGCATTAAGTGTAACGGTGAGTGTGGATGTTGCTGTCGGGGATAATGTGGCTGTGGGAGACGAGCTTGTTTCTACAGCTGGTGTTGACATGTTTGTTGAACCATTGGTTGCTATAGGCATAGGTGTTGCCGGTGCAGGGGTTAGAATTATTTCTGGCGCAAAGAGGTACAGGCGTCCCATACCATAGTTAGCATCCTGGCCCGGAAATTCACTATCATCTTGAGCGGACTCGCGCAGATAACCAAACAATTGGTCGTAAATCCAGGTACGATTCGCTTCCCATACCAAAGCTGCCACACCCGAAGCAACCGGGGCAGATGCGGAAGTGCCGACAAACAAGCGCCCATTAGGTAACATGATCTCCGCCTGGGCTACCAGGTCAGGCTTGATCACACCAGAACTCAGCGGACCCCGTGAGCTATAGGGGGCGACCTGATAACCCTGAAGGCCGCCAACTGTCAGGGCGCTGAGGCTATCACCGGGAGCGATAATCGATTCCCGCCCAATACCACCTGGAAGCGAGGCAAATTCAACAAATAAGACGAAATGGACCTGTTCTCCGCGGCCATCTACATTCCGCACGCGCACGCCAAACGGCTGTGACATTTGCACCTGGGTCCATTCGAGTGCGATTTCGCCTGGATTGCCTGTTTGAGGCTGGCGAGACTCGGCAATAATATTTTCGCCAAAATCGATCACTTCCAGATCAAAATCAATTTCGTTCGCCGCATACTGATCATTGCCTTCCCAGCTTAACATCACGCGGCCATACGCAGAGCTGATGGGATTTACGCCCAAGGATTCAGTGATACCTGAGCCGCGAAATTCGTGATAGGAGTTCAAATTGGTATCAGTGAAGAAATCGCTGATATATCCCCCCGCGAAATTGCCCGCCGCATTGACCCATAGAATCCCCGAGCGAGCCGCCCGGTCCACTTCCCGCGCCCAGATGTTTGTGCCATCCAGGGGTAATGCTGGGACGCCCACCGAGTGGTTGATGATCTTGACGCCGGATGTAATGAACCAGTCAATACAGCCAACGTACTGATCAAACGTTGTATAGCGACAGGCATAGAGTTCTGCGCCGGGCGCAATGGCATTGATAATGGCCAGCACATCGGTCCCATGCGTGACGGTATCCGCGGAAAGAGAGTTCTTGTCTGCACCTGGTATGACGGACACCGATTTACCGCTCGTGGCTTCAAAGCTAAGAAAATCACCGAAGGCTTGGTCCAATATGCCGACCCGTATCCCATATCCTGTCCAACCAGCATCCTGCCAGGCACGAATCCCAGTGCGGTCAATAATGTCGGGGATCGTCAACAACTGCACGCGCCCCATGTTGTCACCACCCTGAATGGCAATTATGCCAACGGGGGTTGGAGTTAACTGTTCCTGACCGAGGGAAATGGGAAGAGCGATAAAAAAACTAATCGAAAGAATGATTAGCACAATTCCGCCAATACATGAGCAAAGTGCGAGTCTCCTCTTGATTGCCATATTGGATCACCCACCAGCCAAAAACAAAATACTGTTGTCTATCCTTGACCAAAGTAGCCGTATTCTATGACATCCCTTGAAAATCTGCGATTCGTAGTAAGGATGTGTTACATGTCACGCTACAAGTTTATCCCGTGCCGTTCAAAAAAATCGGCCTAATGGAGAACAAGCACAGCGGCAACCTCGCACCCGCCACTGATAGGCAATCTGAATTACAGCAATTGGGTTTCTGGACGTCTGTGTTAGCCGAATCGCTCATCCAGAGCAAAATTCGCGTCCATTGGAACGCCAAGAAATAGCCCTGGCGAACTAACCAGGGCTGAGCACAGTTTGTTTGTCACGTTCACGTTTGGCGCGCTGCCGACAAGCATTCGAACAATAAACCCGTCGCCGCCCACCTGCTGAGGATGGCTCTGGCAGTACTTCGCCACATACCATGCAGCGCCTCATCCGGCGGCGACGGTCACTTTTGGGGAGTTGCCATTGTGACTGGCGATTGGCGCATCTAAGGCTGGCGATTGTGCTTCGCTCAGCGTTTCATCTTGCTCCGGTTGCTCATACCATTGCTCAGCCTCCATTTCTCGCGTCACAGCTGCACACCAGTCATCCCGAGTCATCTGGCTGAGTACCTCCTGGCGGCGATTGTTAGCTTTCCGCAGCGCATCCCGCAATGCATTCGCGTAAAATTGTAGCCATTGTGGATGATCTTCCGGATCGCTAACGGCAACCTGCCAGTCAGTTAGTGCAGCCTGAAACACACGTTCATTGGCGTGTCGACGTTCAATGGACTCCAGAGCCTGCTCCTTCAACACGTAGGCGGTTGAAAGCACTAAGATGGGAGGAGCAATCGATTCTAACCAGGCGAAGGGACTTCTCATGTGACCGGGTAAACTGATCTGAATATTGCCCGTGAGGCTTAGAATCGTAGTTATCGCCATCGACGCATAGAGGAGCTTGTGAGAAACTCCGGAAGTACCCAGGGTTGCCAAAGCCAGCGAAAACACGACCTGGCCAACTTCGGCAGACAACACGGTCGCCAATCCGACCACCGTCATCGCCACCGGATGATCAATGGCCTGACCGAAGGCCCAGGAGCCAATGACATAGAGACGAATGGCCGAAGGTGTGAAAGCTGCCAACAACAGAATGATACACAGCCCGCTGATGAGCCGGGTGAAAGACGGAGGATATCTGCTCACGGTGTGATGGACGAATTGATCCCGCGTGGGACGAGGGCCGATAGAGCGCACAACGGCCTGGCGGGCAGCCTGGCGCGTGGCTTGACGTTGTTCTTGGGTGAGTGGACGGATACCGAGTGTCATTTTGCCAGCCTCCTCAAACCCATCAGGCCGACTGGCACAGAGGGACGTTGATTACGCGACCATGCGTTGGGGTGAAATTCGGAGAAATAGCCTGAATCTTCCCGTAACCATCACGCAGCCAACGAGCAGTCGACGCCCGTCGCTCCCG
>JAFGKO010000359.1 GCA_016928525.1 Anaerolineales bacterium | reverse complement strand
GGCACCACGCTGGCCCGCTCCAGTTCTCCTCTCAAGCGTTCAAGGTAAACGCTGCCCCGGTACTCACTGGACTGGGCATCCGCGATCAGATCTTTCAGTCGTTTCAAGTCAAGTTCGGTTATGTAGATTTGTTTTTCAGTCATTACTGTCGCTACCTTGTAATCCTGAGAGAGAATCCTAACTCCAGCGCCAGGTCGTGCCGTCTTTGCTGTCTTCAATCGTCACGCCCAGTTCTTTGAGCTTATCGCGGATCAGGTCCGAAAATGCCCATAGCTTCTGTTTGCGCGCCTCGCTCCGTACATCCACCAGCAGGTCGATGAACTTGTCGGCGTCGCCGGAGCCGGCCTTTTCGGCCAGGCGCAGGCCGAGCACACCGGTCAGCCCGCGCAGGGTCGCTTGGGCGGGAGCGAGTTGTTCGTTCGTAGCGCCCTCGTCACGGGCCGTATTAATGGCCTTGATCAATTCATAGATGGGAGCTAGCGCTCCGGCGGTGTTGAAGTCGTTGTCCATCGTGTCGACGAAGGCCTGTTGGGTGAATTCGGCCTGGGAGGCCAGCTCGGCGGCGCTGCCAGCCGGGATTCCTTTTGCGTTGGGCGGGGCAGGCCGCAGTCCCGATTTGAGGCGTTCGAGCGCCCGTTCGGCGGCGTCCTGCGCTTCCTCGGTGAAATTCAGCGGCGCGCGGTACGACCCGGTCAGGACGATCATGCGCATCACGTCGCCATCGCGTTTGGCCAGGAAGTCGTTGATGGAAATCAGGTTGCCGATGGACTTGGACATCTTCTCGCCGCCCAGTTGCAACATGCCATTGTGCATCCAGTAGCGGACGAATTGTTTGCCCGTATAGGATTCTGATTGGGCGATCTCGTTCTCGTGGTGCGGGAAGATCAGGTCGTTGCCGCCGCCATGGATGTCGATCTGCTCGCCGAGTTCGGCCAGGTTCATGGCTGAGCACTCGATGTGCCAGCCTGGACGTCCCTGGCCCCAGGGCGACTCCCAGGCGGGTTCGCCGGGCTTGGCCGCCTTCCAGAGCGCGAAGTCCATCGGATTTTCTTTCTGTTCGCCGACCTCGATGCGCGCCCCGGCCTGCATGTCTTCCAGTTTGCGTCCGGAGAGCTTGCCGTAGTCATCGTCCTTATTGACACGGAAGTAAACATCGCCGTTCTCAGCGGCGTAGGCATAGCCTTTATCGATCAGGCCCTGGACCATGGCCTGGATCTCGTTCATGGTCTGTGTGGCGCGCGGATTTGACGTGGCCGGCAGGATGTTGAGATCGCGCAGGTTCTGGTCGTAATCGTTGATATAGCGTTGGGCCAACTTGATCGGATCTTCGCCGAGTTGGTTCGCGCGATTGATGATCTTGTCGTCCACGTCGGTGTAGTTCATGACGTGCCTGACTTTGTAACCGCGATATTCGAGGTAGCGGCGGACGATATCAAAGACCAGCGCCGACATGGCGTGCCCAACGTGCGCGTCGCTGTAGACCGTGACGCCGCAGACGTACATCTTGACCACGCCCGGTTCGAGGGTTTGGAATTCTTCTGTTTTGCGAGTGAGGGTGTTATATACGCGGAGCATATGTTTACCTTGATTTATCCACAGATTGCGCACACCTGCCCTGGCGGGCGGTGCCAGGGGATGACGCAGATTTTATTTTTTATTTTCATAACCCCAAACCATGCGTTTATATTGTAGGCTTGGGGCACCGAAGTTTATTAAAAGACCACGTTTTAGGCCGGTTGCTTTGAGGTAGTTTAGCAATTGCGCTTCTTCTACGCTGGATAAACGGGATAAAGCCTTGAACTCCACGATGATCTCTGAAAAGCAAATGAAGTCTGCACGATAATGGCTGGGTAGTAAGACGTCTTTGTACCGAATCGGAAGAGAGACTTC
The DNA here is from genome assembly GCA_016928525.1 of Anaerolineales bacterium. Next base: position 5,804 of record JAFGKO010000359.1, on the reverse strand, counting down.
TTTTTCGAACGGGATCTTCCAAAGAGGAAACTCTATAACGGCTGCATCTTGGTAGACAGCCTCCAGGAAACCATGCCCCAACTGGCGGTGAATTTCCATTGCTGCCCCAATAATGGCATACGTCTGCGGATCACGCTCATCTGCGGGTTTCATCAGAATCCAATCTGCGAAATCAGCGCAATCTGCGGATTATTTCTTTTTCTTCCCGTTCTCTTCCTCCACACGGGCAAAGATCATGCGCCCGGCGGCGGTTTGCAGTACCTTGGTAACGGCTACTTCCTGGTATTCGCCAATGTAATCGCGGCCGTTTTCGACCACCACCATGGTGCCGTCGTCCATGTAACCGACGCCCTGGTCGCGTTCCTTGCCTTCCTGGATCACGTTGATGCGCAGGATCTCGCCTGGCAGCACCACCGACTTGACCGCGTTGGCCAGTTCGTTGATGTTCAGGATGGTCACGCCCTGCAATTCTGCCACGCGATTCAGGTTGTAATCGTTGGTCAGGATCGGACATTTCAACTGGCGCGCCAACACGACGAGTTTATCATCCACTTCGCGCATGCCTTCCACGTCGATGTCACTGATGCGGGTCAAGATGTTGGGTTGCTTCTGCAGTTCGGACAGCACTTCCATACCGCGCCGTCCACGCTGGCGACGCAGACCATCGGGCGAATCGGCGATGTACTGTAATTCATTCAGCACAAAACGCGGGATGAGCAATGTGCCAGGCAAGAAGCCGGTCTTAGCGATGTCTGCCACGCGACCGTCGATAATTACGCTGGTATCCAGTAAGATCGTGCGGTTCAGGTTCGTCCAAGAGGAAGAACCGCCACTTTCGCCGCGTCCACCCAGCGCGCTGAGCAGGCTCATGATGTCGCCTTGGCGCATGACGAACAACGAGATGCCCAGGTAGCTAAAGATAATTACGCCAACAAAGGGAAGCACGCTGCCAAATGGATCCGGCAAAAGAGAAATTGGAAACGCCAGCAGAGCCGCTATCAACAAGCCAACCACCAGGCCTGTCAAACCTGCGAAGAGCGTCTCAGCCGAAAGGCGGCCTAACGCAGAGCGAATAGCTTTTCCTGGTCGCGTGGTGAGGTAAGGCGTCAAAATCAGGCCTGCCAATGCCCCAATCAGGCCAAAGATGACAACATAGAATGTGGTTTGTCCTGCTAAGCGACCTGCCAACCCCCCCCAGTAGCCACCAATAAAAGCAAAGATCAACATTCCAACAATACGAAGAATAAATTCAACGCTCATAAATAATAACTCCTTTGGTAATGAACAGAATAAAAATAATGTAGAATAATCCGTCTCCATAATAGCATGCCTAAATCACATCGTCAATTGCAGGCAAGCTACTAAATAAAATTGTTATAATGGATTACCAACTATGGCCATAGACCGATTTGGACGAATCATTCACTATTTACGTATCAGCCTGACCGATCACTGTAATTTGCGCTGTGTCTATTGCATGCCAGAGGACCAGACCTTCAGGCCAAACGCCGATTTAATGCAGGACGACGAGATCCTGTTGCTCACCCGTTTGTTTGCCAGCCTGGGATTCGACAAAATCCGCTTGACGGGAGGCGAACCGACCGTCCGCGCGCATGTTGTGGACATTGTGCGCGGTATCGCCTCCACACCGGGCATTCGCAGCGTCTCGATGACCACGAACGGCCTGCTCCTGTCACGATTGGCTGAGTCATTGGCTGAGGCCGGACTCCAGCGCGTCAACATCTCGATTGACACCCTCAATCCCGAAAAGTTCAAACGCCTGACGCGCTGGGGCAAGATCGAGGATGTCTGGACCGGTATTATGGCGGCTGAGAAAGCCGGGTTGACGCCCATCAAACTCAATGCTGTGGTCGTTAAAGGCTACAATGAATCAGATGTGGTTGACCTGGCGCGCCTTACGTTGACACATCCCTGGCAAATCCGCTTTATCGAGATGATGCCCTTTGCGGGTGTCACAGACATCCAGACCGGGCAAGTCATCACTGCCGAAGAAATCCAGGAGCGCATCGAGGATTCCCTGGGCGACATGGAAGTTGTCAATGGCGGCAAACTGGACGGTGAAGCCCGTCTCTTCCGCCTGCCGAATGCAAAAGGGGACGTGGGCTTCATCTCCTCGGTCACCAGTCCTTTCTGCGCCTCCTGTACGCGCGCCCGCCTGACCGCCGACGGACGCCTGCGACTTTGCCTTCTGCGCGAGAAGGAGGTGGATTTGCTGACACCATTGCGTGCGGGCGCCACACTGGACGACCTGCGCCAGATCATTCTGGATGGCGTCTGGGAGAAGCCCTGGGGCCACGGCCTGGCAGATGGAATTATCCCGCTCAATCGAGTGATGAATGAAATAGGTGGTTAATGCAAGCTGCGAACGGTATCAAAGCGATTCTCTTCGACTTCGACGGTACGCTGCGACATCACCTCCCCAATGGTGGGGAGGTTTTCACAGATTACGTCATCAACCTGGGTTTGCCGCTCACGGACGAAGATCGCCGTCGCGCGGTTCTTTGGGAGCATTATTACTTTGCCAGTTCTCCCGAAATCCAGGCAGACCAGAAGATTTTCAACGGCCATGAGGAAGATTTCTGGTTCAATTTTACCCAACGCAGGCTGGCAGCGCTTGGCTGTCCTCCGGCCCTCATCCCGGAGCTTGGCCCCAAAGTTTCCGATTTTATGAATGAGAATTACAAGTCGGAGATTTGGATGCCGGAGGAAATACATGCTGTCATACCAAAATTGCGCAAGTCTGGCTATACCCTGGGCGTGGTCTCCAACCGCGATGTTCCCTTTCAAGATGAGATCGATGCGATGGGCATGGCTGGCTACTTCCACTTTTCACTGGCAGCCGGCGAAGTCCAGTCTTGGAAACCGGAACCGGGTATTTTCTACGCAGCATTGGAACGCGCGGACGCAACCGCTCCACAAACCATCTACGTTGGCGACAATTACTTTGCAGACGTGATCGGGGCGCGTCGCGCCGGACTTCAGCCTGTGCTCTACGACCCACAGGGGATCTTTCACGAACCGGGTTGCCCGGTGATTGCTTCGTTTGAGGATTTGATTGGGGTGGTGAGGGAGATTTGACCCTCACCCTTATTGCTCTGGCCGCCGGGGACGGCGGCCAAGTTGCGCCGAGGAAAGTGCCCGAATGAGGTACGGCGCAGAGAGTGGAGGTGTTTATGGCCTGGGAACGAAAGCTCATGCGGGTGGTGCGCGTCCGCAATGACCAGGAGATCGGTCTGCTGGCGCGTTTGCTTTCAGCAATTTCGGGGGTTGGGGGCAGTGTAGGTACTCTGCAACTACTAACCGAGACATCCCAACATGTAGTTCGCGACATCACCGTTTATGCTGAGGATGAAGCCCATTTGGAGCGCGTGCTCGCAGCCATGCGCGCCAACCAAGGTACAGTCATTGTCGAGGTGCGAGATGAGGTGCTGGAACTACATCAAAAGGGCAAGATCGCCGTCCGCAGCCGCTACCAGATCGACTCGATGACCACGCTGCGACGCGTCTACACGCCCGGCGTGGCCGAAGTCTGCCGCAAGATCGCTGCGGATCCTTCCCTGGCGCGGCATTATACCAGCATCAGTCACATGGTTGCTATCGTGACAGATGGCACGGCTGTGTTGGGATTGGGTGACATCGGTCCGCAAGCCGGGATGCCGGTTATGGAAGGCAAGGCCATGCTGATGGAGTCGCTGGTGGGGCTTTCAGGCGTGCCGATTCTGCTCAACACCAAAGAGCCGGATGAAATCGTCCAGGCGGTAGCTGCTATTGCGCCGACCTTTGCCGCCATCCAACTGGAGGATATATCCGCACCGCGTTGCTTCGAGATCGAGTCCCGTTTGCAAGCGATGCTCGATATCCCCGTCATGCACGACGACCAGCACGGGACGGCCGTGGTCACCACCGCAGCCTTGCTGGTGGCCACGCGCACTATTGGCGTGGACTTACAGAAAAAGGTCATCGGGCAGATCGGGCTGGGAGCCGCCGGGCAGGCCATCGGTCAGATGTTGATGCGCCTGACGGGGAACCCGGTCTATGGGGCGGATTTGAGCGAGTCTGCGCTGGAGCGCTTCGCAGGGTTGGGCGGTCGCAAGTCCAATTTAAACGAAATCATGGCTGAGTGTGACATCGTCATCGCCACGACCGGCGCTCCGGGGCTGATCCAGCCGGAGATGGTACTGCCAGGGCAGATCATCCTGGCGCTATCCAACCCCAATCCGGAGATCGAACCCTCGCAGGCGCTGGAACGGGGCGCTGCTTTCGCCGCGGACGGGAAGTCGGTCAACAATGTGCTGGGCTTTCCGGGCATCTTCCGGGGTGCGGTGGACGCCAACGCGCCGCGCATCACGCACGAGATGCTGGTGGCCGCCGCCGAGACGATCGCTGCCATGACCCCGCCCGGCGACCTGGTGCCTAATCCGTTGGAAAAGGCGGTGCACCATGCCGTGGCACGCGCTGTAGCCGAGAAGGCTTACGAGCAGGGTATCGCTCGTGCGGATTATGTGCCGTATGTGGAGGAGTGATATTTTTTGGACACGGATTACACCGACGGAACGGAATCCGTAAGAAAAGAACGGAAATCCGTTTAATCCGCGTTATCCGTGTCCAAAAAGGCTGTTTTCTCCCGATCCACCAAATTGACCAGGATCGCCCAGCTAGCTTTGACCAAATTCTCTGGCGAAATCAAAATCTCATGGCCCCACACGCCTGTCCCCACACCGAGGACAGGCTCGTTCATTAACGATACATCCAAAAAGGTGCGGAAACCTTCGAGCTGCCACGAAAAGGGCGGGATTGAACCGATCACATAGCCGGTGGCCTCTTTGACCGCTTCATAGCCGGCCATCTTGATATTGCGCGAGCCGGCTGCCTTTTTGAGATTACCCGAAACGATGTTCTGGTCGCCGCCCACCATGACCAGGATGCGCTCGCTCGTGTCCAATTCGAAGATGAGCGTTTTGATCATCTGGCGCTCGCGATAGCCGAGGGCACGCGCCACCGAAGCCGCGCCTTTTTCGATAGCGGGCGGAAAGTCGGCTTTGGCGTAGGGGATATTGAGTTGGTCGAGGTATTCGTGGGCGGGGAGGGTTGTCATGCCTTGAGTATTTTCTCAATCGTCTCGCGGTGTTCTGCAAAGTGATCACTGGTGTTGCCGATCACCCAGTTGATAATGGGCTCTTTACGGGGATCATTTTCGTCACGTGGTTTCATCAGGTCTTCGAAAGTCATTAACTCTATTTTGGCAAGCACTTTTACATAGGTACTCTTGAGTTCAGTCAGAACCTGCTCGACAGGCTGGTGACGATCACGTTCGAACATGATGTCGTTCATCAATTCAAAGTCCCAGTTTTCGGTCACTGAGGGGTCTACGCCAATCACCTCGTGCGCAGGCTGGTGGTCAAGATAGTAGTCCACCAGGATGTTCATCCATTCACTCAGGTGTGCCAGGTTATCCTTGGGTGACCAGCCGCCCTCATCCGGCGAGAGCATCTGCGTGGAGGAGAGCTGCGCGACCACATCCATCAGTGCGGACCATTCGCGCTCGATCAGGGACATTAATTCCGCTTTGCTATTGGGGAGGGTATTATCAGTCATGGTTCACCTCATATGAGTCATTGTACCCTTTTTTGCGATGCAGAGATGAGAATCACGGCAATCCCGTTAGAAGCGATGAGGAGTTTGAGCCGGTATTCGATTTTTGATAGTCTCCCTCTGGAGTGTTGAAGGGTGTAAACTAGGGGCAAACACATGAAAGGGAGACAAATGGACAAGTTAGCCAGAGC
>JAFGKO010000024.1 GCA_016928525.1 Anaerolineales bacterium | reverse complement strand
CGCTGTGGCTTCCTTCTTACTTGAGGAGGGATGCCACAGCGCTGGGTTTGTTACTACTATCCATGTTAGACATCACCTCCTCCTTTCTTAGGATGGCGATTGATTGTGATCCCCCCGGCAGTGATGGAAGTATGGCATATAATAATTCGGGTGTCAATAGGAATATTCGACTTCTAAGGGAACTGTAATGATTGGTAACCGGGCTTTACCTACGAGATTTGGTCCTGGAGACGCTATGAAGAAAATTGATACCTTTTGACAGTCTTCGCAAGTGCCTTTTGACTATGATGGCTGAAACCTTGCGAAGCTTGTCCTGAGGGCAATGCTGAAGGATCAAAACCTTCGCAAGGATACCCAATTGGAGGCAGCTATGAAATCGAATCCAACCCGCTTCTGGTGGGCGGTCGTCGCCCTCGGCTGGGCCTTTGACTTCCTCTTCTGGAAAAAAGCGCCCGGCGTCAATTTTGCCATTTATGTTGCACTTTGCCTGGTTGCCGGGCTTTTGCTCTTGCGCGCAGATGGTCACCGCCCAAGGCGGAATACATTATTGCTTTTACCGTTGATCGTCTTTTTTGCGGTCATGACCTTCCTGCGCCAGGAGCCGATGACCCTATTCCTTTCGGTCGTAATGACCTTGTTCCTGATGGGGCTTTTTGCCATTTCTTTCCTGGGTGGTCGCTGGCCCTCGTATAGCCTGCTCGATTACCTGAAAGGTTTCTTGGGGTTATTGGGCAGTATGATTGCCCGCCCATTGGGGTTTTCGACTGAAGTAAAACGGGAGCAGGCCCAGGTCGGGGAAGGACGCGCATCCCAGCTCTGGCCGGTGGTGCGTGGCATTCTGATTGCGCTTCCAATTGTTGCCATCTTCGCTGCGCTGCTGAGTTCCGCCGACCTGGTTTTTGGTCAACGCCTTGAAGATTTCATCGAATTATTCAGGCTTGATAAACTGCCAGAGTACATCTTCCGTTTAGCCTACATTTTGGTGGGTGCATATGCGCTGGCGGGCGTGTTTCTGCACGCCGCCTCGCAGAGCAAGGATGAAAAGCTGATTGGCGAAGAAAAACCGGCGGTTCCATCCTTCTTGGGATTTACGGAGGCAGCCATTGTGCTGGGCAGTGTTGCAGTTCTGTTCTTGGCTTTTGTATTTGTCCAGTTCCAATATTTCTTTGGTGGGCAGGCCAACATCCAGATCGATGGCTACACTTATTCCGAATATGCTCGTCGTGGATTTGGCGAGCTGGTGACGGTCGCCTTCTTCAGCTTGATTCTCATCCTGAGCGCAGGGGGGGTGACACGTCGCGAAACAGAAATACAACGCCGCGTTTTCTCAGGCCTGGGAATCGGCATTGTCGCGCTGGTGCTCGTGATGCTGGTCTCGGCTTTCCAGCGCCTGGTGCTCTACGAAACCGCCTACGGTTTCTCCCGCCTGCGGACCTACACGCACGTTTTCATATTCTGGCTGGCCTTGTTGCTGGTAACGGTGGTCCTGCTGGAAATCCTGCATCGCGAGCGTGCTTTTGCATTGGCAGCCGTCGTCGCTTCGCTTGGATTCGCCCTGAGCCTGGGCATCATGAATGTGGATGGCTTCATCGTCCGCCAGAATGTGGACCGGGCGGTGCAGGGCGAAACGCTTGACGTATCCTACCTGGCCGGTTTATCATCTGACGCTGTTCCCGCCTTGGCTGCAGCGTATCGGACTCAACCTCTGCCTGCTTCCATTAAAGAGGGCGTAGGCGCATCCCTGGCGTGTTACGCAGCTAACCAAAACCGTGACAAAAGGACCTTGCCCTGGCAATCTTTCCACCTTTCTCGTGCAAACGCGGCGAGGGTACTGACCTCGCTTGAGGCTGATTTGGGAAAATATCAAGTGAACGAAGAAGATTGGAGTTATCTTGTCTTAACTCCTTCAGGGAAAGAATACCGTTGTAATCCACCCTGGGACTAGGATTGCGCCCGGAAAGAAAAATGCGACCCGCAAAGGTCGCATTTTTTCTTTCCAAAGGGAATGATTTCTTACTTTGGTTTCAAGCGGGAAGTCAGGTCGCGGAGTTGCACGAATGAAATCGGCTTCACCATCACAAAATCGGCCATTGGCTCGTAAGCCTCTGCCATCCTGGCATCTGCGGTGGTCAGGATCACGGTGGTATTCTTGAAACGCTCATCCGCCTTGATTTCTGCCAATAAATCTGCTCCTGAAATGTGCGGCAAATGCATATCCAGGAGGATCAAGTAGGGGACTTCTTCTTTTAAGCGCTGTTGCGCTTTCAAACCGTCCTTGATCTGCACAACATGATAGCCGACAGAATCCAGCGCATCCGCAAAAATTGTGCTGAGGTCGATATCGTCTTCGATTATAAAAGCTAGAGCATCCATGATTACTCCTTTAGTTCATTCTCTTGTTTCAAGAGGTAGTGTTATATAAAACGTGCTTCCTTTGCCTAATTCACTATCGACGGAAATATTCCCTCCCATCAAAGTCACCAATTGTTTGACGATTGATAATCCAAGCCCAAAACCACCATGTTCGCGGGTTGTCGTCCCTTCCACCTGGCGGAACGAATCAAAAATGTTTGGCAGTTCATCCTTTGGAATACCCTGCCCTGTATCTGTAACTGTGATGCTCCATTCTCGTTGGTCCATGCGAGATAGCTTGACATGTACAGAGCCTTCCCTGGTAAATTTTACGGCATTGTTGACCAGGTTGACAAGGATCTGCTGTAAGCGCGCACTGTCGCCTAAAAGCGCTTCGGGCAGGTCTGAGTCGAGCTCGCTTGTCAATGTAAGGCCTTTATCCTCGGTTATTTTATCCATCACGCTGTGCAGGTTTTCGAGCAGGTCTGCTGGCTTGATGGTTTCGTATTTGATCTTGAGTTTGCCTGCTTCCATCTGCGCCTGATCGAGCAAGTCGTTGATCAGGTTTAACAACCTGCGTGTATTGGATACGATCCGAACGATCATCTTTGCTTGCTTTTCATTAAGCGTACCATAAATCTGTTCCAGGAAGATCTCCGCGTATCCAAGGATAGCGCTCAACGGTGTGCGCAATTCGTGGGAGACCATGGCAACAAAGGCGCTCTTCATTTTCTCCACTTCGGCTTCCTTGGTGAAATCACGGAAGACAGCTACGGTCCCGACCTCGCTGCTATCCCGGTCAAGCACATGGCTGGAACTGACAGAAAGGGTTTTCTTATCCCACACCACCCGATGACTGGAGAGCTGTTTGCTGGGTTTGGTCAACAGGCCGGCAAGAGTCCCTTTGTTTTTGGCATCCATAGGGCTGGTTTCCACCAGGTGATTGACGCTGGCGCTGAGGATGTCATTGATCGGTATGTTTATCAGGTGAGATAACGCCGGATTGGCTTGAATGGCATTCCCCTGGGTATCGAACACTACCACCCCGTCAGCAATACTCTCCAAAATCGCCTGGCTGCGCCCGGCCTCGATGCGTTCGCGGGTGAGCGCCTCAGCCAGTGCGTGGGTGCGCTCTTTGACGATGTTGTCGAGGTTAGCGTTAATAACGCGGAGCTCGAGTAAGGCTTGTTCAAGGCTGCGAGCCGAGAGCCAGGAGACGAGGGCAACCAAGAAGAATCCAAAAATGGCAAAGGTGTTTGGTACTCTCTCAATAATGGATGCCAGGATGATAAGTTCTGCTGATGCAAGTATTGCAAAAAGAAAACTCGCGTCAGGCCTTAGCAGGATACTGGCCATGATAATGGGAATTGTAAACACAAAGAGGCTGCGCCCTGCGGCCAATTCGAGGGGCGTATCTATGAAAAGGAATGCCAACAGAAGAAATATCAAAAAGAATGTAGCTGATATCCATCCAGGCCACAAGGGATTACGATTCACCCCATAAAAAATGCCTGTTCCAACCAGCAGGCCAATTGTTGTGAGCCATAGCTCTCCGCTGATTTGGGTGGCAAGCCCAGATATAGTAAACATTAAGAGAGAAAGGAGAGTAACTATAGAAAGAAGCCCAACACTTAATAATAAGATGTTTAGAATCTTACGGCGGCGGGCATCATCTAGATCTGAAGTTGGAACAACCAAAAAACGGTTTATTGTTTTTGAAATCATTTTGTCTACCCTAGATACGAAAACTACTCCATGATAAGTGCGCTTAGTATTGCTGATGTGACAACCCGTTCAGGCGAATACAGGACTTTACCTATCCATAGAGGTGGGTAAGGTAACTTGATGTTGTTTTCAAGCCAATATTTACCTCGTTCAATTCTACCTTTAGGAATATTTCCTTTATATCTTTGCCAAAATATTAATGCTTGTAAACAATATGCTGTTTCTTCGGCAGTTGATATTCCATATGCTCCCCATGAGCCATCAGATTTTTGCGTACGTAAAATCCAACTTATGGCATCTTGGCAAATTTTGTCGTCATAGCCTTGGCAAGCAATTATCGCATGCGAAGTCGGATAATATGGAGATATATTCCATTTGTCTAACCAAAATTCCCCTTGATGTCTTGATTGCTTTAGATAGTTGATTGCTTTTCTAACAGAAGGATGCTCCTTATCGAGGTTCGCTTGTTTTAATGCTCCTAAGGCATGAACATTTACACTTACTGAAGAGTTTGCTTCAAGAGGGTAGCATCGAAAATGAGCTTCTTCCTCATATCCAAATACTGCTTCAATATCAACAGATCTATTATGTTGAGTTAGAACTTCGAAAGTTATACTAGTATCATCGCCATCACTTGGTGTATAGCATGTAGAAAAACCAACTCCCTCTCCGGGCTTCCAGGCTTTTTCGAGATAATCAATATGTGGTTGAATTTGAATTTCTATTTCGGGATCCAATGATTTTACCAAGGACAGATTCCATGAAACCCACGCGCGTTCAAAGATATCAAAAGGGGCAGCGAAAGGCATTCCACCTTCTTGAATAGATGACCTGAGGTATTTCAATGCTCGTTCATTACCTACATTGACTTGGGTTACAAAAAATGCGGTTGCAGATGGCGAATTTGCTACAGAGCCATTTTTTTCTTGCAAATTCTCTGTATCCAAAATGTTTTGCCCATCCATCCCGGCCATCTCAGCGGAAAAGGCAGGTGTAAGATAACGATTAATCTTAACTCCTGTTAATTTAGACATTTTTTGTTCGCGCATCTGTTTCATTCGGCCAAGAATTTGATCCCCTTGTTGTTGGATAATACCTAAACGCTCTGCCTCAGAAACTAGAGTCGGAACAATCATTTCAAAACCAACAGTGGCACCATTAGGGTCAGCTTGTAACCCTTGTGTTGCACCAGTTGTAATTTTTTCCAGGGCGAGCAATCCTTTTTCAAGCTGTGTACGATCTTGAGTGCGCCGGCCTCTATAGGTTAGTGCAATCATTGCAGAGAGAGTGCTAATAACACGGTCGTGATAATAAAAAGGCTTTTCTGCTCCCCAAGAACCATCAGGTAATTGATGTTCATTTAACCAAGCAAGAGCGTGATTACTTAAATCCCAATCAATACCATTAAGGCGTGCACACCATGCTGTATCATAGGCAAGACTAGACATTTTGCCAGGCCCTATTTCTTGCAACAATTGGATTATTTTATCTTTTATATTCATTTTGTCTGATTATTATTTAGATTTGGCATCCAGGTTCCATTTTGCAGATAACCTACACCCAGAACGAGTTCGTAGTTTTCAGAATAAAATGTTTGGATTGCGGCAAGTTTTTCATTATTTGAAAACATAAGCTCCACTTCTGATACACGACGTGTGTACAAATGATCATAGAGAATAACACGGAGTTGCGTTTCTGTCATATAACTTGATGGGGCTACCATGAAATACAAATCTTCCTCACCCCAATTAATCAACGGATAATCAAAGGCTGCAAACCTGTCGAAACCAATAAAGATATTGGCTTTATCAACATATTCTCCGTAATACATCTCGACAATTTTTTCGCGGCTTGGGGTCATGCCATGCTCTTTATAGTATTGCACGGCAAATTCTGCCACGGTGGCGGTAGCACTCAGATTATCGGCAAATGCGCCGAAGAAAAGCCGGAAACGATCGTTCTTGCCTGTGGTTTCAGTAATCCCATCGAATAGATTTGACAAATGCTCGTATGGCGTTTTAGCCAGGTGCTTGTGGTATTCGCCATAAAACCGAACGCGCACGCCGTATTCTTCGTAGAATGATAAAAATTTGGGGTGGGTAACGATCCTAGCCAAGCCCTCCGTGCCAATCTTTTGCATGTATCCGCCACGTGTGGCTAGAATCTCGGGTCCGATGACAGGGGTCAGCAGAGTATCCACGCCATGGTCGAAAATGAGCTTATAAAGTTCGATGTGACGCCCCATAGCGATGTCCATGTAGGCTGCAATAGGGTCGTCAAACTCCTGATCACCACATTCCAGCATGAACCAGCGCCGCGTGCCATTGATGGGGAAAACAACCACTTTCGATCCAGATGCTCGAACAAGTTTCGCCACTTCCTCTGTGGGAAGACTTAAAAATTCTTCAAGGGAGGGATAATTTTCTGCCATGGTTCTTTATTTTGTATTGTTATCATATTGCGCTTTACTCATTGCCATGAGCATATCCATGCACTGCAAGTATTCTTTCCAGCCGGGGTAGAGGGCAAAATCGTCTTTGCTGAATGCCTCATGGGGATAAAGCGTTTTGACACGTAGGAAGTTATAAAGCGCGCGTTGTTCTCTGGTCACTTGTTCCATTTCTGCCAGCGATTTTGTGTATTTATAGTGTCTTTCGCCCGTTGATATTTGCGGGAGCATTGCATCTATTCTTGCTTGAGAATCTTCTGGCGATTTTCCACAATGCTCGTCCAGGAAGTGACCCAGATGTGTACATTCTTGCAATGGTTTACTGAGCAACTGGTCGTAGGCGACAAACATTTTGCGGGGATTATCCTGTGTAAAGGTAAGGATATTGAGCATACAATATTGCCAGTAAGCCAATCCTGCTGAAAATGGAATGTTTTCCTCATCCATCTCTTCGGTTTTTGCCGCGGAAAGTGCTGTCTCAGCGGGATGACGGAGGGTGATCACATAGATGGGATCGGCCAGAATTTTCGCCCAGAATGGCAGGGTCAGCACTGTGCGAGCGTCTTTCCATACCCAGGCTACGGCGTTTGCTTCCACTGCGCGTTGATCCATTGCGCGGATAAGCTCTAACGCCTTTTCACGATAAGCCGGGTCAGAGGCTTTTTCTTCCAGAATTTCGTCGGCTGGGGGAACGGTCTCATTATAGCCGAGCAGCTCATCGTTCAGGTTTTGAAGCGGGATATATTCCATATAGCCGTAGCCGCGTGGGTCGCTGGCATCCGATTTCCATAGCTCGTTTTCGGCCCCCGCGTATGCGCCCCACAAGCGGACCAACTCAGCGGTCAGGGATGTGCCGCTGCGCATGATACCCAAGATGACGATCCTTTTTGGCGAATTATTTTCCATAATAAATCCTAAGGATAATTGGTAAACCCAATTTTACTTGGGTGTATGTGAATTATTTCATTTCTGTTTCATTACTTGCATTTTTGTTAAGAACAAGACTTACGCAGTTCGCAAAAAGGTGCCGAAAATAGGGGGTGCGAGCGACGCTCGCACCCCCTATTTTCGGCCTATCTCATTCAATTGCATACTCCTGAAAAAAAGGAAAGAATTGCGGTTCCGTGATATTTGCGAAAGTGTAAACCGCAGCCTTGCACAGACCAGTTAGAATAGATTGCTGGTATTGTTCATGGAAAAAACCGAAACGCTTCCTGTTGTGACCGAAAGCCTGCCACCGGTCCGAATTGATATCGCCTTCAGCCTGATCATGCTGGGCACTACCATCGTCTGGTCGGTGGGCGATGGCTGGTTGCTGTATTTCTACTTGCCCCCCGCTGGTCAAGGACTGACGCTGGTGCCGCTGGCGCTCTACGGAACGGTGGTGCTGATCGCGCGCATCATCAACGCGGTCATCACGCCGCCGATTGGATATTGGTCAGATAACGCGCGCTGGAAATGGGGACGCCGCCTGCCGTTCATGTTCGCCTCCTCTCTGCCGCTGGTGATTACTTTTGTCCTTTTGTGGATGCCGCCCGTTCAGGGAGAATCGATTTGGAATCTCGTTTACCTGGCCGTGATCCTGATACTGTTCAACGTGACCCAGAACCTCGTCATCATCCCGCTTGGTTCGCTCTTGCCCGAACTTGCCAGCACAGACAGTCACCGCGTGCGTCTGACGGCTTGGAGCGCCAGCTTCCAATTGATTGGTGTCATCTTAGCTGGCGCGGCCGGATTATTGATCGGGCGCTTTGGCTTTGTGAGCATGGCGCTGATTTTTTCGGTGGTCATCCTGCCGTTTTTGTATCTGCCCTTCCTCGTCCTGCGCGAAAAACCCGGACGCCAGATCGAATCCTCGCAACGTATGAGCTTCTGGCAGAGCATTCGCACCACCATCACCAACCCGGCTTTCCTGATGCTGACCGCAACCGGCGTCTGCTTCTGGACGGCGACTTCCTTCCTGATGCAGTCCATGCCCTACATCGTGACCGAGATCTGTCAGCAGGATGTGGAAATGACCACCTATTTCTACATTGTTGCGGTTTTGCCCTTGCTGGCTTGCTACCCACTGGTCAACTGGCTGGCGAAAAAATATGGTAAGTGGGCGGTCTTCTCCGGTTCGCTGCTGGCTTCGGCTATCGTTCTACCCGGGATCATGCTGATCGGTGAATGGTTGCCCATCTCACTGTTAGTACAGGGAATGATCTGGATTGCCCTGCAAGCTATTGCCATGTCCGGCGTCACTATGCTGCCGCAGGCTTTTGCCGCCGAAATTACCGACTACGACGAAACACTCACTGGCCAACGCCGCGAAGGCGCATATTACTCTGCCTGGAGCCTGCTCGGACAGATCATCAGCGGCGTGGCGGCTCTCGTCCTACCGTTGCTCTTCCTGCTCGGACGCAGCCAGACCGACCCCAACGGTCCGCTCGGCGTGCGTATGACCGGCATCATCGGCGGCGTGTTGATGTTTGCCGCCTTCCTGCTTTTTTTCAAGTACCCGCTGCGGCATCTCTCCCGCCCGGCGGAAAATGGTTAATTCTCACCACGAAGGCACAGAGACACAAAGACACAAAAGATAAAAAAAACTTCGTGCTTTTGTGCCTTAGTGCCTTCGTGGTAAACAATGTTCATCTCTGGTGAAAAATATGAATCTCTCTTCCCAACAAATCGCTGACTTGGAACGCATCAACCCCACCATTATGCAGGGTCTCACTGGTGTGATGCCCGGCGTGGATGTCATCCTGCGCGACGACATCGTGCTCATCAGCAGCAAAGACTTTCCTTCGGCTGACACCAACCTGGCTTACCTGTTTCGCACCACCCCCGAAAAAGCCGACGCGCTCATCGAAGAAGTGGTCGAATACTTCCAGTCCAAAGACTTGCCTCCGCAGGTCATGGTCTCCCCGGCCTGTACGCCCGCCGACCTGTCCGAGCGCTTGCTGGCGCGCGGCTTCGTCCGCCAGGAAGTCGAAGAAAGCTGGATGATGTTCACCGGTCTGCAAAAAGCCATCGCCCCAAAGATCGACCGCAGCGTCACCGTCAAGCGCGTCGAATCCGCCGATGTGACCGCATTTGCCCAGGTCATGGCTGGCGCTTTCGAGATGCCCGCCGATTGGGTCCCCTACCTCGCCCAAATGCTCGAGCCGACCCTGTCTGTGCCTGGTTTTGCGCACTACCTGGCCTTCGTGCGCGGTACCCCAGCTGCAACCCTCACACTCATGCGTCACAATCAATACGCTACCATCGGTAGTGGCGGCGTGCTTCCCGAATTCCGCGGGACGCGTACCATCTACAATATGGCCGTTGAAGTCCTGAGCGGTGCTAAAAAGGATGGCGTCGATATCGTCCTTGGCCAGACCACCCTCGGCCCCAAATTCGAGCGCTTCCTGCGCATTGGCGGCTTCAAATTAGCCTTCAAGCGAACAGGTTTCAAGCTGGAATGACCGCTCTTGTGCAAGCCCAGGATTTGAAGAAGACCTATCAGACGGGCAGCGTCCGTTTCGAGGCCTTACGTGGCGTTTCGTTGGACATCGAGCAGGGGGACTTTGTCGCCATCATGGGGGAATCCGGGAGCGGAAAATCGACTTTACTGCACATCGTCGGCGGTCTGGACCAGCCTACAACAGGTTCCGTTGTGGTGAGCGATCAGCGCATTGACAGCATGTCCGAAACCGAGCTGGCCATCTTCCGCCGCGCCGAGATCGGCTTTGTCTTCCAGTTTTTCAATTTAGTCGAAAACCTGAGCGTGCGCGCCAATGTCGAGCTGCCTGCCTTATTGGATCGACGCAAGAAAAAAGAAATCCGCCAGCGTTCAACAGAATTGCTTGAGCGGCTCGGCATCGTAGATCAGGCTGATAAGCATCCCTGGGAGCTCTCCGGCGGACAACAGCAGCGCGTTGCTATTGCGCGCGCTTTTATTAATAACCCCACCTTGCTGTTGGCAGACGAGCCGACAGGCAACCTGGACAGTTCCAGCGGTGACGAAGTGCTTGGAATCCTGCGGGATTTCAATGCCCAGGGACAGACTATTTTGATGGTCACGCACGCTGCTTCGGCAGCGGCGCTGGCAAAGTACGTGTTGTTCATCCGCGATGGATTGCTAGTCGACCGGATGCCCGGGGGAAACGAAAAAGCCATTGCTCAACGATTGCTTGAGTTGCGGAAGTAGTTCATGAGCGCCGTCTGGCAGAAAATCGTCGCTGACCTTATACGCCGTCGTGCGATTTCTCTCCTTATCCTCTGTACCATCCTTACCGCAGCGGCCTTATTGACGTTGGCCCTGTCCACGCTGATGAATTTAGGCGGGCCATATGATAGGTTGTTTACGGAATTGAACAGCGCTCATCTATGGTTGCATTTCACGCCAGGGCGCGTTAATTCCACCGATATTAAGCGCATCGAGTCTCTGCCCGGCGTGGTCGCTAGCACCGGACGACAGTACAGCTATCGCACGCTGGTAAGCGCAGGTGGGGAGCGGCTGGGGATGAGTCTGCGTGTCGTGCCACAAGAGCAGCCTAAAGTCCACCGTTTGATGTTGGTGGAGGGACGTTATCTCGCTCTGGATGCCAAAGAAGTCCTGATCGAGAAATATCCCGCGGACTTCTATCAAGTCTCCATAGGAGATACGGTGACCATCACTGATGCAGACGGGAAGGAAGTTGAGTTGCCGGTGGTCGGGATGGTATTCGATCCCATGTATGACACGTATCGCAGTAGCCAGCCGCCGTACCTATTCCTGGGCGAAGAGACCCTGCAGAGCCTGTTCCCGGATAGAAACGCATGGGATTGGTCGTTGGGCTTGCGCCTGGCTGATTCGGAGTCTGTGAACGAGATCCTGGCTGAGATCGAGGCCATGCGCAGTTTGGAGTTCGTCGAGAGTTACACCGATTGGCATGATGCCAAAGAGTCGGCCATTTTTCGCGTGCAGTTGACTTTCGTTTTCCTGAGCGCCTTCAGTTTGTTTGCTATTTTGGCCACGGTGTTGATCGTGGTCAGCGTGGTCAGTTCTACGGTGCTGTCGCAAATCCGGCAGATCGGAGTACTCAAGGCGATCGGCTTTACCGGGCGGCAAATTTTGTACTTGTACGTTGGGCAATATGTGCTTCTAAGCTTGGTGGGAACGGGGTTAGGCTTTGCCCTGGGTTTGGCCTTGGCGCCCCTGCCTTTGCAATCTGTTACCACTTCGTTGGGCACGAATTTCCGCCCGCCGTTCAGTTTCCTGCTGATGACGTTGGTCTTTACCATCATCCCCGGCGCAACAATGCTGGCAGCCGGGATCGCAGCCCGTCGCGGCGCGAAAGCCAATATCATCAAGGCTATCGCGGTGGGAGCCGAAGCGCCTATCCGTAAATCGTTCTGGGGAGCGCGCTTGGTCGAACGGTTGGGCGCGCCGATGGCGCTGGTGCTTGGGCTCAACGACGCCTTTGTCCGTCCGTTGCGCGCCTTATTGACCGGACTGAACCTGACCCTGGGCGTCATGGGCATCGTCTTTGGGCTGGCGCTTTCGGATACGCTCCAGACGTATCGAGACAACCCCGCCCTGCTGGGCGTGGTGTACGACGCTACAGTGGTGCGCCAGGAGAGCAGCGACTCTCGCGTCCAGCGCATCCTGAGTCAGGCTCCGGGCGTGGACGCGTTCTATGGTGAGAAGCAGTTACAGGTCCAGACTCGAAGCGGGAGTGCATTTACTCTGCGCGCCGTGGATGGTGACTTGTCCGCCTTCTCGTTTCACATTTCCGAAGGTCGCTTCTTCCAGCCGGATGCGAACGAAGCTATCGTCGGGCGCGGCCTGCTGGACTGGTTGGGACTGAAAGTGGGCGATAGCCTGACGCTGACTTTGGAGGACGACGAGCGCCATGCTGTGACCTGGACGATCGTCGGCGTGTACCCAGAGCCATCCGACGCCGGTCAGCGTATGATGGTGAGCATGTCGAGCGCTTCAGGGCTGGACCGTCATGCTGCTCCCGATACCTATTACCTGAAACTGTCCCCAGGCGCGGATACCGCCAAACTGCGCGCCTACCTGGAGCCGGACAAAGAGTCTGACCTGAGCCTGATTTTGGTGGAGGAAGCCATCCCGAGTTCGGTGATTTACCTACAACTGGCAGTCTTCATGCTGGGAGGAATTTTGATCGGGATCGCGGTTGTGAATGTGTTCATCACGTCTTTGCTGGCTACTCAGGAAAAACTGCGCGTGGTGGGCATCTTGAAGACGGTTGGGATGGTCCCGGCGCAGGTGGTGGCGATGATCAACACCGCCGCCGGGGTGCTGGGGTTGCTGGCCGTGTCGGTGGGCATCCCGGTTGGACTGGCGCTCACCGGCGGGATGCT
>JAFGKO010000358.1 GCA_016928525.1 Anaerolineales bacterium | reverse complement strand
CGGCGGCATGTACCTGATCCCGCTGATGAACGGCGACGTGGTGGACATGGATGAGCACCGCACCGGCCTGCGGCGTGAGGGGATGTATGCGGGGGTGAACAGCTTCATCACCAAGCCCGCCATCAGCCTGGCGCAGGCGGTCTTCCTTTGGTTCCTCACGCGCTACGGCTACGATCAGACACTGGCGAAGGGGGCACAGTCCGCCGCGGCGGAGACGGGCATCCTGATGGGGTGGAGCTTCGCGACCGGCGTGCTGCTCTTCCTGTGCTTCGTGGTCCTGCATTGGTATCCGCTATCCGGGCCGGCGTGGGAGGGGATCAAGCAGGAGCTGCTGGTTGTACATGCGAGGAAGGAGCAAACGGCCGGGCCTTCTCAGTAACTCCAATCCTCATGTGCCAGGGGCTCGCGGTTCAGCTCTTCACGGATGATCTGCCACTGTGGTAAGAATTGATTCATCAAGGCTCTGAACCGGTCGTTGTGCTGGCGTTCCAACAGGTGTACCATTTCGTGGACGATGATATATTCGAGGCAGCGGAGGGGCTTCTTGGCCAACTCCAAATTGACCCAGATGCGGCCCGCTGCGACGTTGCAGGTTCCCCACCGGGTCTTCATCTGCTTCACGCCCCAATCTTGAACCTTGATCCCCATCACTTTTTCCCATTTGGTGATGATGAGCGGGATGGTTGCTTTCAGAAAGGCGCGGTACCATGCCAGCATCACACGCTCGCGCTGGGCGGCTGTGCTCTGGGGGCGGACGTAAAAATCGATCATGCTTTTGTTGCGGATGACGACTTGACCTGCTCCCTCCCGCGGCACCACGTTCAAGCGATAACGAGTGCCTTGAAAGTAGTGGCTTTCTCCGCTGACGTACTCGCGTTCTGTCTGTCTTTCCTGCTCTTCGAATTTCGCTTGCTGCCGCTTGATCCAGGCGAGTTTCGCGATGACCGCCAGGCGCACGGCTTCATCGTCCACCCGCAGAGGTGCAGCCACGCGAACCCTGCCGTTGGGCGGATAAACGGCCAGGTGTAAATGTTTGATATCCTTGCGGACGACGTCGACCACAAGCCCATTGACATCGATCTGGTGCATCCTCAGTACTCTCTTTGATTCTTGACCAGTTCGAGGATACGTTCGACTTCTGCCGGATCGGATACGTATTCCTGGATAAGGTAACGGATTTCGCGTTCCTTGATGGTATGCCCGCGCCAGTCGTCTTTCCGGGTGGCAAGAATATCGTGATCGAGAGCGATCGCCCGCGCTTCGTCCTGTCCCATATTGTCGTAGAGCGCACGCCTGGCGGCGGTGTTCAGCGATCTGGGATAGGTCATTCCGCCTTTGCCCGCGGGGTTTGCCACCTTCTTGGTCAGTTCGACCAGTTTCGCCAGATAGAGTTCGTATTCGATGGCCTGCGCTTTGCGTTCTTGAATCAGCGTGTCCAACAGTTGGGACATGCGCTCGTAATACCTGGGGTTGATGGGCTGCTCATCGATAATGACCCTGCGCAAGTTGTTTTCGATAGTCTCGGCCACGGCTGTCTGGCTGCCGGCAATGCCGGGGGGAAGCGCCTTCACAGCCTTCACGCCGCGCTCTACAATCAGTTGGATCAGGGTCATGTCATCGAAGGCGGAGATAACGCGGCTCTCCTCGGCGCGAATGTAGGTGTCGATCAGATGGCGCATGGCGGGCTCGTACATCTTTAGATCGATGTAGTCGCCGCTGGCGAGTTTGACTTCGGTGCGCGCTTTTTCGTAGTGGTCTACCTCCCGCTTGATTTTCTCGATCTCCTGCGCGGTATAACCCGCTTCGGGTAGTTCGTTGGCGAGGTTGGCATAAGCGCGGATGAGCGAGACCGTCAACCGGTAAAGCGCGATGCGTTTGGGCTCGTTTTCTTTGAGTTGCTCCTTGTCGGACGTGTCCCGGGCGCAGAAGTACCGGATGTAGGCCACGGTGTCTTTGTGGGGATCGACCGCTTCGCATAGGGCCTTGATGGCTTCGCGTGCTTCTTCGAGCCGTTCTCTGGCCTTTTCGAGACGATTCGTCAGCAGCCCCGTGACATCTTCCGCATCGTAGGCATCGAAGGCTCCAGAGGTGTAATCGGTGACTGCACCTTCGAGGCTTTGGAAGAGGTCCTTGTAGTCGATGATGTAGCCGTACTCTTTGTCGTCACCATCCAGGCGATTGACACGGCAGATCGCCTGGAACAGGCCGTGGTCGTGCATTTGCTTATCGATGTAAAGATAGGTCGCGGACGGTGCATCGAAGCCGGTCAGCAACTTATCCACCACGATCAGGAGCTTCATCTGGCCGGGCTCTTCGACGAATTTTCTCTTGGCTTCTTTTTCGAACGTTTCGACCTCTTGGCCGTTCAGCATCTTGTTGTAGATGTCGAATTGGTGGAGCTGTTCCGTCTCCCCTTCGCCGCTTTCTTCCCCTTTGATATCGGCGATGGTGGGCCTGTAGGAGGTGATGATGGCGCACTTGGTAAAGCCCTGCGTGACGAACAACTCGTAGAACTTGCAGGCCTGGTAAATGCTGCCCGAAACCAGCAGCGCGTTCCCGCGCCCACTTTGCAGACGATCCCGGGTCTCCATATCGAACAGGATATCCGCTACAATCTTTCCCAGACGATCCTGCGAACTCAGGACTGCCTGCATCGTTCCCCAGCGCTGTTTGAGCTGCGCGCGGGCAATGTCGGTCAACCCCTGGGTCTTGACCTCGAACCAGGTGTCGATCTTTTCCTGGGAGGTGATGTTCTGGTCGATGTCGCGCGCTTCGTAGCGCAGATCCAGCACCACTTTGTCCATGACCGCTTCGTCGTACTTGTAGGTGTGGATGTAGCTGCCAAAAATCTCGATACTTTTCTGTTTGTCGGCTTTGAGGAGCGGCGTGCCGGTAAACCCGATGAACATGGCATTGGGCAGAATGGCCTTCATGGCCTTGTGCAGATCGCCCGATTGGGTGCGGTGGCACTCATCCACAAAGACGTAGAGGTCGCCCTTCGCTTTGAACTCCGGCGGCAGGTTTTGTTTCAGCTCTTCGAGGTAACCGGCTACGTCGCCCTCTTCCCGGTTGGAAAACTTATGGATCAGCGAGCACATCAACCAGGGGGTGGTCGCGTTCAGGCTGTTGATCAAATCCTGCCCACTCTTTGTGCGATGGATTTTCTCGCCCGCACCGAAGAATTTGCCTTCGATTTGTTCGTCCAGTTCGATACGGTCGGTGATGATGAGCACCCGTGAATCCGGCACGTTTTCCCGGATCCACCGGGCGAGCCAGACCATGATCATACTTTTGCCGCTGCCCTGCGTGTGCCAGATGATACCACCCTCGCGGGTGCGCACGCGTGCCTGTGCAGCTTTGACGCCGAAATATTGATTGTGACGGCATAGCTTCTTCGTCCCGGCGTCGAAGGCGATAAAGTCGTGGATGATCTCAAGGAAGCGGCGCTTCTCGCACATCTGTATGAGTGCACGGTCGAGCGGATTCTCGATGGAACTCTCTTCTTTCCACGTCAGGTAGTATTTCTCGGGGGTTTCGATGGTGGCGTAGCGCAGCCCTTCGGTGTCGTTCCCCGCCATGACGAGCTGCAGGGTCGTGAAGAAATCCCGGATGAAAACGGGCTTCTGGTTGTCCAGGTTCTGGCGGATGCCCTCACCGACCGAGACCACCGAGCGTTTGAGCTCCAGCACACCCAACGCAATGCCGTTGATGTAGAGCACGATGTCGGGACGTTTGGTGTGCGGTCCGCTGACGGTGACCTCTTCGGCAACGGCAAAATGGTTGTCGAGCGGATGCTCCCAATCGATCAGCCAGACCGTTTCGGTGTTTTCGCCTACTTCCGCTTTGACCTTGACGCCGTAACGCAGAAGGTCATAAACGTCCCGGTTGACGTAATAGAGGTCGCGGCTCTGATCCCCTGCAGCCCTGGTGAACTCGTACAAGGCTTTGCGGATGAGCGTCTCGCTCACCTCCTGCTCTCTCAAAAAGGCACCCAGCAGCGCCTCTTCGACGTTGCGGTTATCGATGCGCTTTTCCCAGTTGCCGAGGTAGTCGTAATGGAGCTGATCACGGAGCAAACGAATGACGCGGTCCTGAGTGATGCGTTCGAGCTGCCCGACGGTGGCCATACTTACCCTTTCGTCAATTTGAAGCTGACTTGATAGCGGTAGAAACCTATATTTGGAGTCATCGACAGGGCGCGGCGGAGGCGTTGGTCGTCATCCGGGGCGATGATGATGCCTCTTACCTGCTGGTCGGGTTCTGCCAGTACTTCGTTGACATACCCCATGTAGCGCAGGATTTGCCCGACGACAACGTCACTGGCGCGCCCTTTTTTCAATTCCACCACCAGAAGCGTCTTGCGGTCTTTGCTGATGGCGAGGATATCGAGAGGGCCGGTATCGGTGGGATATTGCTGGCCCACCCGTTCCCCTTCATCGGCGTACACCTCGAATTCTTTACCCAGTTCTGTGTGCGCCCAGTTTCGCACCAGGAAATCTTCGAGGTGCTTTTCCATGGCAAAACACCAGGGGTCTTCGACAGTTTCACCGGTGGCGGTCATGAGTGGAGCGGCGGCGCCGCCGAGCAGGGTTTCGATCTCCTCCCCGTGCTGGTCGATTCTACAGACGGTGCCGGTGAAGCCCATTGAATGACTCAGAGCTTCGCTCATGTCCGTGCGGGCAATCGTTTGTGTATGCCATTGGACGGCGCGCCGATGGGGCAGGATGTTGTCCGGCTGGTAAGTGTAATCGCCGATGACTTCACCTACATGATACCGCCCCCCGCTGTCCGGGCAGAGTACGCTATCACCGCGCTGGATGCCTTTCGAGACGGTCCAAATAGCACCGCAGGCCAGCCCGGCGGCTACTTTGGTCTTATCGGGATGGCCGGCAAGGTAGACAGGGATGAACTCACGGTTGAAATCTCGCCAGGATTCGGGTAATTTCCCCGTCAAATCCTGCCCGATTTTGAAATCCACCCCGATGAAGCCACCCTCGAAGCATTGGGGTGCATACATGCTTTTCTTACCCAACATGAGCCGATAATAGCTTTTCATCACGACCTCCAAAATCGATTTACACCAGTCGTATGCGGCCGGTGAGTAGTTCCTGCATCATGCCCTGCTTTAGCTTGCGGGTTTTGTCGCGCTGTGCCTCCAGCGCGGCGATTTCGGCGTCCATGTCGCTAAGGATGGTGGCGATGGCGCGTTGTTCGGGGAGAGGTGGGCATAACAACTCCAGGTTTCTCAGTTCAGTTAGCCCAATTCGTTTTCTTGTCGAACCAGTGCTCGCATTTGCTGCTTTTATTCTAAATTCTGGCGCGTTAATAATTGTATATACAAAGTAAGTGTTGAATTGTTTTTGATTAACTGCCAGGCGGATTCCATCGGAACACATCAGATAGCGTTCTCGGTATGCTGGCATGATGCATGCACGCGCTACTGGATCACCCATCTTCGAAAGAATGATTTCCCCCGGGTATATATTGCAACTCAGAAGTTCGTTGGCCTTTTGGAACGATGTATAGACCTCGTAATTGTCTTTGAACTCACCATCTCCAATGTTTTGGAGCTGAATGATTCTTACTCCCTCGTTAGTGTAATCCGAAGATTTCAAGTTTGAGCCGAATGGGCCACCTGTGAGGCTCCATTGCTTATTGGGATCAGCAATGCTGCCGAGACTTGTAGGTTCCCAGTCTTCCTTTGGCCGGAGCAGCTCCTGCATTGCGCCCTGCTTGATGGCACACTTCTTGGCGATGAGTGCATCCAGCGCGGCGAGCAGGGCATCCACATCGCTCAGTGCGGCAGCGATGGCACGTTGTTCGGGGAGGGGAGGAAACGTAAATAGAAGTTTCTTTAGGTCTACAAGCCCAATACGTTGTCGTGTTGAACCTGTGCTGGCTGCTATTGCCATTCTTCTAAAATAGATTGAGTTGATGTAGTAAAAGACAAATCTTTTGTCAAAGCGTTTTTTATCTACTGCAAGCCTAATTCCATCGGACGCCATTACATATCTGCAGTCAGTTGTTGGAACAAAGCAAGCGCGAGCGACTGGGTCACCCATTTTGGATAGGATGATTTCGTCAGGGTAAATATTGCAGCTAATTAATTCATCAGCTTTTTGCTTGGTGGTATAAATTGCATAGTCGTCGTGAAAAACACCGTCCCCAATGTTCTGAAGTTGAATTATTCTGACGCCTTCGGAAACATAATCGGATGCTTTTAAGTTCGAGCCAAACGGTCCGCCTGTAATGCTCCATTGAAGATCCTTGTCTGCAATATCTGCAAATGTGACTATATCCCAGTCTTTTGGAATTATGCCCACTTCGGTTGGCTTATACCCTTCTCTCAATTCCATACAAACCCCATCTTCTTTAGGTGCATGTCCACTTTGTCTGTCAGGGTTCCCACGTCCTGGACTAATTCAGGCATAGGGGTGGCGTAGCGTTCCGCCAACTCTTTGATGCGCCCGGTCAGCGCCTGCGAGACGCGGTCGAGTTCGGTCTGTATGTCGGCGGCCAGCGCCGCCAGCCATTTGTCGTCCACCACCAGCGCCTTTACCTCGTCCAGGCTGAGTTGTTTGTATTTCGCGGTGACCTTTTCGGCCAGCGCCTTCTGGGCGTCTTTTACCTTCTTGTTTGCTGCGCTTTCTTGCTCGATCAGCGCGAGGCAGGTGGTCAGCAGTTCGCGCTCATCCTGCGCTTCGTCATCGCCCTCGATCTCTTTCATCCGCGCTTTGACGCTGCCCTTGGTGATCTTGCCCTTGTCGTTCTTCGCCTCTTCCAGCAGGCCGCCTTCGCCGCCGTGCTCTTCGCTCAAGGCGTCCAGTTGTGCGGCAAGCGCTTCCTGTTCGGCTTGCAGCCGCTCGATGTCCGCCTGATCGGCAGAAAAGTAACGCCGGATGAGCAGCGGCTCCGGGATCAGGTCGCTGTTGGCGGTCCAGCCGTCACCGGCAATCATGTACGCGTCGTCCTGCAGCGTCTCGGTCCAATAAGCCATCAGGTGCTGGTAGACGTCATATTTGTCGATCAGCGCCGCGTCGGAGAAGGCCACCAGCAGCTCCTCGCCGAGGGCTGCAATCAGGGCTTTGGGGTGAGCGCCCGCTTCCAGGCCTGTAAGGAGCGGGTGGATCTTCTGCTTCCAGGCTTCGAACAGGCTCGACATGCGGGTGTGGTAGGCTTTGAATTCGGCGTGCTCGAAAATCGCTGCCTTGACCTGTGCAGCGTCCACGTTCATCCGGCTGTACCCGGGTCGCGCGGCGGGCGCAAACAGTTCGGCACGCAGCGAGGGGAATACCTCCCAGTAGGCGTGCAGCCCTTCCAGATCATGGTTCGGGATGCCGCCGAGCAGGTGACCTTCGATGTCCTGCAGATCCTCTTCTTCGGTGCTGTCGATGTAGCGGGGGATGTTCAGGTTGTAGTCGTTCTTGGGATCGCCGATCTCCGACAGTGGCACCATGCGCGAGTACTTCGGCAGCTCGATCTGTCCGGTGAAGACATCGACGATCTTGCGGATGTCCTGGTGGCGGAGGCGGTTCTTGTTGCCGTCCTTTGTGAACCCCTTGCTCGCGTCGATCATGAAGATGCCGGTGCGCCCCGGGGCGTTTTCCTTGTCCAGCACGATGATGCAGGCCGGGATGCCCGTCCCGTAGAACAGATTGGG
>JAFGKO010000357.1 GCA_016928525.1 Anaerolineales bacterium | reverse complement strand
TCGTGCTCATGGCTGAACTCCTTTGTTGAGTTGTGATCACAGCCATGATGCACGATTTTCTCAATTTTGAAAAGTTTCAATTAGTTCGGTATCACCTCGTCACTCTAAGCGAAAGTCCTGAAAGTGTGAGCGAACGAAGGGTGGAGCCAGTTCATTCCGAGATTCGAGGGCTCAATACATTTCATAGCCAAAGACTTCGCCAAAGGCTATCGTGACTTCCTTCTTTACCCTGTCCATTTCCGGCAGCTGCGGGAGCAAGTCAGCCAGGCTTGCCACCGGGTAATCTGCCAGCCCGCAAGCGATGATGCCGTCCCAGTACGTCATGTCTGGATCGACGTTCAGCGCAAAGCCGTGACGGGAGACGCCGCGCGCATCCACTTTGACGCCGATAGCAGCAATCTTAGCGGACTTTTGCCTGTCTTCCGGTTTGCAGCGCGGACAGCGTGACCAGACGTCCGCCTGCACCCACACGCCAGTCAAACCGGACTGTTGACCTGCTACTAAGCCCAGGCGCGCCAACGCGACAATAAGCGTTTGTTCCAATTTGCGGACGTAGCCGACGTAGTCAACTTCAAACCTGACAGGTCTTTCAGGAGAGTCTTCAAGATCATCAGACCTCGACAGAGACCTGTCAGGTTTTATTGGTTCCAACTGAATTAACGGATACCCTACCGACTGCCCCGGCCCATGATAGGTGACGTCGCCGCCACGATCTACCCAATGGACGGCGACATCTTTTTCTTTTAGCTCAGTTTCGTTCCAGAGCAGGTTTTTGGCCTGTCCCTTACGCCCAAAGGTGTAGACATGCGGATGTTCCAGCAGCAGCAACGTCAGCGGGCGCGTGCCACTGCCGATCTCGACGGCATATTCATCTTGTAATTTCCAAGCGGATTCGTAGTCAACCAGGCCGAGATCTTCAACGACACATTTCATGCCAATAATCCTGTAGGGGCAGGTCTGAAACCTGCCCCTACACATTAACTGAATATCCTGCGATACAAATCGCTTTCCAGCAGCCCGCTCGGGTCGGTGCGTTTCTTCAACTTCTTAAATCTCTCTATTGTCTCCGCACCCAGGAATCGGGCTGTCGTTTCGTGTGTAGTCTCACTGTTCTTGGCAAAGTAAAATCGTCCGCCAGCTTCGAACACGATCTGGTCAAACTCCTGCAGCATTTCATTCAATCGAGCACGGTTTCGGTCAGTCACTTTGAAATCCAGCGCCAGCGAGAACCCGTCCAGGGCATGTGTGAGCAGGAACTTGTCCGGGCGGTGGCGTTTGGTGACACCCAGGTACGGGGGCAGGCCATGCTTTTTAGCGAGAGCAAGTATCTCGGTCCAAACCCGAAGCGCGGTTTCTTTTGGCAGGAAAGGCTGGTACTGGATCAGCCCGCTGCGTCCGTAGGATAATTCCCAAAGCGGCACATAGTCCAGCAAGAAGTGGAAGGCGGTGTGGCTCTGGCGGAAAGTATGACGGCGCAGGCTGGTGATGTATTTGGCAGTATTGATACCCCATACGCCCAGGTTGTTCATGAAGGGCGTCATGAAGTAATGCAGCAGGCTCTTGGGCATCACGCCGAACAGGCGGCTGGGCAAGGTCTGGTAGCTCAATTGCATGGTCTTTGCCGGGTCGGGATCGTCGTGGACGTAATTGGCAGCGTGGATCTGGCCGTGACCAACCGTAATAGTATCCAGCCAGCCCACAATGTAATCATATTTCGGTGCGCCCTCTTCCAGGCTGTGGAGTTGCTCCTCAATCGTGCGCGTCGGCCAGGCGTGCACTTCCAGCAAGCCCGACTCCACCTTTTTCATCTGCATCGTGACCGTCGTGATCACGCCCAGCATGCCCAGGCCGCTGATCATGCTATAGAACAGGTCGCCATTTTTCTTCGGGGAACAAGTGATCTCTGCGCCGGTGGGCAGGACAGCGGTAAACTCAGTCACGTGCTCACCAATGGTGCCCATGCGAAAATTGTTCTTGCCATGGATATTCGCGCCCAGGCAGCCGCCCAGCGTGGTGGTCATCGTACCGGATACAACCGGCAGCCACCAACCATCCGGCAGAACTTTGTGCCACAACTGCTCCAGCGTGACGCCCGCTTCGCACCGGACTACACCCGAGCCCGCATCCCATGCGACGATTTGATTCATGCCCATCAGGTCAAGCACGATACCCCCGCCGTTGAGCGCGGCATCGTTGTAACTACGACCCGCCCCGCGCAGGGTGACGGTGAGCCCCGTCTTTTTGGCAAGTTGAAAGGCTTCGTAAATATCCCCGGGAGTTTTGGGAGTAAACCGATAGGAAGGGGCACTCATCGAGTGCCCGAAGTTTTCGAGTGTCGTGAAGGTATTTTTCATTTGGAGAGCAGTCACTGTTCTCTACTCTTTGGTCTCTAATTATCTAAAAGGATAATCGCCGGAAAATGATCGACGGAATATGTGTCAGCACAAGCATCACCCAGCGCCACAGGCCGGAAACATAAGCCACCTGCTTGCGTTTTTTGATAGCCTTCCAAATGCCCTCTGCAGCCTGCTCAGGCGTGACAGCCAGCATTGGCTTGGGCGCGTTCGGAAGGTTGAGCATCTCGGTCTTGACCATGCCGGGTTTAACGGTAATAACATTCACGCCGTGACGCGTCAGACGGTTACGCAGGGCTTCCAGGTAGCAAGTGAAACCGGCTTTAGATGTGTTGTAACCAGGGTTACCAACCCGTCCTCGGTCGCCGGCCACCGAAGAGACGCCTACGATCTGCCCGCCACGCATGGATTGAAAAACGGGAGCAACTTCACTCATCCAGGCCATTGCGCCAAGCAGGTTGACCTCGACCATCTTGTAATCTTCGGTGAAGTTGAATTCATCCATCCCCGGGAAATAGATCACTCCCGCCACGTAGATAAACAGATCCAGCCCGCCCAAATCAGCTACTGCTTTGCGGAAGAGATCAGGAATTCTATCGTAAACCGTCACATCGTGTTCATAAGGGACAGCACGCGTTTCCCTATATGTTTGATTTATTTCGTCACTTAACGCCTTGAGCTTATCCTCGCTACGATCTACCAAGGCAAGCACGTATCCCTCCTGCGCCAGACGATACGCCAACGCTGCGCCAATCCCACCAGAGGCTCCAACCAGGATCGCTTTTTTTCTAGGTGTTAAAGGAGTGGCACGTGGTATCATTGTTTGAGTTTCAGGCAAATCTGCCTCCCATATTAATATTTAGGTATTGCCATCGATTTTAACACAGTCTCATCAATGTAGAATGACACATCTGATTTCTCTATTTATTTGTGACATCTGTGACAAATGGGGCATTGTTCGAATAGTTTTCCTCATGATAAAGTGATTTGACTTCATATGACTATGGTGGAAAAGAATTTACGGCTTGCAATCCTGAATCAGGCTCGCGAATCCCTAAAACAAGGAAACTTGACAGGTAGAGAGAAAGATGAGCTATTAAAGCTACTTGAAATTCTGATTCTGTCTCTCGAAAAATATGTTTCCTCTGAGAATCTGGCTGGGGAATCGCGCATATTGGCAGATAAGCTGGTTTCATCCCAGGCCCTGCTGACCCTGGCTGCGCAACAGGCAGATGAGTTGGATGCCCTCAAGATTCTCAGCCTGAATCTAACAGCCAGCCTGGATTTGCCAACCGTTTTGGATGCGGTTGTCAAAGAAGCCATGCGTTTGGTGGATAACGCCCGTATCGTCCATATTTTTCTGTACACCAGTAACAAATTGGAATTTGGAGCATCCCTCGATTCGGCAGGCCAGAAAAATCGAGCCTTTTCCCAACCGCGCAAAGACGGGTTGACCGAAACAGTGGCCCAAAGAGGAAAGATCATTGTCGTAGAGGATATGAAAATCCATCCCCTCTATAAAGGTGCTCCTCCGGATTGGAGCGGTTCAATCATTGGGATACCGCTCATGATAAGTGAAAAAGTCGTTGGCGTCATGAATCTGTCGCGCGAAAAGACTGGCACTTTTTCGACAGCGGAATTGCGTCTGCTCAACATGCTGGCGAACCAGGCAGCTGTTGCCATCTCCAATGCCAGCCTGCACCAGAGCATCAGCAGAAAAGCCTATACTGACACAATTACGGGATTGGCCAACCGCCGCGCCCTTGACGAACATCTCGAATCCGAGATCATCAATGCGCGCCGGACAAACTCTCCCTTTGCTGTGGTCATGATGGACCTGGATGGATTCAAGAGCGTGAATGACTCCTACGGACATGAAGTCGGTGACCAGGTGTTACGGGCAGTGTTCAATGTAGTATCTTTTGGTATTCGATCATCCGATTTTATTGCCCGTTATGGCGGCGATGAACTCACGCTCATTCTAGCGAAGAGTGACATACAAGCAGCCAAGCTGGTCACCGAAAAAATACTTGAAAACATCGCCAAATTC
Source organism: Anaerolineales bacterium (assembly GCA_016928525.1). Next base: position 37,196 of record JAFGKO010000357.1, on the reverse strand, counting down.
TCATACAAAGCCCCCAACGGAAGAGCCATCAAATTGGGTATTTCAGGTGGGATCGCCATTTACCCCTCTCATGGACGGTCCGGCCCTGAACTGTTACGCGCTGCAGATGCGGCCTTATATGATGCCAAAAAGCACCATCGTGGAACGTTCCGAATCGCTAAGGCTGCTACAGGGCCACTTGACCCACTCACACTCAGCCGAAAAAACAGCGGAGGCAATTAGCCTCCGTTTTGATTCCCGGGGGTTATAGTCTTTAGAATCCACCGAGGAGAAGACAAAATGCCCCGCAAAGTCAAGATTATCCTGAACCCCGTGGCTGATATGGGCAATGCCTATAAGGTAGCCAACGACCTGCGTCCAATCATTGCCGAATACGGCAATGCTGACTGGAGCGGTACAGTCTATCCGACACATGCCACCGAGCTAGCAAAACAAGCGGGCGACCAGGGCTATGGTATGGTCATCGCTATGGGCGGTGATGGGACTGTCCACGAAGTGGTCAATGGACTGATGCAAATCCCTGAAAAGAATCGTCCTATCCTGGGCGTTGTCCCGGTCGGCTCTGGTAACGACTTTGCGCATTCGATCGGCGTTCCCATGGATTCAGCCCATGCCCTGGCGCATGCGCTCAACGGGGAACCGTCCAACGTTGATATCGGTCTGATGACCGACGAAAATGGCCGCAAGGAGTATTTCGACAATACGGTTGGTATCGGCTTCGATGCTGTGGTCACCATCCGCTCGCACAAGCTGCCCGTCGTACGCGGTTTCCTGATGTACCTCACCGCTGTAATCCAGACGATCATCCTCAACCATGAGCCCGCTAAAATGAAACTGGAAGCAGACGGCGAAAGTTGGGAGCAGACCAATCTGATGGTGGCCCTCTGTAACGGCCCGCGCGAGGGCGGCGGTTTCATGGTTGCGCCCGATGCCAGGAACGACGACGGCACTCTGCACTATATGATGATTGCCAAGTGCAGTCGCCCGATGATGTTCCGACTCATCCCCGAGGTCATGAACGGCACGCATGGACGCTTCGACCAGGTCAAAATGGGCACCTGCCAGAAATTCTCGCTCGACTCAGATCGCCCCGTCTACATCCATGCTGACGGCGAGATATACACCAGTTTCGGCAGCAACCTGCACAAGCTGGATTTCGAGATTTTGCCAGGCGCTTTGAAGGTAGTAAAGGGTTGAACGTTCGCAGGTTGAAAGTTGAAGGTTGGACGGTTACAATGGAACTGTCCAACCTTTTCATTTATTTGCAACCTTCCACCTGCAACCAAAACGATGCCCGACCTGTACACCTCCCTGCAAAAATATGACCTCGGACACCTCCGTATCGTAGCCGAACTGTGGGGATTGGAACTGGGCGCAAACGAAACCGAGGCAGCGGCAAAGGAACTCTGCGCCTCGCTCCTCGACCCGGACCTGCTTGCCGAAATTACAGAATCACTCCCACCCGAAGCCCAGACCGCACTCGAAACCCTGGCCGCCAAAAACGGACGCATCCCCTGGGCCGAGTTCACCCGCCGCTTCGGCGACGTCCGTGAGATGGGCCCTGGCAAACGTGATCGCGAGAAGCCGCACCAGAACCCGGCTTCGACCGCAGAAATCCTGTTTTATCGGGCGCTCTTGGCGCGCGCCTTCTTCAACACAGCTAACGGCGCGCAGGAATTTGCTTATATCCCCGATGATTTATATAAGTTAATGAGCCACAGAGACACTGAGTTACAGAGAAAAGATGAAAAAGAATCCCCGAGTCTCGGTGTCTCTGTGGCAAAAAACGAGCCATTGGGTCGACCAGCATCACCTGTCGAAAAGGCGCATCCCCTTAACGCCAATGACTATCTGCTTGATGACGCCACCACCCTGCTGGCAGCCCTGCGACTCGGGATAGAAGCGCCGCAGATACAAATTCCCATACGGGTGGTTGAGCAACTGCTGAAAGCGGCAAAGATCATTCTCAAGTCGGGACCCAAGCCTGAAAAGGTGAAGTCCTTCCTCGAAGCGCCGCGGGAGGAAACTTTGCAGATGCTGGCCGATGCCTGGCTGGAAAGCGATACTTTCAACGAATTGCGTCAACTTCCTGGCCTGGTCTTCGAAGGCGAGTGGCAAAACCAACCTGCGGTCACGCGCAAATTCCTGCTCAATCTGCTGGATGCCATCCCCGAGGGCAAGTGGTGGAGCCTGCCCGCCTTCATCCGGGATGTCAAGGCCAGGTATCCTGATTTCCAACGCCCTGCTGGGGACTATGACTCATGGTTCATCAAACGTCAGGCTGATGGCGAGTACCTGCGCGGCTTCGCTCATTGGGAGCAGGTGGACGGCGCGCTTATAAAGTATTTCATCACAGGTGTGCTCTTCTGGCTAGGACAAGTGGAACTTGCCAGCCCGGAAGAAGGCGCGGAGCCGACGGCGTTCAGGGTGTTGGATGTTGAAGGTTTAAAGTCAAAGGTTGAAGATGCAAAGTTGCATGTCTCTTCGCAAGGAAAAATCTCTGTTCCCAGGTTGACACCGCGCACAGCAAGATACCAGATTGCCCGCTTCTGCGAATGGGATGGCGTCAAAGTGGACGAATACCAGTATCGCGTCACACCTGCTTCGTTGAAACGCGCAATCCAACAGGGATTGAAAGTGGAGCACCTGCTGAGCTTGCTGGCAAAATACTCCGCAGGCGGCATCCCGCCGGTTTTGGTCAAGGCGCTCAAACGCTGGGAAGCGAACGGGACCGAAGCCCGGGTGCAGACCCAAGTCGTTTTAAGGGTCAGCAGGCCGGAGGTCCTGGAAGAGTTGCGCAAGTCGAAGGCGGCGCGCTTCCTGGGCGAAATGCTGGGGCCTACAACGGTAGTGCTCAAGGACGGCGCACAGTCCAAGGTGCTGGCGACGCTGGCAGAACTCGGTCTGCTGGCAGAAGAGGAAAAATAGGGCGACTGTCATCCGAAGTTGGTGACAGCCGGGTTTGTCTGTTTTGGAAAGTTGCTATAATAATTGTGTAATCTATTCAACTGTCATTGCGAGCTGTCCTGAGCGGAGCGTAGCAAAGTCGAAGGATGGCGAAGCAATCTCCTAGCTACATGAGACTGCCGCGTCGGACAAAGTCCTCCTCGCAGTGACAACCTATTGGAGAAAATAAATGTCCAAAATCGACTGGCTACAGCAAGAGATCGACGGTCTGAAACAGGCGGGACTGTACAATACCATCCGCACGCTTTCGTCGCCGCAGGGGGCTTGGCTGGTGGTGGACGGGAAGAGGGTGCTCAATTTCTGCTCGAACAACTACCTGGGGCTGGCAAACCACCCAAAGATCGTGAAGGCGGCCCGCAAAGCGACCAAGACCTATGGCGTGGGACCGGGTGCGGTACGCTCGATTGCAGGGACGATGGATTTGCATATCGAACTGGAAAAACGGCTGGCTGCTTTCAAAGGGGTGGAGGCAGCCATTACATTCCAGAGCGGCTTCAACGCCAACTTGGCGACCATCCCGGCGCTGGTGGGCAAGGAGGATGTCATTTTCTCCGACCGTCTGAACCACGCCTCGATCATCGATGGCTGCCGCCTTTCGGGTGCTAAGATCATCGCTTATGAGCACAACAGCCCAGAATCACTGGCAGAACAGATCAAGGAAAACCTGTCGCAGTACCGCCGCGCGCTGATCGTGAGCGACGGCGTCTTCAGTATGGATGGCGACATTGCGCCCCTGCCCGCGCTCTACGAGGTGGCGAAGAAGTACGATATCCTGCTGATGGTGGACGACGCGCACGGCGAGGGTGTGCTCGGCAAAGGCGGACGCGGCATCGTAGACCACTTCGGCCTGCACGGCAAGGTGGACATCGAGGTCGGGACGATGTCGAAGGCTTTCGGCGTGATGGGCGGCGTGGTGGCCGGGGACAAGGTCATCGTCGAGTGGCTGCGCCAGCGCGGACGCCCGTTCCTGTTCTCCTCGGCCATGACTGTGCCGGATGCGGCTGCCTGTCTGGCTGCGGTCGATCTGCTAGAAGAATCGACCGAACTGGTGGACAAATTATGGGAAAACGCTAAATATTTCAAGGCCGAAATGCAGAAGCTGGGCTTCGATACCGGCGCAAGCGAGACGCCCATCACCCCGGTCATGCTCGGCGAAGCGCCGTTGGCGCAGGAGTTCAGCCGCGAGCTGTATAAAAAGGGCGTGTTCGGCATGGCCATCGGCTACCCGACCGTGCCGCAGGGCAAGGCGCGCATCCGTGTGATGATCTCTGCCGCGCATTCGAAGGATGATCTGGATCAAGGCTTGAAAGCGTTTGCGAAGGTGGGAAAGAAGCTTGGAGTGATTCAGTAGCCAGTTTTCAGTAATCAGTGAGCAGTGGGCGGCGAAGGGGGCGCCGCCAAAGAATAATTCACCCACATTATCAAGTACAATCATTTCAAGAGAATGCCTAATTCGAGCTTTCCCCACGCCAATGGCAATCTGATCGAGCAGGTGCGCCTGCACGATCATTCTGACCCGCATCGCGCGGGTTCGCGTCTTTCAGAGGTGATCCTGGGCGGGCAGGACGGTCTCGTCAATGTTTTGGGCGTGATCTTAGGCGTGGCCGCTGCTACGAGGGACGCCCGCATTGTAGTCGCGGCTGGACTGGCAGCCACATTTGCCGAGTCGGTCTCCATGTGCGCGGTGGCGTATACTTCCACGTTAGCCGAGAATGATCTGTATCACAGCGAAAGGGAACGTGAATATCGTCATATCCGTGTAGCGCCTGCTGTGGAAGTCCATGAAATCCGCGAAATCTACCGCAAGAAGGGTTTTGAGGACGAAGAGTTGGAAAAAATCGTGGAAGTGATTACGGCCAACCCGGACGTATGGGTGGAAGTCATGATGTCAGAAGAATTCCAGATGTCGCCGCCGGAAAAATCCCATGCGCTGAATTCAGGTTTGGTGGTCGGCTTAGCCGCGCTAATAGGCTCTCTCATCCCCCTCATGCCATTCTTTTTCTTGAACATCAGCCTGAGTATCTGGTTATCCATCGCAATATCGGCGCTGACGCTATTCGCCGTTGGCTTCTATAAGGCACGGATCACGGTTGGCAAACCCTTCCGCAGCGGTTTACAGATGACATTGATCGGTCTCATCAGCGCAATAGTAGGATATCTGGTTGGGCTTATCTTTAAAGTCCCGACAACACCCTGACCTATTTGGGTAAATCATCCATATCCCTACTATTCCCAATCACACCATAAAAAAGTATCATTCATCCATGCCTCACAAACAGATTGAGGGCGCCGACGTCCAAAAAAATCGCGGTACACTCACGCGCTTTGCCTGGTTATCCATCGTCGCTGCATTAACAACCATCGCCTTGAAAGCCGGAGCTTACTTGCTGACCGGCTCTGTTGGCCTGCTTTCGGACGCTATCGAGTCGATCATCAACCTGGTTGCAGCCGGGATGGCCTTGTGGATGCTTTCGGTTGCCGCACGCCCGCCAGACGAGAGCCACATGTATGGGCATGGCAAAGCCGAATATTTTTCCAGCACGGTCGAGGGGATTTTGATCCTGGTGGCGGCAGGCGGGATCGCGTATACAGCTGTGGAACGCCTGCTAACCCCTGTCCCATTGATGCAACTGGGGGCTGGTCTGGGAATTTCATTTGCCGCGGCCCTGGTCAACTTCATCGTAGCACGCGTCCTGCTCTCGGCCGGGGACAAGTACCGTTCTATCACGCTGGAAGCTGACGCGCGCCATCTGATGACTGATGTTTGGACCTCGGTCGCAGTGATTGGCGGGGTGGGCGCAGTGGCCTTGACCGGCTGGCAGGTTCTCGATCCGTTAGTGGCGCTGGGAGTGGCGGCTAATATCGTCTGGACCGGAATCCAGCTGGTCCGTCGCTCTGTCGCGGGATTGATGGATGCATCCCTGCCCGAGAAGGACCAGCAGAAAATCGAAGCTGTGCTGTCCAAATACCGTAAAAAGGGGATCGAATTCCATGCCCTGCGCACCCGCCAGGCGGCCTCCCGGCGCTTCGTCTCCGTACATGTGCTTGTCCCCGGCGAGTGGACCGTCCACGATTCGCACCACATCGCCGAAGAACTGGAGGGCGACATCCGGCAGGTCATCCGGGATGCAGTGGTCTTTACGCATCTCGAGCCGGTCGAGGATGAGATTTCACTGCACGACATACATCTGGATCGGTAACAAAATACTCGCTTTTTATTTCCGCATCAGTGCCACCCGATATGGATATAAGGTAGCCGTCATCACTCCATTTTTGACCGCCGGATCATTTTCCATGATCGCCCGCGCTGCCGCTTCATCTTCCGCCTCGAAAATTGCAATCCCGAAGGTGGGCTCATCGTTGTTCTGCGTCCGCCCCATCAGGATCATGACGCCCTTCTCGGTCAGGTCGCTAAGATAAGCGAAGTGCCTGGAAACAATCTCATTTTCCTCGGGCGTGGAGTCTACGGTCAGCATTTCGAGACGGGTCGGTTTGAGCACGTAAATCCACTGTTGCATTTACATACCTGTGCGCAAAAAGATGAGAACTACGACACCGACCACGCAAATTGCCACCACAACCAGGATAGCAACTACCAGGGACCAGCGCGGACCGCTTTCCTCCTGGATCGCGGACGGGGACGGGATGATCGGCTTCGAAGATCGGATTTCGGCATCTTCCCATGAAGGGGAGGCCTGTGAGTCGTATGGCAAATCCGGCATCCTCGAAAGCAGACCGAACTCCTGCAGCTTGACAACGCCTTTTGAAATCCGAGCGCGCATCGCAGGCGACATTTGTTCCAAGGCGGCGATCCCTTCGCTATCCGCGCCAGATTTTTTCACGACCTCGATGATGTTGCTGACCACATCGCCCTGGAAGATGTCCGGCACGCCATTGCCGTCTTCATCGCTCATAACAGACATCAACTGTTCGTACATCTCCCGCTCGGTGGCGGGCATCTCGGCCAGGTCGTTGTAGGTCTCGCCGTTGAAGTGGATTTGGGGTATATCAACTCTCCAAATTTAAGGGAGGACAATTGTCAAGATTATATTCGATTAGATTTGAATTGGCGTTTTGGCGTATAATGAAAACGTCATGCGCTCTGAAATCGAAATCGTTGGCGAAATCACAGATATCGATATTATTGCTGTAGGGCGCGCCATTCGCGAATTGGATCGCTTACAAAAAACACATGGAAAAGGGCGCTGGCGTAAGCTCAAAGGGCTTGCAACCGTCCGTTTACCAGACAATACAACTTGTTTTGCAGAAGTTCATTGGTATGAAGCGCATGGTATCGGCAAAAAAGATATTAAAATCAAACGTATTCTCGGAAGATAAATTATGGAAAACAAAAAAGAATCCCCAAAATTTGTAGTGTGCATCAAGAATGATGGCTATCAAGCTTCGCTCGAACGCCGCAAGATTTATCAGGTTGTAGCGGATTCGGATGCGAATAAACACCGACTGATTCGTATCATCGATGAGTCGGGGGAAGATTATCTTTTCCCGTCCAGCTTTTTCTCGCCGATTTCCTTACCTCAATCGTTGGTAAAAGAGTTGTCGTTGTCGGCGTAGAAAGCAGAACATTTGAAAATGGACCCGACCGAAAAGTGGCAGCTCGGTCGGTTTTTGTTTTCAAGCCTCCTGCTCGGTTGCGGGCATTTCAGCCAGGTCGTTATAGGGCGCTCCTGCGGGGGCTGAACCTCAGCAAGAATGAAAACAACTATTTCTTAGCAGTTCTTCTAACTACAACATAGACAATCCAACCAAATACTGCCGTTAACAGGCCATTCCACCAGTCCCTAATATTGCAAAAATAGCGAGCAGAAATACAATCAGGGGTAGAACAAACCAATGATTTTTGGATTGACGCCAATCTTGAATTGTCTTGATGAGTAACAAAACTGGAATTGCAATAAGAGTAATCGTAACAATAGTATCTATCATGTTTTCTCCAAGCTTTCCAATACAATGGACTAATAAATTTTTTATCTATTGCAATCCTTCCCACTCGCCCAACTTCTCATCCATCTCGCGCTGCACGGATTCATACTCCTTACCCAGCTTCGCGACCTTCGCCGGGTCGGTAGGCGGATTCTCCAGCTTGGTACTCAGCTCTGCCAGCCGGCGCTCTAAGGCTGCAATCTGGTTCTCGAGTTCCTGCAATTGGGCCAGGCGGCGGCGCTCGGCTTTGGCGTTCGGCGATCTTGACGGGCGTTTGTTCTTCTTCGTATTTTCTTCTTCCGCCAGTGCTGCCAGCCGCGCGGCTTCTTTTTCGCGTTCTTCCTTCATTTGCGAGTAGGTGCCTTTGAAGACCGTCAACTCCGACTCGTCGGGATTGACTTCCCAGATTTGCGTGCCCAGCGCGTCGATCAGGTAGCGGTCGTGGGTGACCAGCAGGATCGTGCCGGGATACTCGTCCAGCACGGCCTGCAGGATTTCCTGCGAGGGGATGTCCAGGTGGTTGGTGGGCTCATCCAGCAGCAGCAGGTTGGTATCCTGCAGGGCCAGCTTGGCCAGCGCCAGCCGTCCGCGCTCACCGCCGGAGAGCATGTCTACTTTCTTGAAGACGTCATCGCCCGAAAACAGGTATTTGCCCAGATAATCGCGGATCTGTCCCGGCAGCCAGTTGGGCATGACCGCATCGATCTCGTCCATGACGGTGTAGTTCGGGTTGAGGCCTTCGTGCGCCTGGGCGAAATAGCCGATTTGCAGGGACGAGCCCAAAATCACCTCGCCAGCCAATGGTTTGAGTTGCCCTAAGATGGTTTTCAAAAAAGTCGTTTTCCCCGCGCCATTGGGACCGATCAATGCGGCGCAGCCCAGGCGACGTAGTTCGATATCAGGCGCGGAGAACAGGAATTTATCCGGCCATCCGACCTGTAAATCCTTGGTGCGGATGACCAGATCGCCCGAACGTTTCGCAGAGCGCAGGTTCAGATGTAATTTTGGTAACGTCCGTATTGGCGAACGCAAGGCGCGCACACGCCGCTCGGCTTCCTCTACGCCAAAATTCGAGGTGGTGATGCTCACGTCTTCGGCGGTCTCGCTCCACTTCTGGTTGAGCACGGCCTCGAAGCCAATCTGCTCAATAGCCTGCACGATGCGCGAAAGTCGCCGCAGCTTGCCCTTGGACTGGATGACGTTCTGCCCGGAAATGTTCTTCTTGATGTACTCGACTTCCTTGAGCAGCTTTTCCTTTTCGCGCTCGAAGACCTGCTGGCGGCGCTCGGCGCGTTCCTGCCGCTGGAGCAGGTAAGCTGAGTAGTTGCCGTGATACAGTTCGAACCCGGCCGGCAGCATCTCCAGAATGACGTTGCAGGCCCTGTCCAGGAAATAGCGGTCGTGCGAGACGATCACCGCCGCCCCGTCCCATTGCGAGAGATACCCCTCCAGCCACTCGACAGCGGAAATGTCCAGGTGGTTGGTCGGCTCATCGAGCAGGAGCAGGTCGGGGTCCGAGAGCAGGAGGCGCGCAAGAAAGGCGCGGGTGCGCTGTCCGCCGGAGAGATGTTCCAGGCGCAGGGTGTGGTCTGCCTCGTCGAATCCCAACCCGGTCAGCACCTGCTTGATGCGCGTCTGGTAGGTGTAGCCGCCGCGATGTTCGAAGTCGTGCTGGAGTTTACCGTAGCGTTCCATGACGCTTTCGGCCTGGGCGGGATCGGCCATGAGCGCCTCGAGGCGATGAAGTTCGTCCTGCTGGCGCTGGATGTCGGCAAAGACAGAGTGACAGCACTCCCAGAGCGTGCCGTCCATTTCGAAATCGGCCTCCTGCGGAAGGTACCCGATGCGGACTCCCTTTGCGCTTGCTACCGTTCCCGAGGAGGCTTCGTCCTCCCCCACCAGGATGCGCAGCAGCGTGGTCTTGCCCACCCCGTTGGGACCGACCAACGCCATGCGCGCACCCTTTGCAACAGTGAAGCTGATGCCGCTGAAGAGGTCGAAATCGCCGAAAGATTTTGTGAGGGAATTGGCGGTGATGAGGGACATGGGACAGTAACCAGTTGTCAGTAATCAGTACTCAGTGTTCAGTGGATGAATGCCCCCGAATTATAACCGTACGCCCTCTTCGACGCTACGCGCTACTTCCCCCATTTCCCCGATATATGCGGATAGTGGCTTTTTCCAGCGTGACCATCCCGGCCTGGATGCTTTCGTCAATTGCCTCCAGGTAAATCTCCAGCTTGTCCTTGGTATCCACGATCTCGACCACGATGGGCAGATCTTCGGAAAGACGGGTAATTTTGAAGGTGTGGATTTCGCGGCTGTTAGCGCCGTATCCCATCATACCGCGCAGCACGGTAGCGCCTGCCAGCCCGTGTTCTTTTGCCTGCAAGACCAGCCACTCATATAGCGGCTTGCCATGGAATTTGTCCGCTTCGCCGATGAAAATCCGCAACAGGTAGCCTTCTTCAGGAAGTTGCATGTTTACCTCCAGACCAGATACGCAACGGTACGCCCCAGCCAGACCAGCAGCAATCCAAGAATCACATTGACAGCAATATTAGCCAGCGCATTGATCATCTGTCCGCTGCGGGCCAGGTTGAGCGTATCGTTGCCAAAGGATGAAAAGGTAGTAAACCCGCCCAACAAACCGATAAAGACCAGCAGGCGCGTTTCGGAGGCCAGTATGCCGCGCGCTTCAGCCAATTCTCCCAAAAAGCCGATCACAAAACAACCGATCAAATTGACGGTCAGCGTGCCGTAGGGGAAATCCAGACTCTTGCTTAGTTGTTGCGCCCAGCCGCTGACCAGATAACGCAGCACCGAACCAATAAAACCACCAATACCAACGACTAAGACATTAAACACAGACGACTCCTCCAAACTTGAATTTGGCAGGAGTCATCAGCGGTGAACGCGGTTCAAGGTGGACTCCATCACCCGTAGGTAACTGATTGTACCACTCTGTGAAATCTATCCCTGCGGTGGATTTACCTCCGGGATATGCACTGCTTGCTCCTTGCCCAACTCCAACGAGCGCTGGTAAGCCGCCCAAACCGCGCGTGAGATGGCTGTACGGAAGCCCGCTTTTTCGAGATAATACAATGCTTCAGCAGACGTGCCGCCCGGCGATGTAACCTGGTTGCGCAGCGTAGCAGGATGCCGTTCGGCGTGGTAATAGTAATCCACCGAGCCGCGGATGGTTTTCAATACCAATTGTTCGGCAATGCGGCGCGGGAATCCCATGTGCACACCGGCGTCGATCAGGGCTTCAGTGAACAGGAATACGTAGGCAGGGCCAGTGCCGGAGAGCGCTGTCGCCATGTCCAGATAACCCTCATCTTCCACAAAGACTTCTTCGCCCAGTGCGCCCAGGATCTGGCGCGCCATTCCTTGTTGGGCTTCGGTTGTCCCTTTCGAGGCCGCCCAGACAGTAATCCCCTCGCCGATCTGCCCCGGCGTGTTGGGCATCGAGCGGACGATAGCACTATGCTTCAAGGCCACGCTGATTTTTTGGATGGTTGCGCCTGCTACAATCGAGAGCACCAACGCATCTTTGCGAATGGCTCTCATTCCTTTCATAACTTCGCTCAAACGTTGCGGTTTGACCGAGAGCACCACCACATCCGCATCGGACGCGGCTACTGCGTTATCCGTTGTCGTTTGAATCCCATATTTCTTTTGCAGCTCCGCGCCGCGATCTTCGCGCGGACCGGCTGCTAGCAGGTTCTCAGGGTTGGCCAATTTCTGACGGATGAGTCCGGCGATCATGGCTTCGGCCATCACGCCGGGACCGATAAAGGTGATTTTTTTATCCAGCATAAGTAACTCCTGTGTAACACAAAGGACACCAAGACCACAAAGTGAAGAACGTTGTGCCCTTGGTGTCCTTCGTGTTATGAATCATTTCTGAAAATACTGTAACGCTAACCGCAGACGTTCCTCCACATTATCGGGCGCGTCTTTCGGGATCGATTGAATTGCCCCCTGACCCTCAACCACGCTGTAGCCTAGGGTCGTCAACGCCGCCAGGACCTCGGAATCGGTATCAGACATGGCTGCCACAGACTGGAGCGCATCGGTCGGCTTCAGGCGGTCTTGCAAGTAGAGCACGATCTTCTGCGCTGTCTTCTTGCCCACGCCGGGGACACGGTTGAGCAATTCGGCCTCCTCGGCAAAGACTGCGCGTTGGACAGCATCGATGCTCATCGTAGATAAAACCGAAAGCGCAACCTTCGGGCCGACACTGTCCACGCCTAACAATAGAGTGAACAGATCCCGGTCAGCCTGGGATTCGAAGCCATAAAGCGTCAATTCCGTTTCCCGAACGATAAGGTGGGTGTAGAGGAAAATGGCCTCGCCAACTTTCATCCGCCCGCGCAGGGGAGCCGGGACGATCACGCGCAGCCCCACCCCGCCTACTTCGATGACGAGGGCGTTATTTTCGATTTGGGTGATTTCACCGCGGAGAGTTGCAATCATGAGCTATTTTTACCACGAAGTCTCGAAGACACAAAGACACGAAAATTGGTAGTTTGTGACTTCGTGACTTCGTGTCTTTGTGCCCCTGTGGTTAATATCGGTTCGTGTTCAAATGCGTGATTGCCACTGCTAAGGCATCGGCTGCATCGTCGGGCTTGGGAATTTCACCTAATGCTAACAATACGCGCACCATTTCCTGCATCTGGCGTTTGCCCGCCGAACCATAACCTGCTACAGCCTGTTTGATTTCGTTGGGCGTGTACTCGAACACTTCCAACCCGGCCTGGGCAAGCGCAAGCAGCATCACGCCGCGCGCCTGACCGACGGCAGTGGCCGTGGTCACATTGCGCTGGAAGAATAACTTCTCCACGGCAACCGTGTCCGGTTTGTGCTCGTGGAGCAGGTCTTGCATTTGATCGTATAACATCACCAGGCGCTCAGGAGCGGGGGTGTTCTTTGGGGTAGTGATGACGCCGTATTTAACGGCCAGCAGGTTCCCGTCCGATTCGAGGCGGACGAGTCCGTAGCCAGTTGTCGCAGTTCCAGGGTCGATCCCTAAGGCAAGCATAGTCCATAAAAAATCCGCTAATCTGCGCCAATCACGCTAATTTTTTAGCGCAGATTAGCGATGATTAGCGGATCATCTGTGGCTGAAAAAATTATTCTGCCTCGAGAGCCATCAGGGCTTCTTCCGACATCTTCAGGTTCGAGTACACGCTCTGGACATCGTCCATTTCTTCGAGGCTTTCGATCACCTTCAATACCTGCAGCGTTTCGTTTACATCCAGTTCCATCTCCTGTTTGGGAACCATGCGCAACTCTGCTTCTTCCGGGTTGACTTTGGCCTTGTGGAGCAGGTCTGCAATAGTTTTAAAGGACTCTACCGGGCCAGTGATCTCGATCATGCCCTCCTCTTCCGTAACGTCATCGGCGCCTGCTTCGATGGCCAGTTCAAAGGCCTTGTCGTAATTCAGCTCGCTGGAGGGGAATGAGAAATAAGCTTTGCGTTCGAATTGCCAGGAAACCGATCCCAATTCAGCCATGCTGCCGCCGCTCCTCGAAAGCGCATGCCGGATTTCCGAGACCGAACGGTTGCGATTGTCGGTGACAGTTTCGATCATCATGGCTACGCCTTTCGGGCCATAGCCTTCATACATAATCTCTTCATATGCCGCGCCATCTTTATCGTCGCCAGCGCCACGCCTGATGGCGCGCTCAATGTTGTCTTTGGGCATGTTCTCAGCGCGCGCTTTATCCACAGCCAGGCGCAGGCGGAAATTGGTATCCGGATCTCCGCCGCCTTCACGGGCAGCAACGGCAATCTCGCGTGCGAGTCGGGTAAAAACGGCGCCGCGCTTGGCATCGGCTGCGCCCTTTTTGCGTTTGATGGTGGACCATTTTGAATGTCCAGACATACGAGTACTCCTTCAAAGAACCCGCCTGAGGGCAGGCGGGGGATTTTTCATGGGAGGGGAATTATACCATGCCCCTCCTGATCCCTCCCCGGGCCGAATTGCCTCATAAAAAAAAGTAACTTTGTGAACAATCGTTGCCTCAAAAAAGATGTTACTTTCCGACAGTATACCAGCGCTGTCGGAGGAGCATATGATGAGCCAACGAAGCAAACGCGAGTTATTTGCAGAGGTACAACCGAGATACCTGAAGGCCAGCAAAGCGGAAAAGCAAAAGATTTTGAATGAATTCACAACCAACACAGGCTATCACCGAAAGTACGCCATTCGGATTCTAAAACATGGTTATAAGCGACGTCCGAACAAGCCCAAAGGACGGACAGCGATCTATCGTGGAGAAGTGGTGGAAGCCTTAGAGCAAATCTGGGAGATCTATGGGCGGATCTGCTCTAAGCGATTGCATCCCTACTTGCCCGAAGGTATCAAGGTTCTGGAACGTTGTGGAGAGCTAACACTTTCAGCAGAGACCAAAGGATTGCTCTTGCGTATCAGCCGTGCCAGCATTGATCGCTGTCTTGCGCCTGCGCGCTTCAATAAACCACATGGTCTGAGCACTACCAAGCCTGGCAGCCTACTCAAAAAGAACATCCCGATACGCACCTTTGCAGATTGGGACGAAGACAGACCGGGCTTCCTGGAAGTAGACTTGGTGACACATTGTGGAGAGAGTACCGCAGGACAGTTCTTGAACACCTTGACCTGTACCGACCTTTGTACAGGCTGGACTGAACCGATTGCCCTGCCCAGACGCAGTCAGGAAGCCGTGTGTGCCGCCATTGACGCTCTACGCCAGGATTTGCCCTTTGATTTGCTGGGGATTGACTCGGATAATGGCAGCGAATTCATCAACGACTTGCTTTATCGTTATTGTCTGGAGCATGAGATCACCTTCACCCGCTCTCGTCCTTACCAGAAAAACGACCAGGCCCACGTCGAGCAAAAGAACTGGTCTGTGGTCCGTCATGTGATTGGCTATGACCGGTTCGAAAGCGAAGAGCAACATGCTCTTTTAGAGAGCATTTACCAGGATTTACGCTTGTATGTCAACTTCTTTCAACCCGTCCTCAAACTCCTTACCAAGGAGCGCATTGGCAACAAAATCGTTCGCAAATATGATACTGCTAAAACCCCTTACCAACGCGTGGTGGAACGCAATGATGTTTCTCTGGCAAGAAAAGCCCAGCTGCTCAATGCCTATCTTTGTCTCAATCCCGCCAAACTTCGTGGTAGTATCGACCAGAAAGTCCTCCAACTTTGGAGCACCTTATCACCACAATGAATGAGTTTATCGCTTTTTGGGCTGCCAACTGGGCAAGAAGAATGGGCAGAGAATCCTGCTCCCTGCCCAGTTGTCTAGCCACTCACTGCGGCGCTCAGGTTGCTCTCCAGCATTGCCCTATCCTCCGAGTGAGCAGAAGCATTGTATCACCACAGAAAGATGAACCTTACTTTGGGTAACATTTTCTTTTGAGGCAACATTACCCTAAAGTTACCTTTTATTTTGAGGCATTACGCGGGTCCGAATTGCGGCTCTTTGGGAAACTCGGTGAAATGGCCACATATGGGGGTCAAGCAAAAAGCCTATAGTCTTCCAGGTCAAGATAAATACGCTGGAAGAGATGCTTCAGGTTGGTCATCCCGTAGGAGCGTCTTTTGAGTACTTTGATCTTGTTGTTGAAGCCTTCAACAAAGCCGCTGGTTTCACGCTCAACGAAGTAATTCAATATCTTATTCCACCAACATGCAAGCGTATTGATAAAGCGATCAAAGCAGCGCAATCCGCTTTTGGCAACTGCAACCTTGAGTTTCGAGGCTTTTGGACCTTAAAAACAGAATACGGTAAACTTCGGTGAAATGGCCGAAGTAGCAGTACAAACCGAACGAGTAGACGATATTCCGCTCCTGGTCAAGCAGCAACAGGAAATGGGCATAGCTGAGATTATCGATGAAGAAGTATCCCGGCATGGCAACCGGGGAGGTCTCAGCCTGGGTTGGATGACAATCGGATGGTTAGCATACATCTTGTCGGAGTCAGACCATCGGGTAAGTTATGTGGAGGCCTGGGCGAGAGAGCATTTGCAAACGCTCAATGGGGTCATACCGGGGAGCGTGATAGCCAAAGATTTCACCGATGATCGTTTGGGAGACGCTCTAGGGGAACTGAGCGATGATGGGCTGTGGGGGCGTATCGAAGCCAAGCTCGACGAGCGGGTGGTGCGGGTGTATGCGTTGCCAAGGGAGACGGTTCGCGTGGATACTACCACCGTCTCTGTGTATCATGACAGTGAAGGGAGCGCCTTGCTCGCCTATGGGCATAGCAAGGATCACCGTCCGGATTTGGCACAACTGAAGGTTTTGTTGGCCACGCTGGATCCCTTAGCGCTGCCGATCGTGACGCGTGTGGTGGCGGGAAATCGAGCCGATGATGGGTTGTACCTTCCGGCCATCCAAGCCACGCAAAAGTCGTTGTCTGCAAACGGGTTGCTCTACGTGGGCGACAGCAAGATGGAAGCGCTGGAAACGCGAGCGCATCTAGCCCACAGCGGAGATTATTATCTCGTTCCGTTGAGCCAAAAAGGAGATCAACAGGAGTTGCTGGCAGAACAAGTTGCCTATGTATTGACCGCAAAACCAGATTTGGTGTCCGTCTATTCCAGCCAGGAAGAAGCGGAGCAGGAAGTGCTGAGGGCTCGAGGTTGGAAAAGCGTGCGAACCCAGGAAGCTGTCATCGCGGATGAGTTCATTGAATGGCGAGAGCAGCTCTTGTTGATCTATTCACCGGCCTTGGCCCACAGTGGAGAACGTGGTTTGGCAGAGCGCTTGCAAAGCGCACAAGAAAAACTTGCACGGCTGACCCCTGCACCGGGACGTGGAAAACGCCAGTACGACGAACTTGAGCCCTTACAAGATGAGGTCGCCAAGATCCTAAACCAACATTGCGTAACGGATTTCTTGCAGGTGACCTATCACAAACAAGTCGAAGAACGAAATGTCCGTGGGTACAAAGATAAGCCACCCCGCACACAAACCACCGTTCGCTATCAACTTGCGGTCACACAAAATCAAGCTGCCATTCAGGCGGCTCAGCGTACGATGGGCTGGCGTTTATGTGCCACCAATGCCCCACCAGAACGACTCTCGCTTGAAGATGCCGTTCGCACCTATCGCGGCAGTGTGCCTACCATTGAGCGTTTGTTTTCACGACTTAAAGGTAGACCGCTCGGATTGCGCCCCGTTTTTGTCCATCGAGAGCATCACCTCAAAGGTTTGATCCGCCTCTTATCCCTGGCTTTATGCATCCTTACGCTCATCGAATTCGTCGTACAGCGTAGTTTGCAAGCAGAGCAAGAAAGCCTGGCCGGGCTTTTTCCCGGTAACCCAACCAAGCAGACAAACCGACCCACCACAGAA
Source organism: Anaerolineales bacterium (assembly GCA_016928525.1). The sequence continues at coordinate 19,920 of JAFGKO010000357.1, read as the reverse complement.
CGCTTGCTGCAAGCTTTCAAGGGCATCCATCTCTCCATCATTGATTTGCCCGACCAGCATATCCGCCAGGTAACTCCCTTGACTGATCTCCAAAACCGTATTCTGTTTTTGTTAAGGTTCTCTCCTACAATCTATGCGGATTTGGCTCTCCTACCACCAATTCCGCCATAGTCTAATCGAAATGGTCGAAAGTCAAGGTAGTTGTTAAGTTTCGAGGTTTTAAGACGCTAAACATGTACATCTTTTTCGTTATCCACGTCTCAATAAAAACAGGCCGGGGTATCCGTGTCGATAAAAAATCAGCACGATCCCCGGTTCTCCGTTGGACTGTCGAGTTCGTTCTTTGATTTGGCTATTCGGGTTTTGTCTCAGTTGCTTCTGTTTCTTCGGAATCCTTACGCATGGCCCGGCGAAGCTTGGCAATACCCATCTTGATCTTGCTAGAGAACAGCAATACTACGCCAGAAAAAACACCAAAAAGGATAGCCAGGGTTTGGAACAGGATACCACCTGTATTGGGATCGATATACATAAATTTTCTCCTTACAATCGAATTGCTCGCACCGATAATCAGCGTGCGCGCCTATTATATCAAACTCACGCGTCGTTACTGGTTAATCCTAGATGAGAAAGGGGAAATCAGTATTTCGGCGAACTGTGACGATGGTTTGCAAGCGTGATGTCACAATATAACAGAGCAGACGAACAATCCTCGCATTCCAATTGCAGAGTAGCGTGACTGATCTCATATTTACGATACAGAAGTTCATTAACCCTGGTTTGAATAAATGCGCCTGCGCTAATTGGGATATCGTCTGTTACCAAATGCGCCGACAGCGTGCGCATGCTTTGGGTGATGGACCACACATGCAGGTCGTGCACGCTATGCACACCGTCCACAGAGGTGATGTCCCTAACCATAGCATCCATATTAATGTCAGTGGGTGTGCTTTCCATCAAAATATCAAGCGCTTCGCGGATGATGCTCCACGCGCTCCACAGAATCAGGATACCAATCAGCACGCTGACCAGCGGGTCGAGCCAGTTCCAATTTGTATAGCGGATGATGACGCCTGCGACGACTGCACCTATCGTAGATAACACATCGCCCATCAGGTGCAAAAACGCCGAGCGGATATTCAAGTCATGCTCCGCACCACGCCGGACGAGCAGGGCTGTTACCACGTTAATGATGACAGCCATTATCCCGACGCCGATCAGCACATCCGCCTGCACTTCGGGCGGATCGATAAAACGATGATAAGCTTCGTAGAATATCCCCAGCGCAATGACCACCAGTGTGGTCGAATTGGCTAACGCAGCCAAAATTCCGGCGCGGTGATAGCCATAAGTTTTGTCCTGATTGGCGGGCTGAGATGTAAGGCGCAACGCCCACCAGGAGAGCGCCAGCGCCAGCACGTCGGTGAAGTTGTGCGCGGCATCGGTCAGTAAAGCCAGGGAATTGGCAAACATACCAGCGACGGCCTCAACTACAACAAACACCAATGTAATGCCCAGCGAAAGCGCTAGGCGGCGTACAGTTTGCTGTGTTAATTCATTGAAGTGAGTATGTGAGTGATTATGCAACTATTCGTGCTCCATGTGTTTTAGACCTAAACGAAATAACTCTGCGATGTGCTCGTCATCCAGGCAATAGAATACCTGCCTTCCCTGTTTGCGAGCGCGGACGATGCGCTGCAGGCGCAATCCACGTAGTTGGTGGGAGACAGCTGATTCGCTCATCCCAAGCTGCTCAGCGATGGCTCCCACACTTTGTTCGCAATCGAGCAACAACTCAATGATGCGCACGCGGGTAGGATCGCTCAAGGCGCTGTACAAGTTGGCTAAATGAAAGGAGGTATGTTCGTCGAGAGGCATGGTTGTATGAATATATGAGCAACTATTCATATATTATCAGTTAAAAAATCACCTGTCAAGACAGTAAACAGTTACAAGCCTAAAAACAGATTTTGGTTTTCCTTCACCCACTTAAACAACATTTCTACTCCTTGTTCCACCCCGATCTTCGGCACCCAGCCCAAATCGCGTTCTGCCTTGCGGATGTCGGCGTAAAAAACTTTCTGGTCGCCAGGCCGCCAATCGCCGCGCACCACCGGAATTTCCTTCCCTAGTAACTTCTCCAGCAACGGCCCGAACTCAGCCCAAACCGACATTACATTCCCCGGTCCGCCACCCAGGTTGTAGACTTGCCCGGCAGCCACGTCAATATTTGCAATCGCGGCGTCGTAGACATCCAGCAGGTCATCCACATGCAGTACGTCGCGCACTTGCTTGCCATCACCGCAGATCGTGATCTTGCGTCCTGTCACAGCGGCGATGATCATCCAGGCGATCCAGCCCTGGTCTTCCACGCCAAATTGACGCGGCCCGTATATGCAACTCTGACGCATCACTACAGTTGGCAAATCATAGATCCGGGCATAATCGCGCACGTACTGGTCGCCCGTCCCCTTCGAACAGCCATACGGCGAGTGAAAATCCAGCGATTGGGTCTCGGGGCAGCCAAATTCCAGGTCGGAATAACGCCAGCGGGTAGGTTCCTCTGTCAGCGCCACATCTTCCATCCCGCCATACACCTTGTTCGTGGACGAATAAATGAAGATCGGATTTCTTCCCGAAAGGCGAGCTGCCTCCAGAGCGTTGAACGTTCCCAGCGCGTTGGCTTCAAAATCCTCCCTGGGATTTGTGACGGATGTGGTGACTGCGACCTGCCCCGCCAAATGGACGATCACATCCGCATCTTGAGCCGCTTCCGTTAAAAGAGCGGCGTCCGCCACATCCCCGACGATTAGCCTGCTACTGTTTTTCCCGAACGTTTCCTCCAACCAGGACAGGTTCTTCGAAGCGCCTGCCCGGCTGAGATTATCATAGATGGTCACATGCTCGCCGCGAGAAAGCAGGCGGTGGACATAGTTCGAGCCGATAAATCCGGCCCCGCCAGTGACAAGATATTTTTTTGACATAGCTATTCCTAGATTTGTGATGTTGAATAGAAATCAGTAGCGTGGTCTTCTTCGTTGTGCAAACAGAAACACGCTCAAAAGCCCGAACACAAACCCGCCGATGTGCGCCCACCAGGCGACGCCGCTCCCGCTGGCGCCGCCCAGGGAAAGGAACCCCGAAAACAACTGTGATGCGAACCAGAACAAAAGGAACACAACCGCCGGTATTTCGATCAGCGTAAAAATGAACAGGATTGGCACCAGGCTGAGAATCCGTGCGCGCGGGAATAAAACCAGGTAAGCCCCCAGCACCCCGGCAATGGCGCCGCTGGCCCCAACCATCGGAACAGGGCTTCCAGGTAACAAAAAGGCCTGCATCAACCCGGCTGCTACACCACTCAGCAAATAAAAGACCAGATAACGTCCGCCGCCCATCCGGTCTTCCACACTGTCGCCAAAAATGAACAGTACCCACATGTTACTCAAAACGTGAAACCAGCCGCCATGCAGGAACATGGAACTGAATATTGTTATCCAGGTGCTCTGTGGATCAGCCCACAAACGCGCCGGAACCAGACCCCAGGTATTGATAAAACCATTAAGCGCAGAAGGACCAATGCGCAGTTCGTAATAGAAAGCCGCGGCATTGGCCAGGATGATCAGCCAGTTTACAAGTGGGAATCTGCGCGATCTTAATGTGTCGCGAAGTGGAATCATGCCCTATTTTCGAGATTCTTTCTGAAGCATACTATTCTGCGCCTGCGTTACCTCTGGCCCTGAAATCTTTCAACTGCTGGTAAATCCCTGAAAGCGTTTGCCCTTCGCTGGCTAATCCAATAAATCCGATGGTGAGCGAAGCGATATACAGATACAAGCGCCCGGCCAATGCAGCTGCAAATGCGGTGGACTGGTCGCCGGTCAGGATGGTCAGAGCACCACCGAAAGCGCCTTCAAAGGTGCCGATAGCTCCCGGAAGTGACGGGATTGCGTTGCCAAAAGCTGCCACACCCAGCCCAAAAAAGGCCCAGATGGCCTGTGTTTCCGGGAAAAAGGCGAGCATGATCAAGTAGTACGAAACAATTGCGACACTCCAGTTGACCGTCATCCAGAACAGGAAACGCGTAAACAACCAGCCATCGGTCAGTACGGCCAGGCCTTCCAGGAACGACTGGATGAAGCTGCCCCCCACCCGTTGCAGCACAGGCCAGCGTTGGCTGAACTTATGGAACAGGTCGAGCGCCCATTGGCGGTTGCGCGCCAGAAGATACAGCACGATCAATCCGAGAAGCACCACTACACCGACACTCACACCAATCTGCCCTGCGCCTTCAGCGCCGACCACAAATGGCAGAGAGATCAATAAAAACGTCGCTGAATACGCCAGGTCCACTGCGCGCTCGATCACGATGGTCGGGATGATTTCCATGAATTGCAATTCAGACTTGCGGCTGAGCAAAAAAGCGCGCCCGAACTCTCCCAGCCGGAAGGGCAGGAAATTGTTCATCAGGTACCCTTCGCCCACGGTTAGAAAAACATCACGGTATGAGGCCCGGTTTCGCAACAACGTGCGCCAGACGATACCACGCACCGCCATCCAGACGAACGACATCGATAGCGCTACTGCCAGGATAAGATAATTCGCCGAGCGGAAAGCCTGCGCCAACTCGCGAAAATCCACGAAATACAAAATGGCCGCAATCAGCAGAATACTGACCAGGGCACCAGGTAACCAGCGTTTTGCATCTTTCATATTTGGTTATTCCTACTTGCAGAATTGTCCAGGGAAAGGTAGCGCTTCGCCCTTGTAAAAATTATTCATCATCCAATTTCAATACGGCCATGAAGGCGTCTTGCGGGATCTCCACATTGCCGATCATCTTCAAGCGTTTCTTGCCCTTCTTTTGCTTTTCGAGCAATTTCTTCTTGCGGGTGATGTCGCCACCGTAACATTTTGCCAGCACATCCTTGCGCGTGGCCTTGACATTGGCGCGCGAGATCACGCGTCCGCCGGAAGAAGCCTGGATGGCCACATCGAATAACTGGCGCGGGATGATGCCCTTGAGCTTGGTGATGAAACGCTGACCTTTGTGGTAGGCGTCCTTCTCATGCACAATGGATGCCAGCGCGTCCACCGGCTCGCCGTTGACCAGGATTTCCAGCTTTTGCAGCTTATCCGGACGGTACTCGGCGAACTGGTAATCCAGCGATGCGTAACCTTTGGTGCGTGACTTCAATTCGTCGAAAAAATCCACGATCAACTCGGAGAGCGGAATAGTGTAGTTCAACTGCACACGATGCGGGGCGGGATATTCCTGCCCCTTGAACTCGCCGCGCCGTTTGGTGACCAGGTCCATGATCGGGCCATAGTAATCGGTGGGCGTGATCACTTCGATGTTCATCCACGGCTCGCGGATTTCAACGATCTTGCTTTCATCCGGCAGCTCCGCGGGCGAATCGATTAGGGCAGTCGAGTTGTCTATCAGTAAAACTTCATATTCTACCGAGGGCGCGGTAAAGAGTACATTCAATTCATATTCGCGCTCGATGCGTTCCTGGATGATCTCCATGTGGAACAGGCCCAGAAACCCGGCACGGAAGCCAAAGCCCAGCGCTTGCGAGGTCTCGGGTAGGAAGACCAGGGAGGCGTCGTTAAGTTGCAGCTTGTCGAGCGCGTCGCGCAGGTCGCTGTAGTCGTCAGCGTCCACGGGATAGATGCCAGCAAAGACCATCGGCTTGGGGTGCCGGTAACCAGGCAAAGGGTCCGAGGCTGGTGCGGAGGGGTGGGTGATGGTATCGCCTACGCGGCAGTCATGCACGGTCTTCAGTCCGGTGGCGATATATCCCACTTCCCCAGCAGATAGGCTCTTGACCGGCTTCATCGCGGGCGAGAAAATCCCGATTTCGACCGGCTTCATGTCCACTTTGGTGACCATCATGCGCAGCGTTTCAGCCGCCTTGATCTCGCCCTCGATCACGCGGACATAGGCGATCACACCCTTGTAGGAATCGTAGTGCGAATCAAAGATCAATGCCCGTAACGGTGCTTCGTTTTTGTCCGCAGGCGGCGGAACCTTTTCGACGATCGCTTCCAGCACGGATTCGACGTTCAGCCCGGCCTTGGCCGAAATCTGGATAACCGCTTCAGGCTCGACCCCGAGCAGGCTGCCGACATCTTCGGCCACTTCGTCGGGACGGGCGGAAGGCAGGTCGATTTTGTTGATGACGGGGATGATTTCGAGATTGGCGTCGATGGCTGAATACAGGTTGGCCAGCGTTTGCGCTTCGATGCCCTGCGTAGCGTCCACCACCAGGACGGCACCCTCGCAAGCATACAACGCGCGGCTGACTTCGTAGCCGAAATCCACATGGCCGGGAGTGTCGATCAGGTTCAACTCGTATTCGTTACCATCCTTGGCTTTATAGGCCATGCGCACAGCGGAGGCTTTGATCGTCACACCTTTCTCGCGTTCCAGGTCCATGGTATCCAGCACCTGCTCGGTCATATCACGGTCGGAAATCGTGTCCGTGAGTTGTAGCAGGCGGTCTGCCAGTGTGGACTTGCCATGGTCCACGTGCGCGATGATGCAAAAGTTGCGGATGTTGGAGGTCATATTGCGCCACGAAGTATACTCGATTTATTGCTGAGCTATTCGAAGCCAAAACAGGATTTTTGTCAATTGTGCTGGCGATAGATAAGCCTTAGAATAAGACCATGTCTCACACGCGCGATCAGAAAAGTCTGCTGGCCGTCAATCTTGGTCTGGGGATTAACATCCTGTTATCTGCGCTGAAGACCACCATTGGTATCCTCGGCCATAGCCCGGCATTGCTTGCAGAAGGGATCAATTCCACATCTGATGTGGCTTACTACGTGGTGGCTAGTATCTTTATGCGTCTGGCGAAGAAACCCGCGGATACCGAACACCCCTACGGACATCGCCAACTGGAGAGCATCGCTTCCCTCATTGTTGGTGCGTTCGTAGTAGCTACAGCAGTGGCAGTGTTCTGGAATGCAGTAGACAAAATTTGGGATCTTCTGGATGGCAAAATGACATCACTGGGTACGCATCCATTTGCCCTTTGGGTTGCGCTCCTCACAGTTGCTATCAAAATACTCTTGTTTTTCTATGTCCGAAAACTGGGCAAAGAAACCCGTAACCCCGTAGTGAATGCATTGGCATATGATCACCGCAATGATATCTACTCCGCGTCTGCCGCTTCGATCGGTATTTTCCTCGGCCAACATGGTTATCCCTGGGTCGATCCACTGGCAGGTGCGCTAGTGGCCTTGCTCATTCTCCGTACAGGCGCCTTTATTCTTCGCGAGTCATCTGTTGATTTAATGGGTGCTGTCCCTAGCAAAGAACTGGCTGAACAGATCGTTGACGTATTGGAAGATCTAAAAGGAGTCGAACAACTGGAAGAAATGCAGGCGCACCGCTTTGGCCCGCATATTGTTCTAAACTTAACAGTTGGCATGGATGGCAATTTATCGGTCACAGAAGGCGACGCAATTGCAACAAGAGTGGAAGAACTGATTTACAAATCGATTCCGAACGTAATGTGTGTTCACATTCATTACCACCCTACAATCAATCAATACGAAAACATGACCATTGACGAAATCCTGGCCAATTCGCAACAGCACATTTCCCCTTATCAACCCGAATATTTTGAGTAAAGCAGAATTGCGCTGGAGATATTATTTCTTTTTAAGAAACGAGCAATCTCCCTCTTGAGTGTTGACCTTGAAATTTCACCACGGAACTCTAATTCTCTGCGTTTCCGTGTCTTATAAACAAATTATTCAAACTTCGTACAATGGGATGCCATTGCGAGATGGTTTCACCTTCGAAGCAATCCCCATTGCGGTGGAGGAGACTGCCACGTCAGGCTACGCCTTCCTCGCAGTGACATTGATTGTGCGATTTCTATTTGTTATCTCCATTAGTGATTGAGGCCTGACAATGGTGTTATCAACACCGGATAGGGAGGTTATCCGTTTTCAAAGCCCTTCAAAATTTGATATGGCTTCTCGCATCTCCTTTGGGATAGGCAGGGTTTTGTTCGCATGATAATCAAAAGCGACCAGAATCACCTGTCCGCTGGCCAGCACTTCCCCAGTTTCAGCATTGACGATATTCTGTTCGACCGTCATGGACTTATTTCCCAGTTTGCTGGTACGCACCCCAACCTGTACAGACGTGCCGTATTGCACAGGCGCATGGAAGGTAACGCGCGCCTCTGCCATAATCACGCCAATATCCATAAAGGATTGTCTCGGCTTGAATAGCCCCAGTTGGATAAAATAATTGATACGGGCTGTCTCGAAGTAAGTCAGGTACTTGGCGTTGTTCAGGTGGCCCTGCGGATCCAGGTCGCCGTAGCGGACTTCGATAGGGTGGAAGAAGCGGAATTCGGACATGGGGCGATTATAAAACAGTAAAAGGGAAAAAGTGCAAAGGTAAAAGGAACAAGGCAAACCATCTGATTCTATCCATAATCTTCCCATCCTTTTCCTATGCTACTTTTCCCTTCTCACTCATTTACAGTACTTCGCCAACCCCTCCCGATCAAACAGGATAATATGCCCCTCCGCATCCATCCCAATCAACCCTTGAGCTTTGAAGGCCACCATCACCTGGTTGACGCGCTTGCGCGAAGCGCCTACCAAATCGGCGATGTCGCCTTGCGTCAATGCGATGGGGATGCGGATCTCACCGTCTGCCGTCGGGCGGCCATAGCGTTCCGCAAAGGCCAGCAGTTGACGCGCTACCCGCCCGTATACATCCAGCGATGCCAGTGCCTGGATCAACTGGTCCGACAGGCGTACGCGCGCCGAGAGAATCCGTACCAGGTTGCGCGCTACAGGTGGGAATTCGTCCAGCAGATAGTTGAAGCTCTGTTTGTCCATCCATAGCATGAGCGAGTTCTCTAGTGTCAGCGCACTGGCCGAGCGACCGATGCTGTCGATCAGGCTCATCTCGCCCAGCAGGTCGCCCGCCCCAAGGATGGACAGGATCACATCCCGCCCATCCCCCTGCTCCACGTGGATTTTCACCGTCCCATGCAGGATGATGTAAACCGCCTCGCCCGGCTGTTCGATAGTTAGCACGTTCGTCCCGGCTGGAAACACCCGCCGGTGGGCGCGCTGTGCTACCCAATCCAGTTGGGCGGGCGTCAGTCCTGCGAACAACTGGATATCCGCCAGCAGGTTGCGGGTGTCGTCTTTTTTCAATTCAGCCATCTTGAACATATTTTACCCTCCATTGTCCCCTCACCCCGCTGTTCGGGGCTTCCCCAACCCATCTCCCGGTGGGAGAGGGGCCAGGGGTGAGGGAAGTAATCTCCAACCCCTCATACGCCGCCACCGTATTCTCGAACCAGGCTTTCGCCTCACGCTCGATTTCATCTATCATGCTATCCTCATAGGCCGGGTTGTGATGGAATAAGAATAACTTTTCCACTCCCGCCGTGGCAGCTACCTCGCAAGCCATCCTCGCAGTCGAATGACCGTACCCCTGCGTGGACGGAAAGTCCGCCAGTTGGCCGTGATAGTGTTCCTCGCTATATTGGGCGTCGTGGATCAATACATCTGCCCCGTGCGCAAACCGGACCAGCCTGCGGTCGGTCCCCACGTACCCTTCCGTATCCGTAGCATACACGATAGATTGCCCTCGCCAGTCCACGCGATAGACGTACACCCCGCCCGGATGCGCATGCGATTTATGAATGCGGACAATCAGCGCTTCATCATCGAGCCCGGTGCCTGCATCCACTACCCTGACTTCATCCTTCTCCCAAACAATGACCTGCGACTCGCGCACTGAACGAATTTCCTTGGCCGCCGCCATCTCGCGCAATCCCACCGGAAAGGTAGTCGGTGATTGGTTATTTTCCAACACCTTTTCCAGCATTTCAGGGGATACACCTGGCCCAAAAATGTGTAGTTTTGCATTCGGCATGTAAGCCGGCGCAAAGAAAGGGAATCCCTGCGTGTGGTCGTGGTGCAGGTGGCTGAACAGCAGAGTCACCTCCAGCGGGCGTTTTTGGCCGGTAGCGCGTCGGGCCAGATCGCGGCCCAATGGGATGATGCCAGTTCCGGCGTCCAGAATGAGCGTTTTGTTTCCCGCAGTGATTTCTACGCAGGCCGTGTTGCCTCCGTATTTGACCGTCCCCGCGCCGGGCGTCGGGTGGCTTCCGCGTACTCCCCAGAATTTGATCGTCAACGCATCAGACATGCTGTCACCTCCGTCTCTCGTTACGATTTTATTATCCTCGCCGTGCTTTTTTTCACAAGGAAATATTTCCCAGGGCGGGTGGGAAATGTGAGTAATAGACCTGACAGGTTTTAGCGAAGTGCCTGCAACGAATTCGAGGGATAAAACCTGTCAGGTCTTAATGCTTAGAATAAATGTGCTATACTCTGGCCATGCAAGTCATCCGCTCTTCCGACATCGGAAATTACCTGTACTGCCGCCGCGCCTGGTGGTATCGCCGGCAGGGATTCGAATCCGAAAATCAGGCCGAACTCGCCAGCGGGACGGAACTGCACCGGGTGCACGGGCGCAAAGTGCTGGCCTCCGGGCTCATGCGAACACTGGGTTTCCTGTTCCTGCTTCTGGCGCTGGTCTTGCTGGTGGCTTACTGCACTACGCAATTGCTGTAGTTAGATTACCCTTGCGAAGGTTGTTCTGAAAGGCTGTACCGCTGAAGGAAAACCTTCGCAAGGTTTGCTTCAAGAGGTTTTATGTCTGTCCTGAACCGAATCGCTCATTTCCAGAACCGCCGCGACGAAGTCCCCAACCAGGAACTCGCCAGGGACCTCGCCGAGCGAAAAGACCGCGAAGGCATCCGTGAGATTGCCGAAAACCTGTGGAACAAGGATAAAAACATCCGGGCCAATTGCGTCAAGGTGCTATATGAAATCGGCTACATTGATCCATCTCTGATCGCGGACTATGCTGAAGATTATCTGCGATTGCTCAAGAGCCGGAATAACCGTCTGGTGTGGGGCGGTATGATTGCATTGTCTACAGTTGCTACGCTCAAAGCGGATGTCATCTTCGAGCACCTTCAAGAGGTCTATCGAGCGATTGAAGGGGGTTCCGTCATCACCGTGGATGGAGGCGTGCTTACCCTGGCGGGCGCTGCGTCGGCGTGTGAAGAATACCGACAGACGATTTTTCCGTTTCTGTTAGACCACCTGCGCACTTGCCGTCCGAAGGACGTGCCGCAGCATTCCGAAAAGTGCCTGCCTGCCGTGGATGCCAGCAACAAAGACGATTTCATTGCAGTGCTCGAAAAACGCATGGGAGATTTGACTGACCCACAGGTGAAACGTGTCAAAAAGGTCATCCAAGAAGCAGCCAGCTGTTGACAACACTGGTTACTGATCACTGAATACTGTCCACTGATCAACATGCACTACTGATCAACATGCACTATCTCATTCTCTTCCTTTTCATCCTCGCTTTAATCCTCTTCTGGCAGTCGGGGAAACAGCGCCGCGAGGCCGGCCTACCTGGTGGTCGTGTCATCTACACGGACACAGGTGGTTGGGGTGCGGTGGAACGCCCGCTGTACTACCCGCCGCTCAAATTGACCGGCAAGCCGGATTACCTCGTCCGTCAAGGCGAAATTCTCATCCCAGTGGAGGTCAAATCCGGACGCACGCCCGAAGCGCCTTATGATTCGCACATCTTCCAGTTGGCTTCGTACTGTTTGCTGGTTGAGAAGACTTATGGTAAACGCCCACCTTACGGCATCATTCATTACAGCGACCGCAATTTTGCTGTAGACTATACTCCCGAACTTGAGTTTGCTCTGATGGATCTGCTGGCTGACATGCGCCGCGACGAGATCAAGGGTGATGTCGATCGTTCGCATGAACAGGCCGCTCGCTGCGCTCATTGCGGGTTCAGGAATCTCTGTGATCAGAGCTTGGTGTAAATCCCCTCACCCCCACCCCTCTCCCACTGGGAGAGGGGAAAGGGGTGATGGAGGGTATAATTAATCCATTATGTCCGACCCCTTTCTCCCGCAGCGCCCGGTCGTGACCGCTTACCCCAAAATGCCGGCTGCCTTTGCAGAGGCGGAAGTCGTTGCTGCATATTTGAGTGAAAAGGGACTGGATGCCCCTTGTGGGTCACTGTACGAGGAAGGCCTGCGCAAACGCATCAAAAAACAAGACTTCGACCTGCTCATCGCTGTGGGCGGTGACGGGACAATGTTACGGGCCGGTCACCTGTGCGCCCCATTGGGTATCCCCATCCTGGGCATCAACCTGGGACGGCTGGGTTTCCTGATCCAGGTGCAGCAGAATGAATGGCGTGACATGCTGGAGCGCCTGTTCAGTGGTGAGGCCTGGATCGAAAAGCGCATGATGTTGCAAGTGGAACACCTCCGCGCTGGAGAGGTCATTGGCTCCTGGCAAGCACTCAATGAAGCCGTCGTCGGTCGCGGACAATACCTGCGACCCGTCAAGCTGGCCGCCAGCGCCGATGGTCATTTGTTGACCACCTACATTGCCGACGGCCTGATTGCCGCCACAGCAACCGGCTCCACCGCTTACGCGCTGGCCGCCGGGGGACCGATCCTGCCGCCGGAATTGCGTAACATCTTGATCGTACCGATTGCGCCGCATCTTTCGGTGGACCGGGCTGTTGTTCTAGCTGAGGGCTCGTCCATCAGCATCCACGTGAAAAGCGAGAATGCTGTCCTTAGTGTAGACGGGGCCGTCCCTACTGGCCTGGCCGAAGACGACCGCGTGGAGGTTCGCGCGGCAGACTACACCGCCCATTTTGTCCGCTTTGGAGACGCAGGCTACTTCTATCGAAACCTGACCGCACATATGAATCAAAACCCTGCTATAGGATTGCCTCGATGAGCGAAGAAACCACTACGTTATATTGTTACGTCCATCCCGACCGTGAAACCAGCCTGCGCTGTAACCGCTGCGAACGGCCAATTTGTGTGCAGTGCGCCGTGCGCACGCCGATCGGTTACCGCTGCAAGGAATGTGTCCGCGAGCAGCAACAAATCTTCAACACCGCCGAATGGTACGATTACTTTATCGGCTTTGGCGCCGCAGCCGTTCTTTCGCTGATTGCCAGCATTCTCCTGGTCGTCATCTCCGGCTTCATCGGCTTCTTCATGTGGTTCGTTTCCTTTGCAATTGCGGGGGCAGCCGGCACCTTTATTGCAAATATCACCCAGTCCGCATTGCGCAAACGACGTTCTAAACAGTTGTTCTGGTTGACCGCCGCGGGTGTCGTGGCCGGGGCAATACCGGTCATTCTGTTCCTGTTGCTGACGGGCAGCTACTTTTCGATCATCTGGCAGGGGCTTTATCTCTTCGTTGCCACGCCTACTGTCTATGCACGTATCTCCGGCTTCCAGTTTTCCAGATAACCCATGCTCACCGAACTGCGCATCCAAAATTTTGCCATCATCGACAAGCTCGAGCTCAAGTTTGGCCCCGGCCTGATCATCCTGACCGGCGAAACCGGCGCGGGCAAGTCCATTATTCTCGACACGGTCACCATGCTGATCGGCGGACGCGCCGAGGTCACGGTCATCCGTGCTGAGGCCGAGCATGCCCTTGTCGAAGGCGTGTTCAGCCTCAAGGGTCCGGAAAAAGAGGCGCTGCACGAAATCCTGAAACGGGAAGAACTGCTGGATGACGAGGGCTACGTCACGCTGACTCGCGAAGTCCGGCGCGAGGGACGCAGCATCGCGCGCGTCAATGGTCGCACGGTGAACGTGTCCCTGCTCAAGGAATTGGGTGCGCTGCTGGTGGACATTCACGGCCAATCAGAACATCTCTCCCTGCTCGATACGCGCGCGCACCTGGGCCTGCTGGACCGTTATGCGGACGTGGGCACTGCCTTGAGCGAGTACCGTCAAAGCTACCACAAACTGTTGGCCGTGCGCCGCGAACTGAAGGAACTGCGCCAGGCGCAAGCGGATGCTGAACGTCGCATCGAGTTTCTCACCTATCAGGCCGAGGAAATCGAAGCTGCCAAGCTAAAACCTGGCGAAGACAATGAATTGAAAGTAGAGCGCGATAAGCTGGCCAATGCCGAGTCGCTGGCAGAGTATGCCCAACAGGCCCTGACCGCGCTCGACGAGGGCACACCCGAATCGCCCGCTGCCAGTGACCTGGTCGGGCAGGCTGCCCGGGCCATGCTGGGGCTGGCCAAAATCGACCCAACCCGCTTGGAGCTTTCCGAGCAGGCCACTAATCTGGAAGAGATGCTGGCGGAACTGGTCCACGGGCTGCGCGATTATCTGGAGGAGATCGAGTTCAATCCCAAGCGGCTGGAAGAAGTCGAAGAGCGACTTAATCTGATCTATGGCCTTACGCGCAAATATGGCGGCTCGATTGAAAAGGTGATCGCTTCCGGCGAGGATGCGCGGGCGCAATTGGAAAATATCAGCCACGCAACGGAACGTATTGGCGAACTTGAAGCTGAAGAGACTGCCTTGCTGAAAAAATTAGCTGAACAAGGCGGCGCGCTTTCTAAAAAACGCCAGGGGGCAGCTGCTGATTTGGGCAAGGGCATCGAAACCGAATTGAACGATCTGCGTATGTCTTCCGCGCAATTTTCTGTGGACTTCCAAACCAAAGACGACTCCGACGGTATTCCCGTGGAAGACGGGAAACGCCTGGCATTTGATCACAACGGTTACGACCGGGTGGAATTCCTGGTTGCTCCCAATCCTGGCGAGGGGCTGAAGCCGCTGGCCAAAATCGCCTCCGGCGGCGAGACCTCGCGCCTGATGCTGGCTTTGAAGAACGTGCTAGCCCGCGCGGACGAAATCCCCAGCCTGATCTTCGATGAGATCGATCAGGGCATCGGCGGGCGCGTCGGCTTGACTGTAGGCCATAAGCTGTGGAACCTGGCGCGCAATCATCAGGTCTTTTGCGTCACACACCTGCCGCAACTGGCTGCCTTTGGCGACGAACATTATCAGGTGCAAAAACTGGTGCAGGAGAAACGCACATTGACCCGCGTTGCGCTGCTGGCTGGCGAGGCTCGCCTGCTCGAGCTGGCCCAGATGCTGGGGCAGGTCGGTGAAGGGACGCTGCAATCAGCGCATGAAATTTTACAAACCGCGCAAGAGATGAGCAAAGCCCAAACAACTTAGGACCCTGTTAATCTACTGGCACGTGGAGGGCCCGGGGAGCAGGGATCCACGTGGTCAGCCCTGGGATTTGTGGGGAACCGGCACATTCCAGGGCTGATTTTTTAAGTATTCTTAGTTTTCCCTGATAAAATTCTACGTAAATCTACATTGACGTATCCCTGTCCGCAGAGTACAAAGGGTAATCCTTTGTATCTGGTTTGAATATGCTCCATAAACGCATCCAACTTGGTCTCATTCACGTCGCTGTCGCCATGACGCTCGTGCCCATCAACAGCACCCTCAATCGCGTCATGATCAAAGAGCTGGCTATCTCGGCCACGCTGGTCGCTTTGCTGGCTTCGCTCCCCTACCTGTTTTCTCCCATTCAGGTGGCCATCGGTTCCTACTCCGACCGTCACCCTGTTTTCGGTCTGCGGCGCACCCCCTACATTCTGGCTGGTCTGATTCTGTGCGTCGTTGGCGTGGTGGTTTCTCCGCAAGTGGCCTTCCTGATATCCGATAATTTCGGTCTGGGGATCCTGGCTGGCATCGGCGCGTTTGGCGCCTGGGGCATGGGCTACAACCTGTCCAGCGTTTCCTACCTCTCGCTGGCATCCGAACTCTCCGGTGAAGACGGGCGTGGCAAGACCATCGCAACCATGTGGTTCATGATGATTGTCAGCATCATCGGGACGGCCATAGGCATCAGCCGCATGGTGGACCCCTACACGCCGGAAGCCATGATGCGTGCCTTTGAGATTGTAGGCGCATCAGCCCTGGGCCTGGGCTTGCTCGGCCTGCTCCGGCTGGAGCCGCGCTTCAAAACAGATTCCATCAAAACCCGCGCCGAAACCTATACCGTCAAACAGATGATGTCTGCTATCCTGGATAACCCGGTGGCAAAACTCTTTTTCATTTATTTGTTGCTTCTGCTGGCTGCCTTGTTGGGACAGGACGTTCTGCTGGAGCCATTTGGCGCCGAGGCCTTTGGCATGACTGTCACGGAAACCACACGCATTACCTCACTGTGGGGCACGTTTGTGCTGGTTGCCATCATCATTGCCGGTGCGCTGGAAGGACGCCTGCCCAAGCGTATTGTGGCGCAAGCCGGGAATCTGGGTGCTCTGGCGGGGTTTATCGTCATCGTTTTGAGCGGATTCTTCCATAACTTGAGTATTTTCTATACTGGCGTGACCTTGCTCGGTATCGGCACGGGACTCTCCACGGTCGCCAATCTCTCCCTGATGTTCGATCTGACCGTGGCTGGGAACGTTGGCCTGTACATCGGCGCCTGGGGATTTTCCAACGCGATGAGCAGGTTAACGGGATCGCTGCTCGGTGGGATCGTGCGTGATGGGGTGACGCAGGTTACGGGGCAGCCCTTGAGCGGGTACATGGTCGTATTTGGGATCGAAGCCGCTATGCTGGTAGCCGCAGCCGTGCTCCTGGCGCGCATTGACGTATCCGCATTCAAGCAGAAGGCCATTGAGCCGTCTTTCGTGGAGAAAATCGCCTTAGCGGCTGAGTGACCTCTATGAACGAGTGGCTTTCCCTGAGTGCGGCGGCGAAATTGTTGGGTGTACATCCTAGCACGGTGCGGCTATGGTCTGACAAAGGCTTGCTGCCTGTACACCGCACCCAGGGCGGTCATCGCCGCTACAAACGTGACGAAGTGTTGCTTTGGGCCCAGACTGCTCGCGAAACCCATACTATACAACCCGAGGATATGATGCAGTCGGCGGTCCGGAACGTGCGCATGCAGATCACCGAAGGGCGGCTGGAAGCTGAAAATTGGTATCAAAAGCTGGATGAGGATGCCCGGGCACAATACCGTCAAGGTGCCCGCTCTCTCTTTCAGGGATTGATGAACTACCTGGCTTCTACAACTGAAGACGCGGCTTCCGAGGCCTTTGCGGTGGGTTATGAGTATGCCTCGCGCGCGCGTCGCTATAACCTGAGCTACGTGGATGCGACCCGCGCGTTTTTATTTTTCCGCAACGTTTTGCTCGAATCGGTCATGAAAATATATAGCGAAGCAAACATCCCCTCTGGCAAGGCCTGGGAAGAGATGTTGGGCAAAATGCACGCGTTCACTGACCAGATTCTGATCAGCTTGCTAGATACTTTTAAAGCGTTAGAGACAAATTCGAACGGAAAAGGCTGATCCCTCCCCGGCCCTCCCCAATTTCTGCGAACTACAGCGGAAATTAGGGGAGAGTGCCGAAGGCGGGTGGGGCAGGGTATAATCATCTTATGATCCTAGACCTCCCCCTCATCCTCGAAACCCGCCGCAACCATGCCCTCGAACACGCCACCATCCACATCCTCTCGGCCAAATACCCTGAGCGCCACCTGGCGGGGCATTCCAACCCAACCGGTTTTTTCATCCTTGGGAACGTCACAACTGACGATTTGAGAGCTGCCGTGACCCAGGCCCTGACGCGCTTACGTGCTGGCGAAAGTAAGCTGGCTATCCATGCCGGTTGCGGGACGAACTTTGCCACCACCGCGCTTCTGGCCGGGACTTTGGCCTGGTTCCCGTTGAGCGGAGCTAAATCCCTCCGGCGGCGTCTTTGGTTGCTGCCCTTTGCGGTGATATTTGGAGTGCTCGGTTACGTTCTCAGCCAGCCGCTGGGACCCATTTTGCAAGCCAAAGTCACCACCGAAGCGGACCTGGGGAATCTGCAAATCGAGGACATCATCCCCCTGCGCAAACGTGGGGTGGCCATTCATCGTGTGATTACTCGGAATTGACCATAAAGGCGCGAAGACACAAGGTCACGAGGAAATAGATTTATATCTCCTTGCCTTTTGTCTTTCTGTAAAGTCTCTATGCCCAACGTTTTCTTCCTCTACGGCAATGACGAATTCGCCATTACCCGTCGCCTGAAAGAGTTTGAGGTAGATTTTACCGATCCCATCAGCGCGGACATGAACACAGCACGCCTGGATGCGCGCACGATGAGCGAGAACGACCTGAACACGGCTGTTAATGCCATGCCGTTTTTAGCGCCGAAGCGGTTGGTGCTCCTGGCGAATCCTTCGGGGAAGTATACAAGGCCGAACGAGCGCAAGAAGTTTGAAGGATTCGTTGAAAAAGTGCCTGAGACGGCGCGACTGGTCATCTATGAAATCATCGAACCCAGAGATATAGACAAACACTGGCTGGTGAAATGGATTGGGAAGAACAGCAAGCTGGTCAAAACGCAGTCCTTCATGCTGCCGCGTCAATGGGAGATGGCTGGCTGGATCCTTAACGAGACCAAGAATCAGGGCGGCGAGATCGGATCGCCCGCTGCTGCCAAACTGGCCGAAATGGTCGGCGTGAATACTCGTCAGGCGGGACAGGAGATCGCCAAACTGCTGGCGTATGTCAATTGGGAGCGGCAGGTCAGGGTCCAGGATGTGGAAGCGGTCAGCATCGTTACCGCGCAGGAGAGCGTCTTTGATTTCGTGGATGCGCTGGCAAATGGGGATGGCAGGTCCGCGCAGCATTTGTTGCATCGCCTGTTGGAAAATGAGGATGCGTTCTCGCTGTGGGGCATGGTCATCCGCCAGTTCCGCCTGCTGCTGCTGGCGCGCGAGGTGCTTGACTCGCGCGGTGGCAAGGACGAGGTGTCAAGCGCATTGGGTGTGCATCCATTTGTGGCCGAAAAAATAACAGGCCAGGCGCACAGTTTCACCCTGCCTGTGCTGGAGAAGATCTATCACCGGCTGTTGGAGATCGATGAGGGGACAAAAACAGGCCAGGTCACGCTGGACCTGGCTCTGGATACGCTGGTGGTGGAGTTGACGAAAGGAATATAAAAATAGGACGGCTGAAATTTTTAAGCCGTCCTATTGCAGTGGGTTTTATTGTCCGTGTAAAATAACGAAGATGGACAATTATTAAATCTATTTCCGATTATCCTTTTTGTCCTCTTTCTTTTCTTTTCGTTCAGCCTTTTTGTCCGCCTTGTTGAGGATGTCTGCCATATTTTCACCGGCTTTTGCATCCGGTGCTGTGAACGAGATTTCACCGTTACTTACCATAGTTCCAAAAGGTGTAGACGTTGCCACCCAAGCAGCAGGGAGGATCGTGATAAGTGCAACTAACAACAGGCCCCAAATACTCCGCTTGGATTTGTGATCAGTTGAATACATATTCAATCTCCTATTTTTAAGTTTACGAACATGAAATCACGGTTTTATTTGGAACGCCCCGACTTCTTTTCCTCTTTCTCTTTCCTTTTCTCCGCCTTGTCTTCTTCTTTGTTCAACTGGCTTGCCGTTCTTTCAGCAGTTTTATAATCGGGCATCGGGATTTTGACGCCGCCACTTGTGGCGCTGCCATTTCTGATATATGCGCCGCCTGCACCCTCACCTGCGCTCCAGCCTGCCGTTGCAAGGAGAATGCCTGCTACAGCACCCAGAGTGGTAAGAATGGTGGTCAAGGTACGAGGTTTCATCATGAGCCTCCTTTTGTGATTGACTTTCCCAACGGGATTTGGATAAATAAGACTTTATTTATACAAATATTATAGCAAATTCTCTGAAAAATTTCAATACCACGCAATATTAAACTCAGGGGTTACGCAGTTAATGGGAGAACCCCCTTATTTCCGGTACCTTTTCGCGAACTGCGTAGGTCCTAAAACTTTAAAATGTCGCACTTCATGAGAAACTATGGGGATGAGCCAAAACGAGCCAGCTCCGGTGTGAATTGGCCCTGGATACACTGGTGGTGGAGTTAATATACACAGGACTTTCGCTTAGAGTGACGAGATGATACCATGTGGTCATGGTTACCAAACAACAGTACGTTGAATATCTGATTTGCACAATC
>JAFGKO010000356.1 GCA_016928525.1 Anaerolineales bacterium | reverse complement strand
GCTCTTGCAGGAATGGGTGGTGAAATCGGAGCATTTTGATGTGCGAGGTGCGGCCGTAGAGGCGCTGGCAGAACACTATCGCGAGGATGCCCAAACCTTGCCGCTCCTGCAAGAGCGTGCAGTTAACGACGAGTCGCCAGTGCCAGGAGGAATATATTCTTATGAAGAAATGTTCGGGGCTTCTTCGAATAAATTGGTGCGTGAAGTGGCAGTTAATGCACTTGCAGAATATTGGCCTGACCATCCAGACACCTTGTCATTGTTACGAGAGCGTGCGGAGAATGACCCCACGCTGTGGCTACGTGAGCGTGCGAAGGAGTTGATTGAAAAGATTGAGGGGGAAGAAAAAATGATTTCGCCTTGAAACAATGACGGACGGTCACATTCAGTGTGGCCGTCCGTTGTGTTTAGGCATAACCAATTTGGACCAAAGCCAAATTTTCGTTTTCAAATTCCATTTCTCACTTGAATTCAATATCGGGTTAAAATAAGCGTAGGAGGCAGCATGTCCAATACCCAACCCGAACTCATCCGGTTTCTGAGAGCTTATCCCAGCTACCCGACCACCGAAGCTATTGACCAACTGCGCGCCACAGACTACGCCCGGCTCGACCTGGCTGAGCACGTCTACCTCGATTACACCGGCGGCGGACTCTACGCCGATTCGCAAATCCGCAAACACCAGAGGCTGCTTGGCGAGAACATCTTTGGCAACCCGCACTCATCCAACCCCACTTCCCTGGCCGCCACCGAATTGGTGGAGCACGCGCGCGAGTACGTGCTCAAGTTCTTCAATGCTGACCCCGAGGAATACCTGTGCATCTTCACGCCCAACGCCAGCGGCGCGCTCAAGTTGGTGGGCGAGTCGTATCCCTTTCCCGGCGGGCACTACCTTTTGACGTTTGACAATCATAACTCCGTGAATGGGATTCGGGAATTTGCCAGTGTCAGAGGCGCCGAGGTGACCTATATCCCGGTCGCGCTCCCGGACATGCGCGTGGACGCTTCACAACTGGACGAGTACCTGTCTCAGGCCAAACCGGGGAATCGCAACCTGTTCGCTTATCCGGCCCAATCCAACTTCTCGGGCGTGCAGCACCCGTTGGAGTGGGTCGAGCGGGCGCATAATGCGGGCTGGGACGTGCTACTGGACGCGGCCGCCTTCGTCCCTACCAACCGGCTTGACCTGTCAGCAGTAAACCCCGATTTCGTCCCCATCTCGTTCTACAAGATGTTTGGATATCCCACCGGCCTGGGCGCGCTGGTCGCCCGTAAGGGTGCGCTGGCAAAACTACACCGCCCCTGGTTCGCCGGTGGAACCATCACCGTCGCCTCCGTGCAGGGCCACAAGTATTACATGGCCGATGGCGCAGCCGCTTTCGAAGACGGCACGGTGGACTATCTCAATATACCCGCCGTCGAGATCGGACTCAAATACATCGAATCCATCGGCTACGACGTGATCCACGAGCGCGTGCGTTGCCTGACCGGCTGGCTGCTCGACCACCTGACGCTGATGAAACACTCCACCGGCGAGCCGCTGGCCCGCGTCTACGGGCCGACCTATACCGAGGGGCGCGGCGGCGCAGTGACGGTCAACTTCTACAACAAAGACGGCCAGATTATCGATCACCGTGACATCGAAGCTGTCGCCAACCAGGCCAACATCTCGCTGCGCACGGGCTGCTTCTGCAACCCTGGCGCGGGTGAGATCGCGCTGGGCATCTCGCGCGTGGAACTGGACGTCTGCTTCACGCAACCGGATCACGAAGAGCGCCTGTCCATTGACGACTTCCGTCATTGCATTGACGGCAAGGCCTCCGGCGCGGTGCGGATTTCAGTAGGCCTGGTCACCAATTTCAACGACGTGCAGGCGTTTTTGCGGTTTGCGAGAGGGTTGTTGCAGTAATGTCATGCTGAGGAGCACTTCGCCCCCGGCCCGCTCCGCTTTACCGGGGCGGGCAAGCTCAGCGTAAACTTCACGACGAAGCATCTCTGATTACAGAGCAATTTTTGGAGAGTAAGTATTCCGCTCCCTACGGTCACGAGATCCTTCGCTACCGCTCAGGATGACACCATCTTGATTGTATGGAGAGCCAAATGACTCAACCACCTATCGACGACGATTTCCAAGATCGCATTCAGCGCATTCTCAATGAAAAGAAAAAAGAAGATTTGCGCAAGTGGTACGATATGCAATTTGAAAGTCACAGTGAAAACCTTTCTCCCCAGGTTGAAAGTGAGTGGTTGGATTACATCACCGAATTCGAACGCCAGTTTGAAAACGCTACGGAAATTTCTGTCCGCGAGCGTATCGGGAATCCTATAATACGTCTGTCATCTGATATCCCTGATGCTGAACTTGAAACCGAGCTCGACCAATTGCTCGAACTGCTTTATACAAACAACATTGTTGTTGACTTTATCAACGAAGTAGACAACCGGGAAGCTTATCGTTTCATCACAGAAGAATTGCTCGATGAAACAGTGGATGACATTCGTATTCCAGAAATGTATAGTCACTTCATCTACGAAGAGTTCCACCCAAACGATGAAGCAGATGTGAAACAATCGGCTGAGGAATTCCTGCACGCATTTTTTGAGCACGATGATGAAATGCTAACTCTCGCACTTGAAAAGGATGAATTGAAAGATTTGCATGGCAGCGGAATAAGCCTTGAAGAATTCAAGACTTTGATAAACGGCTTTCATGCAAAATATATCGCCATCATGGCCTTTTCTGTCCAAGCTGAAGAAGCAACGGTCAATGGCGATTATGCCCAGGTTGATGTTAATACAGTATGGCAAGGTTTGAAAAACGATGGGAAAACAATTGCCAGAAAGATCGGCATCTCGAAAATCTGGCTCAAGCGCAGCCCTTACTCAGGCTGGGATGTAGTCCAGGCCAAAATCGCAGGCTGGAATCAATCATAAAATGGAAAGTTTGAAAGGAAATACCCGCGCCAATATCAAACCCGGCTCACACGTCCGCATTGTTTTGAAGCAGGATCAGCGTACCGGAAAACTCACCGAAGGTGTTGTAAAGGATATTCTGACCAAATCGTCCACGCATCCGCATGGCATCAAGGTCCGCTTACAGAGTGGACAGGTTGGACGTGTAAAAGAGATACTGATATGAATGCAATACCGATAACCTAGAATTTATTTGGGAGAGTAAAAATGATCAGTCGCATCTGGCACGGATACACTACCCCTGAAAAAGCCGACAGCTATGAAAACCTGCTCAAAGGTGAAATTATTGTCGGCATCAAAGACAGACACATCCCGGGGTTTCGGGAAATCCAGGTATTCCGTCGAGAGCTGGGAAATGAAGTGGAATTCGTCACCGTGATGTGGTTCGACTCGCTGGATGCTGTGCGTGCTTTTGCCGGGGAAGATTACCAAGCTGCTTATGTACCAGACAAAGCGCGGGAGGTCCTCGCGCGTTTTGATGAACGCTCGCAACATTACGAAGTCCGCGAACAATTGAAAGTCAGTTAAGGTAGTGGACAGCTTCCCTCAGCAGTTGGCAGGCGAAGGCGTAGAACGTATCGAGCAAATAGAGCAGAGGAGTCAGCATGTTGACCGATAAACAATTTCATCGCCTTTGCACCTTCACTCAAAAATATTTAAATGATACTGCCGCCAAAAGCGAGCAGGAATGGCTGAAGGATTTTCCGCGCGCTGCAGAGCACCGCTGGCACCATACGTTAAACGTGCTGCACAATGCGGAGGAAATCCTGGCTGGGGAAGGTGCGAGCGATGAACAGGCAGCCGTTGTACGCGCAGCGGTAATCTTGCATGATGTCTCCATGTTTGTCTGTGACCATGAGGTGCATGGCCGAGTCAGTGCTGAGATCGCGGAAAAACATCTTTTGGAAGAGGGATATCCAAAGGATTTTGTGAACCGGGTTGCACGGGCTATTGCTGAACATGGCACCAACCTGGGTCCACTTCCACCAGGCGAGCAGGGAGCGCTCTTTTCCTGGGAAGGTAAAGTTGTTCTGGAAGCTGACATCCTGGATAAACTGGGAGCCAGTACTATTACGGACTCTTTGCTCTCCCTGGGCAAAAGGGATGCGTTGGGATTCGAGTGCCGTAAGGAATTATCTGAAGGCCGGGCCATGGAAAGGGCCGCCTTCTTCAAAGATTACATCTGGACAGAAACCGGTAAGCGGCTGGCAGAGCAGAGGTTCGCT
The DNA here is from genome assembly GCA_016928525.1 of Anaerolineales bacterium. The sequence goes on along the minus strand of JAFGKO010000356.1, from coordinate 18,253 downwards.
TTTTTTCTCAAGTTCCTGGAACAACTGGGAGAAGAAGTGGTTGAAGCGTCCAACCCATTTGGGTAAGCTTACAGAAATTTCTGATGATAAAACTGCACTCAATCTTGCTCCGTATCACCGCTTTGTGGATGGCCATATTCGCCTGCCGTCCCGTCATCGCAATCGGATGGCCAGAATTGATTGTTCTCATCCTCCTCATTGCCATTCTGATGGGACCGTTGATGTTCAGGCTTTATTGGTTTCTTGAAAAAATCCGAAGAGCCAATAAAACCAAAGAGAAAAAATAGAAATCATTCTAATGACAACCCCCTTCGTTTCTGTATTGGTTTTCACTTTGCTCGGCTACCTGAGCGGCTCGTTGACGCCTTCGATCTGGATCACGCGCCTGGTCAAAGGCGTGGACGTGCGCGAGGCGGGCTCCGGTCATGCCACCACGACCAATACCATCCGGCAGGCCGGCTTTGGCTGGGGCGCGCTGGTGTTGCTTATTGACATCGCCAAAGGCTTCCTCCCAACATGGTTGGCATTAACGTATGCCCCCGCGATCTGGGTTGTGCCGCTCACAGCAGGGGCGGCGGTGGTCGGTCACTGCTGGCCGGTTTTTGCGCAATTCCGTGGCGGGATGGGGTTGGCCTGTGCGGGTGGGGCACTGTTAGCGGCCAATTGGCTTGCCGGTCTGATCGGTCTTGGTCTATTGATCGCGCTCACACTAACTATTCACCATTCCGCGCGTGCCAGCGTCTTTACAGGGTTACTGATGGCTCCCCTATACTGGTTACTGGGTTTTCAGGGCATTGAGGTCTGGGTTGCCGGCGCTGTGGGATTGGTCATTGCATTCCGCTTCCTGATCGACTGGAACCGTCAATATCGCGAGCTGTGGCTGGATCGCGAGCAGGCCTGATGAAAGAAACCGGAAAGAAAGCATGAAAGCTGCTATACTTGGGGGATAAATCAGACATTTTTACTCACCTTTTATTATTTGTGAGGACACTGTGTGGGCAAAAAAATTCTTGAACGAATTTCAACCTAAAAAACTGGTTCCCAGTCTGACCGCAGGGCTGGTTGTGGGGGTAACCGACGTCAGTGTCGAAATATCGTTGGCTGCGTTGATATTTTCCGGTGTATTGGTTCCTTTTGTAGCCCAAGGAATAGGTTATATCCTTTTCGGCGCATTTGCCTTTCTGCTGCTTGGCGCACTCACCAGTTCCATCCCGGGTACCATGACCATTCCGCAAGATACCCCTGCGGCCATCCTGGCGCTGATCGCTGCCGGGGTCGTTGGGGGCATGTCTGCCTCTGCAACTCTTGAGGAGACTTTCATTACAGTTGTCGCTGCCATCATCCTGACAACATTGCTTACAGGGCTGCTATTTATGGTGTTTGGCCGGTTCAAATTAAGTGGGTTTGCGCGTTTTATCCCTTATCCTGTTGTGGGCGGTTTTCTGGCCGGGACTGGTTGGTTGCTGACCGTGGGTAGCTTCAATGTGATGACAGACATGCCCCTCACGCTGGGCAACTTCACGCACCTCTTCCGGACCGATGTCCTGGCCCACTGGATCCCAGGTCTCGTCTTTGCTGTCACGCTTCTCATGGTCTTGCGTCGTAGTTCCCATAGCCTGGTTCTTCCCGGTATGCTGACCTTGTCAATCGCCTTTTTTTATATCGCCCTTGCTGCGCTGGGAGTTTCTACTTCAGAAGCCGCTGAACTCGGCTGGTTGTTAGGGCCCTTTGACCAGAAGGCGCTGTTCCAGCCGTTAACGCCGGCATCTTTTGCTCTCGTGGATTGGTCAGCCATCGTCATGCAATTGGACAAGATTGGAACGGTTGTCGTGCTCAGCCTGATCTCGCTGTTGCTTAATACCAGCGCTCTTGAAGTTGCTGTCAAAGAAGATATTGATATGAACCGCGAGTTGCAGTCCGCCGGACTGGCGAACGTAATCGCAGGATTATTTGGCAGCACGGTTGGATATCCGGCGCTCAGCCTGACAGCATTGGCTCACCGTCTCAACGCAAAAACCAGGCTGGCTGGTATCTTCGCTGCGTTGGTATGTGGTGGTACTTTGTTATTTGGGGCTTCGCTGCTTTCCTATTTTCCTAAACCGGTCTTGGGCGGTATCTTGCTTTTCATGGGATTATCGTTTCTTGTGGAGTGGGTCATCGACGCGCGTGCACGCCTGCCAAGAATTGACTACCTGCTGGTGCTGATGATCCTGGTTGCGATTGCCAGCATCGGCTTTCTGGAAGGGATTGCTGTCGGTGTGCTGGCGGCGGTGGTCATGTTCGTCGTCAGTTACAGCCAGATCAACGCGGTCAAGAATACATTATCGGGGGCAAATTATCGCAGCAAGGTGGAGCGTCCACTCCTGCACCGCCAGACTCTGCAAGAAAGGGGCGGGAAAATTTTCATTTTGCGCATGCAAGGTTTTATCTTCTTCGGTACAGCCCAGAAATTGCTGGACCAGATCAAGGAGCGCCTCGAAAACTCGAACCAGCCACGGCTTCGCTATGTGATCCTTGATTTCCGCCAGGTTGTCCTGATCGACTCTTCCGCTGTCTTCAGCATCACGCGTATGAGGCAACTGGCCGAGTCGCAACAAATCCATATGGTCTGGACAAACCTGTCCCCCGCTATTCAGCGACTGTTGGAAAGAGGTGGACTGGTTGACGAAACCGACGACCGCTTCATCCTCCTCCCTACCCTGGATCATGGATTGGAGTGGTGCGAAAACCACATCCTGGCCGAGCATGGCATCACCGACCTGACCGGGTTCATCGAGAAAATCGAGAAACAACTCAACCGTGTTATTCCTGACCCCAAAGATGTCAAAAGTTTGATGAAGTATCTTGAGAAGAAGGAAGTGGAAGAGGGAGATTATTTAATGCGCCAGGGCGACCAACCGGACGAGATGTACTTCATTGAGGCCGGATTGGTCTCTGCCCAGCTTGAACTCCCCGATGGAAAGATATTGCGTCTGCGTAGCATACGTGGCGGCACAACAGTCGGCGAGATGGGAATGTACCTCGGCAATAAACGCACGGCCTCCGTAATCGCCGACCGGACGAGCGTGGTCTATCGCCTTTCGAGAAGCGCACTGAATGAAATGGAAAAGAATGAACCCAAAGTGGCCGCGCTCCTGCATCACTGGATCGCCCGTCTGTTGGCAGAGCGACTGGCAGATAACAATCGCACGATTGAAGCCTTGCTGAATTAAGCAAAACAAAAATCCCCGGTTTCGAAAATCGGGGATTTTTTATTGCAGCGTCTGAGTGCCAGAGGGTATGACGGTATTCGTCGGCCAGGGGGTGTACGTAGGTTCTTGCGTCGGCGGTGGAACCGTGTCTGAAGGAACGCTGGAAGCTGTCGCCGCCTGGGTTGGTAGCGCAGTCGTTACGGGAATGGAGGTGGCAGAGAAGGCAGTTGTGGCAGCAGAGGTTGCAGTAGCAGTAACAACTCCACTGGAGCGAAGCAGGTTGATGGTCAGGACAGAAGCGAAAACAATCGAAAAAACGAGGGCCAAAATCCCGCCGATGATCCACGGCAGCCAATTCCTCTTCTTCACCGGCGTCCACTTCAAATCACGTGGCACGGCGATCAATACAACAGTGATATTGTCGTGTCCGCCGCGTTGGTTGGCCGTATCGATCAGCCCTTGTGCTGCAGTTTTGAGGTTGCCCTTCGTACGAATGATCTCGCCAATTTCATCGTTCCAGACCAAATCTGTGAGACCATCGCTGCAAATCAACAATGTATCGCCAGGGTATAGTGGCATACCCTGATTCCCTTCGGCCAGCGCATCCGTCTCGCTATCGTACAGGCGCAGACGAAAATCAACTTCTGACGGCTCAGGTGAGCCAAGATAACGGCGAATGACGTGGATGTTGGGATGGTCACGCGCATAATCATGCGTTATGAGATTCTTTTCAAGCGCTTCTTGAATCCAGGTATGGTCGGTGGTTAATTGTTGAGCACGTCCCTCGCGAAGTAGATAGATGCGCGAATCACCCACCGATGCAGTATAGAGCTGATTGCCAATCACCCAAACACAAGCGCAGGTTGCACCCATGCCCTGTTGTTCAGGTGTGGAAGAAGCGTGGTCAGCAATAGCGTTACTGGCTTCCTGGATGGCTTTTTCAAGTATTTTCTTGGGATGATGTGCGTCACTTTCAGCCACGGCCTGGCTGATATGATTTACCGCCAGTTCTGCAGCGACTTCTCCAGCACGGTGCCCTCCTATGCCATCGGCTACCACCGCAAACACAACGGGAGTAGCATCGCTCTCGCTCAATTGGTATGAAGTGACGGCATAACGGTCTTCGTTGTTTTTCCCGGTCATGCCTGCATGCGTCTGAGTTGCGATGCTCAAGTGTGCGCGGTCGTTACGGATCATTCAGCAGGGGCCTCAGAGATGATTTTTGGCTCGGGTTCGGCCGGGGGGGTCTTCAATGTAAAGCGGTACATTAATTGGCCGAAGTTTACCACGTCCCCATGTTTCAGGATACATCCATTTTGGGGTACGGGTTCATAATTGACCCACGTTCCTGCTACTGTACCATTGTCGACCAATTGGAAGTCGTTGCCATCTTTCTGACGGATACGGGCGTGCAAGGCTGCAATCGACGGGTGGTCAAGCACATGCATCGCTTCCACCGGGTCAGTGCCAAAAGTGTTCTCTTTTTCAACCAGCGCAAGGGGACGACCGGTCATAGGCTCGCCATCCGACCGCAGGCGAGTGAGATAGGCTGGCGCATCCTGCAAGCGATCCGCCCGCATCCAGGGGGGACGTTTGGTTTGCTTCCGTTTAGAAGGCGGTTCTGCCTGCTGAATCGTCACAGGCTGCGTCACCGGATCGACAGCGCGTTTGCGCGTCTCACGTCGTTCGCTCCGGGACTTGATCCGCAGGCGGCCGGATAACAGGATGAGAAGCAAAATCCCTCCGGCCAACCCAATGGCGCCTATAGCAATCAGCGTGCGATATTTCGCCAGCAAAGCCTGTATCCCGGTAGGAGCGTGGATTACAGTGACAACCACCGGCACACTCATGCTGGCTTTGCTCAACCCCAAAGAATCGACAGCTTCAACCACCAGTTCATGTTGCCCGCTCTCATTGTAGGCGTTCAGGTCCCAGACAAAATGGTCGAACGGTTCGGCCTCATTTTGAGCGACAGGCGCACCATCCACATACAACGTGGTGCGGGCCAGAGGACGGGGATGGTTATCAGGGAATTCAACGATGATTTCCAATGGCTGCCGGTCTGGCAACAGGAGTTCAGTGTTGAAGGGATCATCCGCTGGCGCCTGGCGGACGATTTGTCCAGGCGGCATGACTATGATCGGGTTGGGCGGTTGGATGTCCACGCTGAAAGATTTGCTTTCAGAGATGATTTCCCCGCCTGGCGTCTGTACCTGAACGGCAAGCGTATGTTCTCCACTTGTGGTCAGGGCGGAGTTGTAACTCAGGGAATACAGTTGTCTTAACGGTGAAAAATAAGACTCCAGGTCGGGAAAAGGTTCTAACCCTGAAAATGCGAAATAATTCCCGCCTGTTTGTAAAGCCAGCGCTTTGAAAGCCGTTGCGCTGGGCGTATTGAAATACAAGTCTGCGTCTACGAGCCAGACGAAAATCTGTACTTTCGATGCAATAGCTTGCTCAGCCATTGCGTTCAATGTCAGGTCGATGTTCGGTTCATCCATATGGGGTGTGATGAGCAATATAGCACGCTTCATGCCTGGCAAAGGAAGCGGTTCATTGACCGTGTTCAACGCGATCATCAGAGATTGTATATTAGACGTGGTGGAGCGAAAATCAGGCTGGAAAGAGGTCAGCGAGACTACCCAATCGGATGGTTTGGCGTGCGTGATAATTGGCCCGGCAATGGAAACCAGGCTAAGGTTGTCAGGGGTATCTGGGGGTTGTGCACCGGCCCAACCGGCCAGCACTTCGGTCACGCGCTCGAAGCGCGCTTTCCCCTGTCCATCACGGACAGCAAGCGCGGGTCCGGGGTTGATCGCGACCACGATCTGGGCTGGGGGCGCGGATTCGACTAGTTCGCTAACGGGACGCGGCTGGTCATCCTCCAAGACAGTCACATCCCCCGGCTGCAGGCCGGCGACCGGCTGCCCCTGCGCATCATAAACATCCAGCAGAGCTGATACGGCAGGAAAACCCTGCGCATCCACCAGGGATAGCTCTGCCGTTGCCACGCCTTCCTGGGCGCGGACGACATGACTCTGCCCAGCCAGTGTCAGCAGGCAGAGCAGTATCAGAGAAATTTTACGCATTGGGTTCCGCGAAAACGGGAGTCTCCGGGGTTTGAGAATTTTGCGTCAGGCGCAGATAAGTCAATGTCCATGCAGACTGAGTAAAGGTGGTTAAAATGCCGTTCAACACCCAGGAAATCGGCGCATACAGGCAGATGCCAGCCAATGCAATGTAAAGCGGTGTGAAGGATTGGCCTTCACTCATTGCAAAGGCAAAAATGGTGGGGAAGACCATGATGAAGATGGGCAATGCAATGATAATGCCAAGCACCAGCGTGATGCCAAACAGGATCAACGCCATCACGATCAATGGTCCAATGTTCGATTTGGAAATCTCCCAGCCGCGCTTCAGACCATCGAACAGGCTCAGGTTTTCGAGGACTATGGCACGGTTCGATTGTTCTACGATGACGCCCACAGCCCAGGAGACTGGTATGAGAATACAAATTAACGGCAGTAGGCAAAGGAACCCAACGCCGGCTGTCAATACTCCGATCAGCACAAGTGGGAGGATGAGCACGAAAAATGCCAATCCGATCAAAAACGACAATCCAAATACCCGCCAGAAATAAGGCATGCTGGTGCTGAACAACTCACCCAGGGCCAGCTTCTCCGCGCCCATTTCAGCCTCATATGAACCTTTGATCAGGCCAATGCGTCCTATTGTTCCAAGAAAAATGCTGATTACAACGAGCAACAGGACAGCCAACCCGATAAGAATGAAAATCCACCAGTTATCCACAGCCCAATCAGCAAAGTTTTCCATCTGGTAAACAAATCTTTGGAGCTCCGGCGGCACATCAAAATCCGACGGACCCGTGGAATAATCGCTGTTCCTACCCCCACCTCCACTGCCTCCACCACCATTGGTGCAACCAGCCAGGATGCCAAAGATCCACAGCACCTTGTACTTCCAGGTGATCTGCCAGGCGCGGGTGAGTACTTCTCCAAAGTTGAAGTTCATGATGTCCTCCGGTTATTCCCATTCGATGGTTGCGGGTGGCTTGCTGGTAATATCATACACGACCCGGTTGATTCCGTCCACTTCGTTGACGATGCGGTTCGAAACTTTCGCCAGCAGGTCATGCGGCAGGCGCGTCCAATCGGCGGTCATAAAATCTTCGGTAGAGACGGCGCGGATCGCTACCGCTTCCTGGTAGGTGCGCTGGTCGCCCATCACGCCCACCGAGCGGACGGGCAGTAAGACAGCGAAAGCCTGGGACGTTCCAGCGCCTTTGCCGAGAAACCCAGCTGCAGACAATTCCTCTTGCAGGATAGCATCCGCCGCACGCAGGCGGGCCACGCGTTCTCGTGTTACTTCGCCCAGGCAGCGCACGGTCAGGCCGGGACCTGGGAACGGCTGCCGCCAAACCATCGACTCAGGCAACCCCAGCGCTTCCCCAACCCTCCGCACCTCGTCCTTGAATAAATAGCGCAGCGGCTCGACCAGTTCGAACTGCATATCCTCCGGCAGTCCGCCGACATTGTGATGGGATTTGATCCTCTCGGCCTTGTTCCTATCGGGCGCAGACGACTCGACCACATCGGGATAAATCGTCCCCTGTACCAAAAACTTCGGCTGTCCCAGTTGTTTTGCCTGCTCCTCAAAAATGCGGATGAACTTCTCCCCCACAATCTTGCGCTTCTTCTCTGGCTCAGCGACTCCCTTGAGCGCGGACAAAAACTCATTCGCAGCATCCACCGCTACTAACTCCGCGCCCATCTGCTCGCGGAACGTGGCGGCCACTTGCTCGCCTTCGCCTTGCCGCAAGAGACCGGTGTCCACGAAAACGGCCACCAGTTGGTCGCCGACCGCTTTGTGCACCAGCGCTGCCGCCACGGACGAGTCCACTCCACCGCTGACGGCTACCAGCACGCGCTCACTCCCCACGCGCGCGCGGATGCGAGTCACGCTCTCCTCGATGATGGAAGCAGGCGTCCAATCGGGTCTCGCACCACAAATCTCGATCACAAAATTCCTGAGCAACTCCGCACCGTTTGGGGTGTGGTGCACTTCGGGGTGAAATTGCACGCCGAAGTATTTGCGCTCGAAATCCCCCATCGCCGCGCAGGGACTGTTGCCGGATCGCGCTAGCGCCACAAAGCCCTCCGGCATACGCGTGATGCGGTCGCCGTGTGACATCCAGACGGTTGAGAGAGTAGAGAGTAGAGGAGTAGAGAATAGATGTTCAAGGTTGGCATGGCCGTATTCGCGTTCTGTAGACGGGTCTACCTGCCCGCCGAGCGCCACGGTCAAGGCCTGCATGCCGTAGCAGATTCCCAAAACTGGTTTAGCGGAAGCAAGCACGAAGTCCGGCACGAACGGGGCGTCCGTCTCATAGGCCGAATTAGGGCCGCCGGAAAGGATGAAGCCTTTGGGCTCCAGCGCCAGGATTTGTTCGGCGGGTGCGTCCCAGGGAAATAGTTCACAATAAACCTGCGCTTCGCGCACACGGCGCGCGATTAGTTGGGCAAACTGGGAACCGAAGTCGAGGATGGCAATTGTGTCAGTCATCAGTTATCAGTTTTCAGTGAGTCAGAGACCAGATGAAAATGCAAATGTGGGAAATCCTGATACTCCCCGCCATTGACGATCAAACGATAGGCAGGGAGTTGAAATTCGTCCACAAGCGACTGCACAGTAGCGAATAAATCAGGGAGAAAAACGGATTCGCTGGTGTCAAGCTCCATCAGGTTGGGAACAGCCTTCTTTGGCGCAAGCACCACATGAAACGGATAAGATGGCTTCGGATGATGAAATGCCAACAGCGTTTCAGTCTCGCGCAGACGCCTGGCAGGAATGGCAAAGCTCATGTGTGCGAATATCCATCCAACCAGTTTGTGGCCCAGCTTGGTACGCGCCAGACGCAGGAAGAGATTGAACACAGCTCGTCAATCACAAAATGTGATTTTACCGTCTTCCATTGCGCAAATGCGCGCCAGGGCCTCGATCGGCACACCCAGTGGTTTTAACGCATCGCGCCCGCCTTCGAAGGTTTTTTCGATCAGGGCTCCCACACCGACGATCTGCGACCCGGCGGTTTCAGCCAGCCGCACCAGTCCCAGGATGGTGTTACCGCTGGCGAGGAAGTCATCGATGATGAGCACTCTTTCGCCGCCGGCCAGGAATTCCGGCGAAACAATCAGCTCCACCGTGCGTCCCTTGGTATGGGAAGGCGCCAGCGTCAGCAACACTTGGTCGGGCATCGTGATGGGCTTATGCTTGCGCGCGTACACCACCGGCAATCCCATATGCAGGGCGGTTGCCACAGCCGGGGCGATGCCGGAGATCTCGGCTGTCAGCACCTTGGTCGCGCCGACTGAGGCAAAGCGCTGCGCGAACTCTTTCCCGCAGGCATCCATCAACATCGGGTCCACTTGATGATTAACGAACCCATCTACTTTGAGAATTCCATTTCCCAGATTTTTCCCCTCTCGCAAAATACGTTCCTGCAATTCCTTCACAACCACCTCCGGGTTTCTTCAAAACCTGACAGGTCTTCCCCTTCACTCCGTGGTGGAGTCCCTCATAAAGACCTGTCAGGTTTAGTATCGTCTAGACATTTTACAACGGCATCCCAGAACATACCAGATGTTTTTTGTCATTGATTAATCGACTCTATGGATTTTTCATGAGTGTGACAATTCGCTAATCTGCGTTTATCTGTGTTCATCGTATCTTTCCAAAAAGAACCCCAATTTATTGAAATGCCTGTGTTCATCTGCGGTTAAGGTTCAAAAGTTAGATTGTGTTAGAATCTCAACCCGTGAGTAAAAAAAACATCCTGGTCCTGGCTTCCAATTCTCCGCGCAGGCGGCAATTGCTTTCTCTGGGCGGCTGGAAGTTCAGCGTTTCCGTTGTAGATGTCGATGAAAGTCAACTCCCCGCTGAATCCCCTGGCGATTATGTACTGCGCCTGGCTCGGACAAAAGCGTACAAATCTGCTGAAACTGCCAGTCGCGAGAGCGTGGTCATTGCAGCGGATACAACCGTCGTTGATGGAGGCGAGATCCTCGGCAAGCCTGTGGGCGAAATGGATGCGGTACGCATGCTCAAACGTTTGCGTGGACATACGCACCAGGTCTACACCGGGCTTGCCCTGCTCCGCGTGAGCGAGGGTCACGCCCTGACCGATCTCAGCGTTACCGACGTGCCCATGCGGGACTATAGCGACGAGGAAATCGATGCTTACGTCCAGACTGGCGACCCGCTCGACAAAGCCGGCGCTTACGCCATCCAGCATGCACACTTCCATCCGGTCGAAAACCTGGCAGGTTGTTTCGCCAGCGTCATGGGGCTGCCGCTCTGCCGCCTGACCCATCTATTAAAACAATTCGAAATATACCCGGCAGTGGAAGTAGGGCTCCGCTGCCAGACCGAACTACAATATGACTGTCCCGTCTCCGTTGCAATTCTGCGCGGAGCAATGGTCAGCTAAAGGTGAAGAATGAAGCGACTTCGCTGGTTAAACTTGATTTTGGTTTTCACGTTCCTGACGGCCTGTAGCGCAGGTTCGAATGGGATTGGTTTTCCATCCATTTTCAACACGCCTACACCCCTGCCTACCCCCGCTATAGAAATTACACCAGCGCCTGACGCTCAGGAGCCCATGCGCGCCTATCTGGAAGCATTCAAAGCAGAAGATTACACTGCGATGTACGAGATGCTCAACCAGGCCAGCCGTGAAGCGATCACCGCCGAAGATTTCGCTGCACGGCATACTGAGGCCCTCAATACGATGAGCGCCGGAAGTTTTGATTATGAAACCCTTTCCACCCTGATCAATGACCCTTACACCGCCCAGGTCGCTTACCGTATTGTCTATAACACTGCCCTGGTAGGAGATATTTCGCGCGAAATGGTGGCCCATTTCAACCTGGAGCAGGGTCAGTGGAAATTACAATGGGACGAAAGCCTGATCCTGCCCGAGTTAGCCGGTGGCAACAGGCTTGCGATGGATTACCAGATCCCCGCCCGCGGCGACATCTACGATGCCAGCGGGAAAGCCATCGTCAACCAGGCCAGCGCGGTTGCTCTGGGAATCATCCCCGGCCAGATGAGCGACAAAAATAGCGGTACGCTGGTCAACGAACTGTCAAAACTGTGCGGCATTGATCCGGATGATATACGCGATAAGATCGACGCATCCGGGCTGGATTGGTACATCCCGGTCTGCGAGGCCTCGGTGGAGGAAGCCGACCGTATCCTGGCGCTCAACCCAGGCGGGTTGGTCGTGACGCCGTACGAAGCGCGCTTTTATCACCAGGGACTGGCCTCCCAGGCCGTAGGGTATACACAGTTCATCTCTGAAGAAAACCTGGATGAATATCGCCGTTTGGGCTATCGTGGTAACGAACGCGTCGGCGCAGCCGGGATCGAGGCATGGGCCGAAGATTACCTGGCCGGGCAACACGGCGGTTCTTTGTACGTGGTCGACCCAAACAGCGGACAAATCGTATCTCGCATCGCAGACAGCGCCCCGCAGCCGGCTTCCTCCGTCTATTTGACCATCGATAGCAACCTGCAATACTACGCCCAGCAGGCGTTGACCGGTTTTCGCGGGGCAGTGGTTGTATTGGAGCGAGATGCGGGGCGTGTTCTGGCTATGGCCTCCTCGCCTGGCTTCGACGCTAACCTGTTCGAACCAAACAACTATAACAATACCCTGCTGACCGACCTGCTTAACGACGTCCGTGGCAACCAGCCGCTAGTTAATCGCGCCACACAGGGACAGTATCCGCTCGGCTCGGTCTTCAAGGTCGTCACCTTCTCGGCCGCGTTGGAAAGTGGCCTGTTCCTGCCTGAGACCACACTGGATTGCCAATACGATTGGAACGGATTGACCGACCAGGTACGGCATGACTGGACCTGGGAACACTGCCAGGAAAGGATCCGGAATGGCGACTTTTGCGATACCAGCGACAGTCAACCCTCTGGCCTGCTGACTCTGCCCGAGGGGCTGATGCGTTCTTGCAACCCCTGGTTCTGGCAGATCGGCCTGGATCTGTACAACTTCGACCGCGGCAGCGATATCGCCAATATGGCGCGCGCCTTTGGCTTTGGCGCCCCCACCGGCATCGAGCAGGTGGCCGAAGCGCCCGGCAATATCACCAATCCGCCCGGCCTGGTGCAAGCTGTCAACCAGGCCATTGGCCAGGGCGATGTGCAGGTTACGCCACTCCAGGTTGCTGTGATGTTCGCCGCCGTAGGCAATGGTGGGACTTTGTATCGTCCACAGTTGGTCGAAAAAATCCAGCCGGTAGAAGGCAGCCCAACGGCCGTCTTCAAACCGGAAGCCCACGGTACGCTGCCACTGCGTTCAGACAACCTGGAAGTGTTGCAGGCCGCGCTCTGGGACGTGATTCATGACTCGCGCGGTACGGCAAATTTCAGTTTGCGCGGTTTTGATTTTCCTGCCAGGGGCAAAACCGGCACAGCAGAATCAGGGTCTGGCGAACCGCACGCATGGTTTGCAGGCTATACAGACTGTTCAAATTATAATGAGGACTATCCGGTTTGCGAAGGAAAATCAGATATTGCCATTGCGGTGATCGTGGAGAATGGTGGCGAGGGGTCCGAATGGGCCGCGCCCATCTTCCGGCGTATGGTCCAGGTGCACTATTATGGCACTCCGCAAAGCCTGTTTCCCTGGGAAGCCACTTATGGCGTGCCCAAAACGCCCACCCCGATTGGCGGTATCCCGACCAATACGCCAAAACCTCGTGACGAATAAATGGCCGAGTCTGCGCACGATGGTTTGATCATCCGGGCCCAATCTGGTTTCTTCACAGTGGAAACCGGATTGGGCCCGGTCGTTTGTCAACTGCGCGGAAAGCTCAAGCGAGGACCGCGCACAGGCGACCTGGTGGCCATTGGCGACCGGGTCCGCATCACGCTGTTGGAAGATGGCTCCGGGATGATCGAGGAAATCGATGAACGGAAGCAGGCCATCGTCCGGCTCGACCCGCGACCCCAGGGTGAGTACCAGCAAATCTTGCTGGCCAACGCCGACCAGGCGGTCTTCGTCTTCGCCTGTACTCGTCCAGCTCCGAAATTGCGCATGCTTGACCGCTTCCTGGTCATCGCCGAGAAGCAGGAAATCCCGGCGGTCATCGTTGCCAACAAAGTGGACCTGGTCGGGCAGGAAAAAGCAGAGTCTATCTTTGGCCTGTACGTGGATATCGGCTATTCCATCCTCTATGCTTCGGCCAAGACAGGGCAGGGCATGGAGGAACTGCGCGCCGCGTTGACAGGCAAGGTCAGCGCGCTGGCTGGGCCGAGCGGGGCAGGTAAGTCGAGTTTGCTGAACGCCATGCAGCCTGGATTGGGGCTGGAGGTGAGCGAAATCAGCAAAGCCATGAAAAAGGGAGTACACACCACGGTGGTGCGGCAAATGTTCCCGCTGGCCGGCGGTGGTTTTGTGGCCGATACGCCTGGCTGGAAGTCGCTGGCGCTGTGGGATACCGAGCCGGAAGAAATCGATGGCTATTTTCCCGAGCTGCGCGAGCGTGTGGCGCACTGCCAGTTCAACGATTGCACGCACATCCACGAGCCGGGCTGCGCGGTGCTTGCAGCGGTGGAGGTAGGCGAGGTGCATCCCGAGCGCTACGATTCGTACCTGCGACTAAGGGCCGGAGAGGAATGAGCGACCACGAAGACACAAAAACACGAAGGCACCAATTTTCTGATTTGTGTCTTTGCCGTCCCCCGCACCGGCGGCTCGGGACAGGTGTCGCACCGACTTGCCGCCGCTGCTCGCGGCACGAACGGTGTGACTTCGAGCCTTTGTGGTAAATCTGTAGCATAACAGACCTGCTGATTGCTGATTTGAATGGCAGGCCGTTGATTTCGCGTATAATTGATTCATGACAACATCCTCAGCTTTCACAGTTCCACCCATTAACAGACGCAAGCGCATCCCAATGCGAACTATTCATGCGCTGGCAAAACATATCGCCGAAAAATTTGAACCCGAAGAGATCCTTTTGTTTGGATCCCACGCGTATGGGGAACCCCAGTCATGGAGCGATGTTGACCTGCTGGTGATAATGGACACGCCGAAAGGGGAGGTAGAAACGTCGCTTGAAATTTATAAATCTCTTCCAAGGATTACCTTTAGTCTCGATATTATTGTGAGGTCTCGCAAAGTGATTGAACGGCGCAAAAAACTTGGCGATTGGTTCTTGATTGATATTACTGAAAAGGGCAAGGTTTTGTATGAACGAAATCGCTAAGGAGTGGGTGGACAAGGCGGAAAGCGATTTTGACGCCGCGGACTTGACCTTACGCGGCAGAGAATCACCAATAGTTGACGCGGTTTGTTTTCATTCCCAACAGTGCGCTGAGAAATATCTTAAAGCGCATTTACAAGAAAATCTTGTTCGGTTTGAACGACGCCACGAATTAGCACCTTTGCTGGAATTATGTCTTACCCTAGATAGTGAATTCGAGGTTTTGCGTGAACCCTTGCAAAGCCTCGAACAATTTGCGGTATTGATCCGCTACCCGGGATTGGTTGTCCCGGCAGAGATGGCCCAACAGGCCTTTGAGTCCGCCAGTCGCGTTCGTGACTTTGTGCGAGAAAAACTGGGGATTAACAACCAATGAGCATGTGGAACTGACCACTGCACTGATGACTGACCCTTTGACAATGCTCAAGACAAACAACTGGGACTTACTCGGCCACGAGTGGGCAGTGGACATGCTCAGGCAGCACATCCTGCGCGAGACTGTTCGGCATGCGTATCTCTTTAGCGGACCTCCCGGTCTGGGGCGGCGGACCCTGGCCTTGCGCTTTGCCCAAGCCTTGAACTGCGCCCAGCCGACAGCTCCGGGCCAGCCCTGCGGCGTTTGCCGCGACTGCAAGCAAATTGAGAATATGCAACACCCGGACCTGGCCATCGTGCAGGCCGAAAACGAAGGCGGGACTTTGAAAGTAGACCAGGTGCGCGAAATCCGCCGGACGCTGGCGCTCAAACCCTACCAGGCGAAATACCGGGTGGCGCTCTTTTTGCGTTTTCAGGAAGCCAGCGAAGGGGCGGCCAACGCGCTCTTGAAGACCTTGGAAGAAGCGCCAGAATACGCTATTCTCATCCTCACCGCCGATAATCCCGAGCAATTGCTGCCAACCATCACTTCGCGTTGCGAAATTCTACGCCTGCGGCCGTTGCCGGTGGACGTCATCGAAGCTCATTTGAAATCTCACGGCGCAGAAGCCGAAAGCGCCCATTTGATCGCGCATGTATCGGGCGGGAGACCGGGTTATGCCCTGCGCCTGCTGGAGGATGAATCTGCGTTGGAATTTCGCGCCGAGCGGCTGGCTGACCTGGCAGGACTGCTCTCCGCAACGCGCGTGCAAAAGTTCAATTACGCCGAAAAGCTGGCAAAAGATAAAGATATCATGCGCCAGACGTTGCTGGTCTGGTTGTCATACTGGCGCGACGTGTTGCTGCGCGTCAGCGGCGCGGCGGCCTCCATCACCAACATAGACAAGGTAGAAAGCATCACGTCCCTGGCCGAACGACTGACACTTGAGGGTGCACGCCGTGTGGCGCACGACCAGGAATTGGCTCTTAAGCGGTTGGAGCGCAATGTCAACCCGCGGTTGCTGGCCGAAGTGTTGCTGTTGGATTTACCGGAGGTTTAAACGAACCTTGCGAAGGTTATCCGAAAGCGTGGTTGCCTTTAAAGAACAACCTTCGCAAGGCTTTTGCACCAGAAACTAATCTAACTTGACAATGTCACATTCGAAAAAATTCGGGCTTCTCTCGAATAATATGGCATATGTGACATTGTCAAACCAAGAAACAGGATGAATTATGTGTCGTAGTATCAAACCCCTGCGCCTGCCTGATAGAAAGGCTACAGAACAAGAAATCACAGAGGCTGCCTTGCAGTACGTCCGCAAAGTGAGCGGTTATCGAAAGCCTTCGCGTGTCAATCAGGAGGCTTTTGATGCTGCTGTAACTGAGGTTGCGGAAGCGACAGAGAAGTTGCTCAATCAATTGCAAACCAAAAGCACAGTTTACTGAACCGGGGGCAAGCCCGCAGCAGGGGAATTCAAACAGCAGTTACGCAAAAATTCGTTATCTATTTCCGCAAATGATAGGGGATATCAATAATCACGCGTTGGAAGCCTCGGCTGCGCCGCCGGTACAACATGGCGGCCTTGAGCAGCCAGGCGGTCTGGTTATGCAACAGGCTTTGCCACCACTTGGCCGGGATGAACTCCGGCAGGATGACGGTCGCTAACTGTCCGTCGTTGTGTTTTGCGTCTGTCTCGTCCAGGAAATCGATCAAAGGTTGAATGATCGAACGATAGGGGGAAGGGACAACCACCAGGGGAATGTCCGGCCACCAAAGCTTCCACTTCTTCTGCACTGATTCAGCCTCTCCCGGTTCCAGTTCGACATAAACAGCGGTAACATCCCGGGTAATTGCCAGGGCGAAATCCACTGCATCCACAATCCCCCGGTGCACGCCAGAAATCGGAATCACAACCCGCGGCGTCGGCGCAGGTTTCAGGGAAGGTGGCAGGCCGTGTAGAGTCAACCCTCGCCCCACTTCCCGGTAATGCGTGCGTATTCTTGAAAACAGAACCACCAGGGCGGGAATGAGAAGGATGGTAATCCAGGCTCCTTCCAGGAACTTGCTAAACCCAATAATCAGTACGGTTGCAGCCGTTGCCAGCGCGCCGAACCCATTCAGGAAGGCTTTCAAGCGCCAGCCAGCGCCTCGTTCTCGCAGCCAATGCAACACCATCCCGGCCTGAGAGAGGGTGAAAGCCAGGAAAACTCCTACCGCAAAGAGTGGAACGAGGGAATGGCTGTCGCCGCCGAACAGAACAATCAACACGCCTGTAGCTACTGCCAAAGACACGATACCATTCGCAAAAACCAGCCGGTCGCCTAGACCGGTAAATTGGCGCGGCAGGAAGCCATCTTTGGCCAGGATGGCCGCCAGGCGCGGGAACCCGGCAAAACTGGTGTTGGCAGCCACCGCCAGGATCAACATGGTGCTGGCCTGGATGATGTAATATGCCACGCTATTGCCAAGCAAACGACGGGCCAAAGCTGAGAGAATGGTCTCCTGCGGTGCGGCAGTCACTCCGAGATATTGTGTCAGGCCTATGCTTCCCACAAAAAGGATACTCATGAGCACGGCCATCACGATCAACGTTCTTCCAGCATTCTTTGCTTCCGGAGCCTGAAAAGCTGGCACACCATTGCTGATTGCTTCGATACCTGTCAGGGCGGTGCAACCTGCCGAAAATGTATGCAGAACCAGATACAGGGTGACAGGCTGAACCGCCGCCGAGGAGATATCTCCTAATGGCGCAGGGCCATCCAGCAGTAAACGATACAGTCCATATGCCAGCATAGGCAAGTAGACGAGCAGGAACAGGTACACTGGCATGGACATCAGCGTCCCGGTCTCATGCAAACCTCGTAGATTTGCCAAAGTCATGATAGTCAGCAAGATGAGGGCAATGACAATCCGGTGTGGCCAAAAGGCTGGAATCGCCGAGGCAATCGCCTCCACCCCGGCCGTCAGGCTGACCGCCGCGGTCAACAAATAACCGATCAACAAGGCCGAACCTGCTACCAGACCGGGCATTGTCCCAAGGTTTTCGCGCGCCACAACATAAGACCCGCCGCCAGAGGAATATCCGTGAATGGTCTGGTAATACGAAAGCGCAACAATCACCAGCAACCCGGAAATTGCCAGCCCAATCGGCCAGGCCAGCCCAAGTCCAGCGCTGCCTGCCACGACCAGCCCGAGATAGATTTCCTGGTTGGCATACGCTATGGACGAGAGCGCATCCGGTGAAAAGGCTGCCAGAGCGCGTATTTTATTTAATTTTTTATCGTGCAGTTGTTGAGTAGGAAGGGGAGGGCCAATGAGAAGATCTTTTAGCCTGGTAAGCATATCAGTGAGTATACACCTGATGACAGAATTCCGAAGTCTTTGCAAAGCACCCCGTAACGAAGTGG
>JAFGKO010000355.1 GCA_016928525.1 Anaerolineales bacterium | reverse complement strand
TATGTTGATGCCCTCGCTGGCTCCGGCCATGCGGGCTGCTGGCCGGGACAACGTGCGCATGGCGCACACCCGTGACGCCATCGTTCTGGCGATCCGTGCTATCCGCGAAGGGTACCGCGTCTTACGGGCGCTGGGTTACCCAATCGTGCCAAGGAGCGCCCGCATCTTCGAGCGTCTCCCCGAACCCGTCCTGGTCTGGGGATTCCGGAAACGGCTCGTTGACCCGCGCATCCGGGTAGCAATGTTGGAACACAGCGAAGCAGCGCAAGACGAGATCAAGCACCTGGCAGACGAGTTCATCGCCTTGAAACGCCAGACTTCGATCCCCACCCCGGCCATCGACCATCTGTATGTATTTTTCGACCCCGCCGCGCATCCCATGCCGGAAGGCAGCGCCTGGTTGCCTCTGGATTGGCGCTTCTTGTGGGTGGTCGTTGGTGTGCTAGTAGTTCTCTTGGCAGTCATATGGTTACTTTAGCGTTTCTCGGATAATCAAAATACAGGGAGAAGCGTAGATGCCCCAACTGGTCAAAGGCGGCAAATGGGTGTTTGGATGGACTATCGTGAGCTCCGCAGGCGAGGTGCGGATTCCGCCCGAAGCGTACGCCGAGTATGGCTTTCAATCCGGGGAGCAGGTCGTCTTCTTACCTGGCAGCCGGCGTTCGGGAGGTTGTAGCGTAGCCCGGCGGGAGATGCTGGCCGGATCGCAGATTTCCCGTGCGCAGCGCATGCTGGGGGAAGGATGGGTCGGTGAGAATGAGCGAGTTGCTTTTCCAAGTATGGCCGGCTTCCAGACCGGCGAACGCCTGCTGGTAGTACGCGGCAGCGGGCTGGCGCTGGGCTTCGTACAGCGCGGTCCGATCTACGAAGAAGCATTGCGGCATGCGGAGATCGAGGTGTTTTCAATATGAAGCGTATTTTACAGACTACAGAACACTTCCGCGAAACAGTGATAGAGACAATGGTGCACGGCGAGCCGGTTATAGCATTCCGGCCTGATGCACCAGCCAGCCGGGCAATCGTCGAAGTCTGGCGTTCCGTTGTGAAATCTTTGTCAATTCAGAACATACCGTCAAGTTTACAGGAGATAGGATGAATACAACTGCGTCAAAGACACAGACGCCCGCTGAAGGTAAAGCTGCAAATTACAATCACATCCAGCGCGTGGTGGCAGTGATGAGCGGTAAGGGCGGTGTTGGGAAATCGTTTGTTACTGGTTTGTTGGCTACCGCGCTTGCCCGCGATGGATATCGTGTGGGCATACTGGATGCAGATATCACCGGTCCAAGCATTCCCATGCTGTTTGGTTTGAAAGGGCCGGTAGAGCCCGGCGAGGTCGGCATACAGCCATTGCAGTCCAAAACCGGGATCAAAGTGATGTCCATGAATTTCCTGTTGGCAAGCGAAGACCAGCCGGTCATCTGGCGAGGTCCCTTGATCGGCAGAGCGATCACCCAGCTCTGGGGCGACGTGATGTGGGGGGATCTGGATTACCTGCTTGTTGACCTGCCACCCGGCACATCGGATGCCGCCCTGACAACCATGCAGTCGTTGCCGGTGGACGGGATTGTGCTGGTGACTACGCCTCAAGGTCTGGCGAGCATGATCGTGCGCAAGGCGGTCCATATGGCGCAATCGGTTGGCATCCCTATCGTTGGCGTGGTGGAAAATATGGCTTACTTCGTCTGCCCCGATACCGGCAAACATCATTTCATCTTTGGCCCCAGTCATGCTGAAGAAGTCACAATGACCGCCGGCGCGCCTATGCTGGCGCAACTCCCAATAGATCCCACAGTCACCACTCTATGTGATGTTGGCGACATTGAAAAAGTGGAACTGGCAGAGATACCAGAACTGCTGGATGCATTCGTCAAAACCGTTCCCATTCCCGCAGTGAAAGAAACATGAGCGATCCTGAAAAACTACGGCTGGCAATCTTCGAAAGATTATCCGCAGTGATTGACCCGGAGACCGGGGCAGATGTGGTACGCATGAAGTTGATCGAGTTGATCAACCAGGAGATATAGCCATGCAGAGAGATACAGAAAAGATGCCGCTACAAGGCAAACGTATCGGCGTGTTTGGCAAAGGAGGGGCTGGTAAAAGCACGGTAACAGTGCTGCTCGCCCAGGCATTGCGAAAGCGCAAATATTCGGTTTGCGTTCTGGATGCTGACTCCACCAACCTGGGATTATTCCAGATATTTGAAGTTCCTCAATCTCCAAGACCGTTGATGGATTATTTTGGCGGGATGGTTTTTAGCGGCGGGGCTGTCACCTGCCCGGTGGACGATCCTATGCCTTTGGCTGCGGCTGAAATTGAATTAGAAACCCTCAACCCAAAATACTATGCCAGAAACCCCGAGGGTATTATCTTGCTCATCGCTGGAAAGATCGGGAATCAAGGTCCAGGGGCAGGCTGTGACGGACCGGTAGCGAAGATTGCGCGAGATTTTCGCATTTACATTCAGGATGAGTCGCCGGTAACCCTTGTGGATTTCAAAGCGGGCTTTGAAGATACAGCTCGTGGCGTGCTTACCAGCCTGGACTCGGCGATTGTCGTTGTGGATCCCACCGTTGCTTCGGTGGAATTAGCGGCCAATATGAAGCATATGGTTGAACAAATCAAGGCGGATGTATTACCTGCAACCGCTCATTTGGCGAATCCCGAACTGATTGCCTGGGCTAATAAGCTTTTTATCGAGGCTTACATTGAAGACGTCTGGTTTGTACTGAACCGTATTCAGGGCGCGGAGGAAGAAGAATACTTGCGTCAGAGATTGGAAGAGAAGGGGATCGAACCTGTTGGCGTTATCTACCAGGCTCCTTCCATCTCTCTTTCCTGGCTGAAGGGGATGCCCATAAAATCAGATGATGCATTGATAGAGGTTCAGAAAATCCTGGACAGGTTGGAAAATGTAGACCAGGTAGTAAGGGAAAGGCGATAAGCGAGATGGCGGTCCGTGAAATTCTGGTTTATCCGCAACATAAAGCAGAACTGCGCCGACAAAGCGAGCCAATTTTTGGATTCGGGCGACAGGTCCGGCGGCTGATCCGCGACCTTAAAGACACTTTACAAGCTAACCCAGATGGAGTTGGCCTGGCTGCCCCGCAGATCAATATGCATCAACGCGTAGTGATCGTTTGTTTGGGCAGTGATGTGGATGGCAAATGGCAAGCTGGTCCGCCTGTAGCGCTGGTCAATCCACAAATCGTCGAGGCAGACGATGAGCACAAAGACTTCGATGGCTGCTTAAGTTTTCCAGGCCTATATGGTGAGACAAAACGCCCGCACTATCTGCGGATCAACGGCCTGGACGAGGAGGGGCAACCTTTCGACCGGGTTTTTGATGGTTTCAATGCAGTTTTGGTGCATCACGAGATCGATCATCTAGACGGCGTGCTTTTCATTGATCGTATCGAGAAATTGGAAGACTTATACCGCCTCTCTGTAAATGAAAATGGGGAACTTGTGCGTATACAAGTATCTGGTGATTTGAAGTGAGACAGTGATTTGCAAGGAGGTGCTGTGGCAAGACAGCTTGTTGACATCGATATAAAAATTGGATGATGAGCAAATGAAAGGAGTCTCTCATGTCTAAAGAAGATTTGATTCAAGGACTGAACGAAGACCTGGCCGCCGAGTGGGGTACGGTTATTCGTTACTCGTACCAGGCTGGCAAGTCATTCGGAGTTTTGGGTGTCGAGCTGCGCGAAATGTTCAAGGAAGAAATCCAGGACGAACTCGGGCACGCCGCCTTCCTCACTGATGTGATCATTGACCTGGGCGGGGAACCCACTACCATGCCGAAAGAGTTTACCAAACCCGAAGGTCTCAAGGCCATGCTGGAACTGGATTTGGAGATGGAAAAGCAAGACGTCGAAAATTATCTCAAACATGCCCAGATGGCTGGAGACCTGGGCATGATCGAACTGCGGATGAAACTAGAAGAAATGGCAGCCGACGAGGCCGGGCATGGCCGGGAATTGCGTCGAATAGTGAAAGGGCTTTAGCGTATCTTTCCAATAAAACGGGGGGGTGTCTTGGGCAGGCTTGTCCAAGGCACCCCATTTATCTCTATTTTTTACACGCTGATGTCTCTTAAATATTACATATACTGCATATTTGTAATAAATATCTAACATACCACATCAGAGTAGTGAGAGACAGATGAACTTTTTAGGATCGCTAGTGTGCCTGGAGACTAAAAATGTTTGAAGAAAACACAGAACCTAATCAGCTTTTTTCAGGAAGCTCACAAGCCCTACTTGAACGTGTTATGTGCGCAGAATATCTGCTTGCGAAAGGTTACCTGACGTCAGACTTAGAGGAGTTACCTCCTCAGGTGACGAAAAGCCTGGTAACCGAAGCCCGTCGGTTTGCGACTCGCAGGTTAGCCGAATTCGGGTTGATAGAGAGATTCCCGTTTTGGTTATCATTTTCTCTCAATTAGGCTGATGCACTGTAACGGTAGAAACAGATGATACTCTCAAACACGTTTTGGGTCGTTCTCCTGGCCAGTTTCCTGGCCTGCGCGGTAACCACTGTTGGCATAGTTGTAATCGGGCGCTATGAAAAATGGGGCACAGATAATGCAGCGTATTTCATGAGTTTCGCTGCAGGCGTACTGATCTCCGTCTCTTTTATTCACATCATCCCCAAGTCCTTTGAAATGAATGCAACAGCGCCGCTTTTTCTGTTGGCCGGGTTCCTGGCGCTACACCTGTTCAACCGTTTCCTCCAGGCCTATGTCTGCCAGGAATACGAATGTGAAAATCTTACCCTGGGCATCATCCCGATGTTAGGCGTGGGATTGCATTCCTTCCTGGATGGCGTCATTTACTCTGTGACTTTCAATGTGAGCATTTTCACCGGCATCCTGGCAGCGATCGGGATGGTTTTGCACGAATTCCCGGAAGGAATCGTAACCTTCTTGCTCCTCGAACGCGGCGGGTTCGACAAGAAAAAATCAGCCTGGTTTGCATTTCTGGCTGCAGCTATCTCTACACCGTTGGGAACACTGGTCTCCTATCCTTTCATCGAAAGGATTGAACGCTCCACTTTGGGTAACCTGTTAGCCTTTTCGGCCGGAGCCTTAGTGTATGTAGGCGCTTCCCACTTACTGCCTGCGGTCGAGAGAGAGAACAAAAAATACACACTCCTGTCTATGGCTGTCGGCATTCTCGTCGCCATTTTGATCGTGATCTCGAAAGGCTGATTCAAATGACTTTACAAATAAATGGCATTTCTGAATCCGTCGGAAGAATCCTGAAAACGATACCACCAGATGTAATGTTGCTGGCAGCCGCTAAAACCCGCTCACTCGAAGAAGTGGAAGAGGTCATTCGTGCGGGCGTAACCCATATCGGATACAACTACGTTCAGGAAGCATTACCAATCATCCAGGCGATTGGCAACCGGGCCACATGGCATATGATCGGTCATTTGCAAAGAAACAAAGCGAAGCTGGCCGCGCAACACTTCGACATGATCGAGACCGTTGACTCGTGGCAACTTGCTCAAATTTTGGATCGTCACTGTGCGGATATGGAAAAGACCATACCTGTCCTGATAGAGATCAACAGCGGTCGCGAACCAAACAAAACCGGTGTCATGCCGGAGGATGTCGATGAGCTGGTACAGCGGATGAGCGCGTTGCAACATATCCACGTGCAAGGTTTGATGACCATGGGGCCGCGTTTCGGCGATCCGGAGGATAGCCGACCTTACTTCAAGACAACCCGAGAGACTTTCGAGCGGCTTGCAACCAAGAATTGGCTGAACGGAACCATGCGATATCTCTCCATGGGGATGAGTAATAGTTATCGTATCGCCATCGAAGAAGGCGCAAACATCATTCGAATTGGAACCATTCTCTTTGGCGAGCGATAACGTTCGTGTGCTGGTGCCCAGACATAAAGAAAGAAGGAAACCATGAAAAAAAACAAGAACAACTACATTAAAGTAAACACAGATGAAATTCATGTCTTTCTGGAAAAAACACTCATTGAAGCCTACCTGAAAGGCAAAGGGTACACGCGAGAGGATTTGAAGAACCTGCCACAGGCTGAGGCCAAACAACTCATGAAAGAAGCATCAACCTATGCATCCAACAAGCTTGCAGAGGTAGAACTAAAAGCGCACTTTGTAAAAGAACTGCACGATGCTTACGCAGAAGAATGAGATGGTATTGGGACTATCTCAAACTGAAATCAACCATGGTCCTTTTGCCTTCTATAATCGTGTATTAGAGACCTCTGAGTTAGGAGAAGTTCATGACAAAAATTGGGATTATCATCTGCGACCGCTATCGCACCTGTGCCGGTGGCAAGTGCTTGCGAGCTTTGCGGAACCGGGAAGGCGCCTTCTCACGTTACGGAGATGAGCAAGTAGAACTGGTAGGTTACACCACCTGTGATGGCTGTCCGGGCGGCAACGTCGAATACACCGGCGAGGAAATGGTGAAAAACGGGGCGCAGGTGATTCACCTGGCGACCGGGTTGTTGGTCGGCTACCCCCCCTGTCCTTACATCCATACGTTCATAAATTTTCTTGAGAAACGCTATGGTGTAAAAGTTGTCGCCGGCACGCATCCCATCCCCCAAAAATATCTGGATATACACGCAAGCCTGGGAACCTGGGAAGATGCTGATGAATGGCAGCCGCTTTTAGCGCCAACCATGTCGGATAAAGCGACTAGAGAAGCATACAACTAGGCATGAAGACTTCCCTAGATTGCATTCCCTGCCTCTTGCGACAATCCCTGGAGGCGGCCAGGATGGTATCCACGGATATAGCTGTTCATGAGCAAATCATCCGCGATGTTTTACATTGGACTGGTGCGATAGACTTAAACCAGACCCCACCTGCCATGGCGCAGCGTATCCACCGGCGGTTGCGCGAGATCACAGGCGGGAATGATCCGTACCGGCAGGCAAAGGATCGGTTGAATAGCCTGGCATTGGAATTGATCCCCGAGCTTAGGGCTAAGATCGAGGCCGCCAAAGATCCTTTGGTAATGGCAACTCGCCTGGCAATCGCGGGAAATGTTATGGATATGGGCGTGAATGGGAATTTGACTGAGGCCGATGTGTGCCACGCGATGAATCTAGCCTTGACAGAACCGTTTTTTGGGGAATTGGACAGGTTCCGTCAGGCTATTACGGAAGCGCAATCTATCTTGTATCTGGCGGACAATGCGGGCGAAATTGCGTTTGATCGACTTCTGGTTGAACAACTTTCGTCAAAACGAGTTACAGTCGTCGTACGTGGCGCAGCTGTCATTAACGATGCCACACTGATCGATGCGCGGGCGGTAGGGCTGGATAAAATTGCCGAGGTGATCGACAACGGTTCGGATGCGCCAGGTACGATCTTAAGCGATTGTCATCCAGAATTCCGGCAGCGCTTTGCCAAAGCCGACTTGATCATTACCAAGGGACAGGGGAATTTCGAATCTCTCAGCGACGAGCCGGGCAATCTCTTCTTTTTATTCAAAGCCAAATGTCCTGTGATCGCGAATCAAATCAAGCAGCCGGTGGGAACACAAATCCTGACGCAATCCGCTTCAATCCGGAAAGATTTGGCTTATAAAACAGGAGCGAACTCATGAAATACGTATTCGGTCCCGTCCCCTCACGCCGCCTGGGCCAATCCCTGGGGATCGATACCATTCCACTCAAAACTTGCAACTGGAACTGCGTCTATTGCCAGTTGGGGCGCACTGTCCCATTGACCAATGAACGGCTTGAATATCTCCCACGCAATGAAATTCTGGCCGAGGTCGAACAGGCACTGGCGGCGCATAAACCTGGCGAGATCGATTGGGTGACCTTCGTCGGTTCCGGTGAACCGTCATTGCACGTTGGCCTGGGCTGGCTGATTCGGAAGGTCAAGGAACTCACCGACACTTCGACCGGCTCAGCGCATCGCCTACCGGTGGCGGTCATCACCAATGGAGCCCTGCTCTACCTGCCAGAAGTGCGCGAGGAACTGGCTGCCGCTGATGCAGTGCTGCCCTCTTTGGATGCAGGTAATGCCCGGCTTTATCGAAAAATCAACCGCCCTCACCCGGATATTACCTTTGAACGTCTCGTGGACGGGCTGGTTGCCTTTCGCAAAGAATATCAAGGCCTGTTATGGGTGGAAGTAATGCTGGTGCGCGGCCTGAATGACAGCGAGGAAGCGCTACGGGAAATTATGACCGTTTTGGAACAAGTCCAGCCTGACGAGGTGCACATTAACCTGCCCACCCGCCCACCGGTTGAGACCTGGGTCCAGCCGCCGGACGAAGAAGGCTTGATGCGTGCCCTGGCGCTTCTTGGTGAAATTGCACGAGTGGTACATCCGGCGGAGGGCAGCTTCGATCTCGCCGGTTCCGAGAATGTGGTAGATGCAATTGTCGGTATTATCACCCGCCACCCCATGCACGAGGAAGAACTGCGCCGTACCCTGGAAAAATGGAAGCCGGGGCAAGCGGACGAGGTACTGGAACAACTGGCTTCCAGCGGGCAGGCCCAGGTGGTGGAGCGTTACGGGGCGCGTTTCTGGAGCGCATCACCAGCTCGCTATCCGGAAAAAATACGGCACGAGTCATAAAACGCCGTAACCCGGGAGTAAGTCGATGGATAATCTCTTGTCTAACTCAGATCCGGTGCCTGAATCGGGAGACACGCGCGCAAATCAATTTGCGACTGATGTAGTGTTGAAAGACGGTTCACTCGTCCACGTGCGACCAGTGCGTTTTGAAGACCGCGCCCTTCTAGTGCGTTTTATCGAGAGTCTCTCTTCCGGGACTCTCTATCTTCGTTTCTTCCATGCCATGAAAACCGAGGAAGCGGTAAAGGAACTAATGCCCGGCACAGGCCGTTTCGCGCTTCTTGCCATACGAGAGGAAATGGTGATTGGCCACGCAATATACGTTACAGTTATTCCAGGAAAGGCGGATGCTGCCGTAGTGGTTACCGACGCGTATCAAGGCAAGGGTTTGGGCACGATCCTGCTTGGCCAACTCACTCAAGCCGCGATTGCAGCAGGAATATCCGAGCTTGAGGCTCATGTAGCTCCGGAAAATGCTCTGATGCTGCAAGTCCTGCGGGGGTTGGGCTTTCCTACCGTGCTGAAAAGTGAGCCGGGGTTCATACACGTTACCTTCCCCGCCTCGCTGCTGCCAGAGGCGTTAGCACGCTTCGAACAACGTGAAGCCGTGGCAGCAATCGCCGCAATGGAAAAGTTTTTCCAGCCACGCGGAATCGCGGTCATTGGCGCCTCGCGTGAGCGTGGTGGCATCAGCGGCGAACTCTTTCGAAATATCCTGGAAGCCAGCTTTCAAGGACCTGTCTATCCGGTAAACGCCAAATCAGATGTGGTCCAGTCGGTGGCTGCATACCGCTCTATCCTCGATTGCCCGGGTCCGGTAGACCTTGCCTTCATTGTCGTGCCCGCCCCGGCAGTTCTGACCGTCGCCAGAGAATGCGCTCAGAAAGGCGTGCAAGCGCTCGTGGTCATATCTGCCGGTTTTGCCGAAGCGAGCGAGGCAGGTGTTGTACTCCAACAGGAACTGGTGGAAATCTGTCGCATGACAGGTATGCGCCTCATCGGCCCCAATTGTATGGGGATTATAAATACCGACCCGAAGGTCAGTCTAAATGGACAGTTTACCCCTTATAAGCCAATTCCAGGAAAAATCGGATTTCTTTCACAGTCGGGTGCCCTGGGAATCGCTATCATTGATCACGCCAGCCGGTTGGGACTCGGGATGTCGACATTTGTTTCGGTCGGCAACAAGGCAGATATCTCCAGTAACGACCTGATCCAATACTGGGAAGGTGATGACAACACCAATTTGATCCTGCTGTATCTCGAATCTTTTGGAAACCCCAGGAAATTCGCCCGCATTGCCCGACGCGTGGGCAGGAAAAAACCCATCATCGCCGTTAAAGGTGGGCGCTCGACAGCAGGTTTTCGAGCCACCCAATCGCACACAGGCGCCCTCGTTGCTGCTTCGGACGTCACAGTGGACGCACTCTTTCGTCAGGCTGGAGTAATCCGGACAGATGTTCTGACTGAAATGTTCGATGTGGCTGCCTTGTTTACAACCCAACCTATCCCAAAGGGGGATAGCGTTGCAATTATCACCAACGCCGGAGGAGCAGGTATTCTGGCAGCGGATGCCTGCGAAAGCCTGGGTCTTCAAGTACCTAAACTTACCGACAAAACACAGGTTGCGCTCAAGGATTTTCTCTCCTCGGCGGCTGGAGTGAGAAACCCCGTGGACATGGTGGCCTCCGCCACCTCCGACGATTTTGCGCGCGCTATCCGTGCGGTGGCAAATGACCCGAATGTGGATGCCCTCATCGTAATTTTCATCCCGCCCATGGCTCTCCGTCCCGAGGAAGTAGCCAGGGAAATCCTGAAGGCAGCGCAGGAGTTGGGTGGTCGGATTCCCATTCTCAGTACCTTTATGGCAAGCCATGGCTCGCCTGAGATCCTCTCAGACGGGCAAAACCGCATTCCCTCCTATCCCTTTCCAGAAGCAGCGGCCCGCGCCCTGTCGCGTGCGGTGCAGTATGGCAAATGGCTTGCCATGCCCGAAGGCAACGCGTCGATTTTCTCCGATGTACGCCGGGAAGACGCCGTGGCAATCGTGGCTCATGCACTGCGTGAGGGTGAGCGCTGGCTCAATCCAGAAGAGATTGAGAACTTGCTCAATTGCTATGGGGTTTCGTTGGTGAAGACTTTGCGGGCTGCAACCCCGGAAGAGGCAGGCAGGGCAGCACTGGAACTGGGTGGACAGGTTGCTCTCAAAGCAATCGCTCCCGGACTGGTACATAAAACGGAGGCCGGCGCAGTCCGTCTTGCTCTTTCCGGTAAAGAGGAAACGCAAGAAGCAGCAGAGCAGATGGTAAGTCAACTGGGATCAGCAGGATTGAAGTCAACCGGTTTCATGATCCAGCCCATGGTACCGTCAGGAATTGAGATGCTCGTTGGTGTCACACACGACCCGGTCTTCGGTCCAATCGTGGTTTGTGGCGCCGGGGGCGTCCTGGTCGAGTTGCTCAAGGATGCTGTGGTTCGCATCACGCCCCTGACCGATCAGGATGCCAGCGAAATGATCCGCTCGCTAAAAACGTTTCCACTGCTAAACGGCTATCGTGGCGGACCTCGTTATGATATGACTGCGCTCGAACAGCTTATCCTCCGGGTGGGCGCCCTGGTGGAAGATATCCAGGAAATAGGCGAATTAGACCTTAACCCGGTGATCGTGTTGCCCGAAGGGCAAGGGATTTCCCTGGTAGATGCCCGCATCCGCGTTGCTGAAGCTCTCCCGCCTTTGCCCTTTGGCGCCAAGAAACGCTAAATTAGTCTGATTTGGAGGTGAAGCATGTGCCAGGCTACTATCTATCTCGATGGGGAAAAAATCATGGAAGACGTGACTTTGGTAGAAATCCTACCGGAGGGTGTACGTCTGACCGTTTTCTTTGAACCTCCCCGTATCGTACCGGCGGTAATTCGGCAGATTGACCTGCTCAAACATCGCGTCATTTTGGAAACAATCCAGAAAGAAGGTGAAACCCATGAACGAAGTAGAGAAATTGCGAATGCTGATCCCCCACTGGATCGAACATAACGACGAACATGCTGAGGAATACCAGCGCTGGGCCGAAGGGGTCTCCGAAGCATCTACGGATATTCTCGCGGCCCTTGATGCAATGAAAAGAGTCAATCAATCTCTGGCCAATGCGCTGGAAAAACTTGGGGGAGCAGTTTCCCATCCGCATACCCATTGACCAGAAAGGAGTTTCTATGTCTGGCAATCTAGTTCGCGATTGGATGACTCAAAAGCCAATTACTGTTTCTCCAAGCAGTCCATTGCGGGATGCCTATTGGTTGATGATTGATAACAAGGTGCACCGACTGCCAGTAATGGAAGATGAACGCCTGGTTGGGATCATTACCCTGGAAGACCTGCGCCGGGCGGAACCCCCTACCGGCATTGGCCTGGATCTGGTCAAAATAACCGACATGCTCTCCAGGATGACCGTCCGGCAGGTAATGACCAAGGAACCAAGAACCATTGTCCCGGATGCACCTTTGATCGAAGCTGCCCGGATGATGCTGGAGCATAGGATCAGTGCCATGCCGGTTATCGAAGGCAATCAACTAATAGGGATCATTGCCGAAAGCGACATCTTCCGCGCTTTTGTGAAACTGGAAGAAAAGAAGCAACTTTGAACTAGGAGGCCTGATATGCCAACCGACCCTGCTTATCTGCAAGAGTTCTCCTGTTTTCGCGGCATTTCTGAGGATCAACTGAAAGTCATAGCCCAATTTACCAATGCAGTATGCTATCCGCCAGGTCATGTTCTCTTTGAGGAGGGGAAGCCAGGGGAGCATGTGTTCTTTCTGGTAAAAGGCGATGTGGAAGTTTTATATAGCATAGGTGAAGCGGGTCAGGCACATGTAGACAGAGTGTCAGGTGAAGAAATTGTTGGGTGCGCAGCGCTCGTCGAACCCTACACTTACACTGCTACCGAGCGCAGCCTGACGGAAATCGAGGTTTTAGAGATTGACGCTATTGCCTTGCGCCAGTTAATGGAAAAGGACTGCCACCTGGGGCTTTCGCTCCAGCAGCATATCATTCGCGTTTTGATGGAGCGTATCCTGGATTTGCGCCTGGCAGCAGCATCGTAAAAGACAAAAAGGCATACATCAGAATGGCCCTGCATAATCCCTTTGCCAGTTCTGAAATTGCTGCTGCTTATGATACCTGGTACCAGGCTGCTGGCCGCCAGGCTGACCATCAAGAGAAAGTACTTTTGAAGCGGCTGTTGAACTACTTTCCTGCGGCACACTCTATTCTGGAAGTGGGCTGCGGCACGGGACATTTCACGCGCTGGTTCGGCGAACAAGGATTGCAGGCAGTTGGCCTGGATCTTTCCTGGCCAATGCTGGAGGTAGCCAAGCGTTTGAGCAGTCCGCTTTGCCTGCAAGGAGATGCCCTCGTGCTTCCGTTTCACTCTGCGTCTATTGACCTGGTGGCCCTGATCACGACACTGGAGTTCCTCCCCGATCCCGCCCAGGTTTTGGCTGAAGCTCTGCGTATTGCCCGGCAAGGGCTACTCCTGGGCGTGTTGAACGCCCAAAGTCGCCTTGGCAGGCGATACAAACGTGAGGCGGGGCCCATCTGGGAAGCTGCTCGTTTCTACACGCCGGATGAACTGAAGCGCGTGCTCCGGAAAGTTGTTGGAGAGAAACCGGAGATCGTCTGGCAGACTACCCTGTGGCCGTTCTGGCCAGGTACGCTGCCGCTTCCCTGGGGTGGATTTATTGGTATGGCCGTTAGAGTGTCATGAATTGGAAGGAGGTAGGCATTGATTAATATTTCAGCACAGGTCAGTCTGTATCCTTTAGGCAAGGAAGACCTGTCGCCCGTGATCGACGAAGCGTTGAATAACTTTCACCATCACAGTTTAGACGTGACGCCTGGATCCATGAGCACCTTGATCTTCGGTGACGACGTGACGGTCTTTTCCGCTTTGCAGGAAACCTTTCAACGCGCCGCCAAAGAGAGCCGCGTAGTAATGGTTGTGACTTTTTCCAATGCCTGCCCATTGCCTAGACCCGAAAAGCAGGAAAGTCATCAGGAAAAGAAAACGCAAGGATAAAGAAATGAACTACACCCGCTCCGATTCAAAAGTGGAGGTGACCGGTTTTGAAGCCCGCCACTACGATTTATTCATGAACCTGATTACTGGTGGCACCTATCCCTTCTTCATTCGCCAGGTGGTAAAGGATATGCAGATCCAGCCTGCCGACAGCATCCTGGATCTGGGTTCTGGCACCGGGCGCAATATCAGTCTGATGAATAAATACCTCTCTGAAGAGGGTCGCGTTTTAGGGCTGGATATCGGCTCGGAGATGCTGGAACAGGCACAACGCCGTTTTGCCAACCATCCCCGCGTCACCATCGAAAACCGACGAATCGAAGAGTCGCTGTCCTTTCAAGATGAGTTCAACAAGGGTTTCATCTCCTTTGTGCTGCACGGCTTAATTCAGGAGGAACGGCTGAAAGTCATTGCGAACGTTTACCGCGCCCTGAAACCGGGAGGCGAATTTCTCATTTTGGATTACAACGAGTTTGATCTTAAACGTTCCCCCTGGCCAGTACGTTTTGTCTTTGGTCTGGAATGCCCACTCGCGACCGATTTCATTGGGCGGAACTTACAGGCAATCCTTTGTGAGCAGGGCTTCAAAGGATTCCGCGTTCACAAATACTATCTGGGATACGTGCGCCTGCTGGCGGCGCACAAGGCGGTCTAGGCCACGTGAGAGTAGTATTCATACATGACAATGATATAAGAATCGTTCTATTTCGAATTCTGCAAGAGGAAGACCATGCCGAAAAAGACCGTTGTCATTGACTATCAAGCCTGTGAACCAAAACAATGTGTGGGTGGCACTTGCCAAGCGGCGCTAATGTGTGAAAGGAAAGTCCTCACTCAGGAAGCGCCATACGATATGCCAGAAGTCAAAGCTTCTATGTGTTTGGGCTGTTCGTTATGTATGCAAGCCTGTCCTAAAGGCGCAGTGCATTTGATGTGATGTTCGTAAGACTTCTATACGCACCCCCCGGCTGCTAGTCCGAGACAGGACGACAGAGAGTCCACAAGGAAAGAAACCACGATGACGGAAAAATTGCTACAACCATTTCAACTAGGAAGCCTGACCCTACCCAATCGTGTGGTCATGACTACGGTCAAACTGGGGTATGGCACGGAGATCACCAAGCAGCATATTGCGTTTTACGCCCGTCGCTCCCAGGGGGGAGCAGGATTGATGGCAACCGAACCAATGTATGTGCAAGCCAACGGCCGGGAACTCCCCACCCAGTTAGGAATCCACACTGACGCGGCAGTGCCTGGATTGCGACGTCTGGCAGAGGCTGTTCATGCGGCAGGGGGTCTGATGATGGCGCACATCAACCATGCCGGGCGGGCTGCAAATCCAATGCTGATACCCGCCAATGAGATGGTCTCGGCGTCTGATGTCTTCTGCCCAGCCAATCAGGTCACTCCCCGGCCGTTGAGTCTCTCCGAAATCGCCGAGGTTGTTGTCGCTTTCGGAGAGGCAGCTCGCCGTGTAAAAGAAGCGGGTTTCGATTCACTTGAAATTCCTTTCAGTCACGGCTATCTCATCCACCAGTTTCTGTCTCCCCATACCAATCATCGAGAGGATGAATATGGCGGCACGTTCGAAAATCGTCTTCGCTTTGGAGAGGAAGTGATCGATGCCGTGCGCGAGCAGGTTGGAGACGATTTTCCCATCGTTGTGCGCTTGAACGCTCACGATTACGTTGAAGGTGGTCTGAATATTGAGGATGCCGTTGAGATCGCTCGTGGCTTTGAAACGCTTAGAGTGAACGCCATCAGCGTCACGTCCGGTACGATGTGCGAGTCGGTGCCCTACTGCCTGTATCCGACCGGCACGCCAAAGGCGAATCTCCTTCCCATGGCAGCCCGGATACGAGCGGCGTCCGGTCTGCCAGTCATTGTCGCGGGGCGCATCCGAACCCCCTCAATGGCACGGGAGGCTTTAGCAGCCGGACAGACAGATCTAATCGGGTTGGGCCGCCCGTTCCTAGCTGACCCCGACTGGGTACGCAAGACAGAGGCCGGAGACGAGCAGGCCATTCTATTATGTGCAGCCTGTCACCAGGGTTGTCTGGCCCAATTACGTGCCGGGCAGGGCACACACTGCATGTTCAACCCCTTGACCGGTCGTGAGGCTGAAATAAAGATCGTTCCCGCTGAAAAATCACGAGAGGTGATGGTTATCGGTGGCGGCCCGGCGGGGCTGGAGGCGGCCTACATTGCAGCGCTGCGAGGGCACCGCGTAACGCTTTACGAACAGGAAGATCGCCTGGGAGGACAATTCCACTTAGCGGCGCAAGCACCTCACAAGGAAGAATTCCTGGATGTCATCCGTCATCTTGCCTTGATGGCCAGGCGCGCCGGCGTTGAACTTCACATGAGCACAAAAATCGCATCCAAAAAAGTACTCAGCGCGCATCCTGACGTCGTCATCGTTGCCACAGGCGGCATTCCGCTGTACATCCCTTTCCCCGGCCTGGAGAAGACGCGTTGGCTCTTGGCGGCAGACTTGCTGGATGGCGTGGCGCAAGTGGAGACACCAAACGCCTTTGTGATTGGCGGCGGGCTGGTTGGGCTGGAGGTCGCCGATTTTCTTGCTGGCCAGGGAAAGCAGGTGACATTGGTAGAAATGCTCTCCGAGGTGGGGGCTGATATGGATACTCTCGCCAAAGCCATGCTTCTTGGGCGGCTCAAAAATCAAGGTGTGACAATCTATACTCGCACCAAGATCACCGAGCTGACAAAAAATGAAGCGATAGCCCAAAAGGATGACAAAATAATCGGCTTCCCGATCGAAACAGTAATCCTAGCTGTGGGTGTGCGTCCGAATCGTGACTTGGCAGGCGCATTAGAACTCAGCGAGTTGGAAATCCATGTTATCGGAGACGCGTTCCAGCCTCGAAAAGCGTTGGAAGCCATTTGGGAGGGGTTCGAAGTCGGGTTAAAAATCTAATGTAATGAAGGCGATGATGATGAGCAAAGATAGAATAGCAGAACTCAAGGAGCAAATTAAGGAACTCAAGCAGCGCTGGCCGGCTCATTCCGTCCCGCCTGCGATGATGGCGCAACTGGACACGCTGGAGGAAGAACTAACAAGGGAATTGCAAAAGAAGAGTGAGGCGGAGACCTTTCAATTTCAGGCGATTGGGTATGTGGAGAATGAGTTCCCGGTACCGATCAAACCGGATACGTTGAGCGCCTCGCCCTCACGCATTGTGCTTGCTCCTGATCTTTTGGCGGGCTTAACTGGACTGGAACCAGGCATGCCTTTGCTGGTTGTCTTTGTTTTCCACCGCGCCGACGGTTACGATCTACTCCAACATCCGCGCGGCGATCGGAGTCGTCCGAAACGCGGCGTCTTTGCACTGCACAGCCCCAATCGTCCGAATCCCATAGGAGTCACCGAAGTCGAGTTGGTAGCCATTGAAGGGAACATTCTGACCGTGCACGGCCTGGATGCTCTCGATGGCACCCCGGTGCTTGACTTGAAACCGGTTTGAAAACAGGGAGCTTCAATGGCAACAACAAGACCCGAAAAGCAAGATTTGTAGAAGGGAGAGAATGATGACTGGAATGACACGTTCTGGTTTCGAAAACCGTTGTCTCATATCTTGTGGGATGCTATACCCAGAGATTACCCAACTGATGGAAACCGGTTTTCTGAGTCCACGCCGGCTCCTCTTCACGCCGCCGGGTCTACATGCCCTTCCGGAAAGGCTGGAGGAACATCTTCTCAAGAAACTGGAACAAGCCCGGGAATGGTGTTCTGACAATGAAATTATCATTGTTTACGGGAAGAAGTGCCATGTCAGCACCGATGAGCCGCTAAAGCGAGTAGATTCAATTTTGCAGGCGACAGGACAGGGGCTCATCAGGGTACAAGGGGACTATGGTTACGATATGTTGGCTGGCTTTGAGGACCGTCAACGCATCAGCGCCGGCAGGCAGGACAAAATTCTCTGGTTTACACCGGGCTGGCTAAGAAGTTGGAAAACGATCTACAAGAGATATTTTAATTGGGACGATGCCGATGCAAATGCTAACTTCCCGGGATATTACGACAAGATCATTGTCCTGGATGGTCTGAGTCTTGAGGAGGAGTATATGACGCAACACGCTGAACAGATTTTGGAATTGTTCGATTGGACAGGCTTGGAAGTGGAATTTCACTCGATCACCCTTGACCGTTTCAAGGGATTGCTAACTGACGCACTGACCCGATCTGTCAGTTAATGGGCTTTCAAAAATTGGGAGATGCAAAGTGAGAGAACACGATGGCTTATTAAAGAATAAGTACGTCAGGGAGGCTCTGCTTTACGACAGGCTCACGCAAAATCGCGTACGTTGTAATTTATGCGCGCACCATTGCGTGATTCCAGATGGCAAATTGGGCGTTTGCCGTGTACGGAAAAATACAGATGGAATCCTATATACCTTGGTCTATGGGAACACCATCAGCCAGAATGTAGACCCGGTAGAAAAGAAACCTCTTTATCATTTCTATCCAGGCTCCCTGGCCTACTCCGTAGCGACACCAGGTTGTAATTTCCGCTGCCAATGGTGCCAGAACTGGCAGATTTCACAGATGCCGCGAGAGCGAAACCTGATCACCGGTCGGGAAGCATCCCCAGAACAGATTGTTGCCGACGCATTGGAAACCGGCAGCCGCAGCATCGCATACACATACACCGAGCCAACCATCTTCTTTGAGTATGCCTACGATACAGCCCGGCTGGCCCACCAGGCTGGCCTAGCCAACATCTTTGTAACCAATGGCTATATGAGCCAGGAGATGCTGGAGATGTTCCACCCATATCTGGACGCTGCCAATGTAGATCTGAAGGCTTTTAGAGAAAAAACCTATCATCGCTATGTAGGTGCCGGTCTGCAACCTATCCTGGATAACATGAAATTCATGAAACAACAGGGGATTTGGCTTGAGGTAACCACCCTGGTGATTCCTGGCATCAATGACGACCCTGCTGAATTACGGGATGCAGCTCAATTTGTGGCCCAAGAATTGGGACCAGAGACTCCCTGGCATATCAGTCGATTTTTCCCCGCTTATAAGATGAGAGATGTGCCACCCACACCATTAGCAACGCTGCAACTTGCACAACAAATCGGGCGTGAGGAAGGACTGCAATACGTTTACGTCGGCAATATACCGGGAGAGGGGAATGACACCTTTTGTCCGAGTTGTGGTCGCGCACTGATCCGTCGACACAACTTCGATGTAATTTTCAATCGAATGGTAAATGATCGTTGTCCGGCCTGTGGCCAACCGATAGCCGGAATTCACATGAGAAGTAATAAAAGAATCTTGCAATGAATGTACTTATAGTTTGCGGATCGGGAAAGATAGGCGCTGCGATTGATGGTTATACAAGGAGGCGGCATGTCAAAATTCTCCCTGGCTGTTTTGAACAAATGTGTGTACCCCTTCATGGAGTCTCACGATCCCGACGTGTTGTTGGGAGCAGTTTTTGGCGAGGATGCGGCGCTTACACGGGTTGGGGATGATATTCTAGTCTCGCACTTGGATCCGATTGTCGGGGCGGTCAAGAACATCGGCTGGCTGGCCGTACACGTTACCTGCAACGATATTGCTACTAGCGGCGCAACGCCACGCTGGATTTTGCTGTTGATCTTGGTGCCCGGCAAAGCAGATGAACAACTCCTCGAGGAGATCATGCGCGATGTTGGTCGCGCAGCAAATGAGATTAAGGTTTCCATTATCGGGGGGCATACCGGATATTCTTCAAACTTATCCAAACCCCTGGTAGCAGTCACGGCGCTGGGGACCTTATCTGGCCGGGAACCTGTCTGCACCAAAGGCGCCCGCGTTGGGGATCACATCTTCGTCACCAAAGGCATCGCACTTGAAGGGACGGCTATCCTGGCGTATGACTTTGTCGATGTAGCGCAAAGTTTAGGACTGGGCAAGAGGGATTTGGTTAAAGCCCGCCGTTTCATGACGGATGTGAGTGTCATCCCCGAAGCGCTTGCCTTGGCAGAACAAGGCACCACAGCGATGCACGACGTGACACGCGGTGGACTGTTGGAAACCCTTTTGGAGATCGCACAGCGGTCAGAGGTTGGATTACAAGTAGATGCCAGCCATATTCCCATCCATCCTGTAGTTTCGCGCTTCGCACAGGCTTTTCAGTTTGATCCCATCAAGATGATTTCATCGGGGACCCTGGTTGCCACGCTTCCACCCGATCACGTTGAAGCCGCTGCCCAGAGTCTGGTTGAAATGGGCATCTACTTTGCCGACGTCGGTCATGTTATCGAAGGCAGTGGCGTACAGATTATCACAGAGGGACAGGTCGCTCATTATCAGGAAATCCATTGTGAAATGGATGAATTGGCCCGCATATGGGAACTCTATCCACGCAATGACGCTCATGATTTGGATGTAACTACTACATGAGCGTCCTCATTTCCAGATGAAGTGTCCGTTCCGCTTGGATTAGAAAATTGCCTGCTGTGAAACTCGCTATTGTGTATCGCTCTTTCTCGTTCTTTGTCATTGGGATTTCACTGTGTGCTTGTGCTGCAATCTGGCCTGGGAAACACACACAGATGGTTCCTACTCCATTAACACCAATGCGCCAAGAGACTCCAACCGCCGCGGTCCAGGCAAACATGCCACTTCCTACCGTATCTTCTATCCCAGTAGAAAGGAAAACACCTGCTATGAAAACCCCGGCCGATGTTCTGAAGATGACAATCGCTTACGACAATAACCCGTTCGACCCGCGCCTGAAGACTGCCTGGGGCTTCTCGGCCCTGGTCGAATACCGCGGACAGACCCTGCTCTTCGATACGGGTGGAGACGGGCGCATCCTGTTGGAAAATATGCATGTTTTGGGCATCGATCTGGCTTGCATCCAGTCCGTTGTCCTCTCCCACGCACACGGGGATCATACCGGCGGGCTGAGTGTCCTATTGAATAGCGGCGTCCGGCCGGCCGTGTACCTGTTGCCTTCTTTTGCAGATGCATACAAGAAGCAGGTTATGCCGTTGACGCATGTGAGCGAAGTAACACCAGGGCAGGTTATAGCAGATGGCATTTTAACCACCGGCGAGATCAAAGGGAATATACCTGAACAGGCATTATTGATTTGGACTGAAGATGGCTTGGTGATCATTACCGGCTGTGCCCATCCTGGCATTGTGCGGATCATCGAAAAGGCAATAGAACTCACCAACGAGCCGGTTTATCTGGTGCTGGGAGGTTTTCATCTTGGCGACAAGAGCGAGGCTGAAATCTCAGCCATCATCGCCGATTTCAAGCGGCTGGGGGTGCAGAAAGTCGCTCCCTGTCACTGCACTGGTGAGCGCGCCATCACCATGTTTGCTGGCAAGTACGGACAGGCGTTTGTCCGAGCTGGGGTCGGCACAGTAATTACTGTAATGGAGGAGGAATAGATCATGAAAAACAAAACAACTGAGATCGCTCTAATCATCAACAACACCAATCGAAAATTGTTAGTTGGCAAAGATGAAAGCCTATTGGATGCGCTTCGAAAGGCTTCTTACCTCAGTGTCAAATCCGGTTGTGACGACGGCACTTGTGGCGTCTGCACTGTGCTGTTGAACGGAAAACCGGTTCGCAGTTGCATGGTCAAAGCGGTAGACGTGGAGGGTAAATCAATTACAACCGTTGAAGGACTGAGCCAGGATGGTGAATTGCATCCCATCCAGCGTGCCTTCGTTGAGACCGGCGCCATCCAATGCGGTTTTTGTACACCAGCCCAGGTTCTGGCGGCCAAAGCGCTTCTAGACAAAGAGCCCAACCCGACGGAGAACCAAATCCGCAAGGCGTTGAACGGTGTAATGTGTCGCTGCACCGGATATGTTCGTCCGGTCGAGGCTGTACAACGCGCGGCGACCATGTTGCGCGGTGAGCAGGTAGAGCCAGTGACACACCTGGAGTACACCCTGCCTAAGGATATATCCCAGGTTGAGCTTCCTGAGGCCTTCTACCGGCGCGATGGAGATCGCGGCCCGCTGCCGCCATTGGTTTTCACGCCGCCAGCGATGGACCAGACCTTCGTGATTGGAAAACCGGAAATCAAAGTGGATGCGAAAAAATTGGTTCAAGGACGCCCGGTCTTCACCGATGATTTTCGTTTGGAAGGGACGCTCTATGGCGCGTTGCTCACCAGTCCGTATGCCCATGCGCGTATCAAGCGCATTGACGCCAGCCGGGCACGTGCTCTACCGGGCGTGCATGCCGTTCTGACTCACGAGGACCTACCACGGATCAAACACGCTTCCGGCGGGCAGAGTTATCCTCAACCGCTCCCGTACGACCAGGTTTGCCTCGACGACAAGGTGCGGCATGTCGGCGACCGTGTGGCTGTGGTGGCAGCCGAGTCGCCTGAACTGGCCCAGGAAGCCCTGAAACGGATCGAGGTCGAATACGAAGTGTTGCCAGCTGTGGTGGGTATGGAGGAGGCCATGCAAGCAGGCGCGCCAGTGATCCACAACGAGCCAGACACGCAGGGGATACACGATCCGGAGCATAATATTGTTTACCATATCGAAGCCCAGGTCGGGGATGCTGAGGCGGCTTTTAACGGAGCCGAGCACGTTTTCGAAGGAACCTATCGAACGCCTCAGCAGCAACACGTCCACCTGGAGCCGCACGTCTGTATCACTTACTGGGACGAAGATCACCGCCTGGTCATCCGCACCAGCACGCAGGTACCGTTTCATATCCGGCGGATGGTCGCGCCGCTGATCGGCCTGCCGGTCAAGCAGATCCGGGTCATCAAACCCCGGATTGGAGGTGGATTTGGCAATAAGCAAGAAATGATTTTGGAGGACCTGTGTGCCCATCTCACGCTCAAAACAGGGCACCCGGTGCGCATGGAATACACCCGCACCCAGGAATTCACCAGTTCGCGCAGGCGGCATGCGAACATTATGCATTATAAGGTTGGCGTTAAAGATGGATCTGTCATTGCTGCTGACCTGTACTTAATTGGTGATACCGGCGCCTACGGCTGTCACGGCCTGACCGTCAACATGGTCGGTGGATTCAAGGGGTTGACTCTCTACAATCCGCCCAACGCCCGCTTCACCTGCGATGTGGTGTACACCAACACGCCGCCAGCCGGTGCGTTCCGCGGCTATGGTGCGATGCAGTGTCAGTTTGGCATCGAGACGCTCATGGAGGAGATTGTCGAGAAATTGGGGCTGGATGTCATCGAGTTCAAGCAAGCCAACTGGCTTAAAGTAGGTGAGGCGATGCATCTCTCCAAAGCGCTGGGGGAGGGACGCGAAGGCTTCGAGCAAATTTTACAAAGCAGCGCCCTGGAGCAATGCGTGGCGATTGGCCTGCAGGCCACAGATTTTTACGCCAAGCGCCAGCAGCATCGCGGGCAGGATGGCCGTTTTCGCCGGGGCATTGGGATAGCAGTGGTCATGCACGGGAGCGGCATTGCTGGGTTGGATATGGCTGCAGCCACGCTGAAGATGAACGACGACGGCTCGTTCAATCTATTGATTGGTGCAACCGACCTGGGCACCGGCTCCGATACCATACTGGCGCAAATGGCTGCCGAGGTGCTGGGCATCCCTCTGGACGATATCATCGTCTATTCCTCGGATACCGATTTCACCCCCTTCGACAAAGGCGCTTATGCCAGCAGTACCACCTACATCAGCGGCGGAGCAGTGCGCAAGGCGGCGTTAAAAGTCCGGGATCAGATCTTGAAACACGCCGCGCTGATGTTGGAGATGGATGATCCCAAGAGTTTGACACTGGAAGATCGAAAAGTTGTTACCTCCAAAGGACGTTCCGTCAGCCTGGCAGAGGTGGCCCTGAGCAGCCTGCACCAGCAAGACCAACACCAAATCATTGCGACCGCATCGCATACCAGTCAGGTCAGCCCGCCACCGACTGCGGCCCAGTTCGCCGAAATCGTGGTGGATACTGAAACCGGGCATGTAGAAGTCGAGCGATTACTCATGGTGGTAGATTGTGGTCGCGTGATCAATCCAATCACCGCCGCCGGTCAGGTGGAAGGGGGCATGGCTCAAGCCCTCGGCTTTGCGTTGAGTGAAGAGATGCTCTACGATAAAGAAGGCAATCCCCTGAACCCAAGCCTGAGCGACTACCACATTCCCAGGGCCACAGAGTTACCAGCGATGGATGTGATCTTTGTCCAGACCGAGGAGCCGAGCGGGCCTTTCGGTGCCAAATCTGTCGCTGAGATTTCCATTGATGGAGTGGCGCCTGCTATGGCCAGCGCGATTCACGATGCCACCGGGGTATGGATGCGCGAATTGCCCTATACACCGGGGCGTGTCATGCAGGCATTGCAGCAGATGCAACTTAAATGAACATTGTTCCAATCCGGAGAAAATAATGGCAGATCAGAACAAGGGTCTTCAAGCGTTAAGTGACTTGCCAACAAAGAGATGTGCCCTCGTGCGTGAGTTGCGTGGCGGGAAAGATTTCACCAACAGAATGAGTGCGTTAGGCTTTACGCCAGGAACCGTTGTTACGGCGATTCAGAATTATGGTCGTGGCCCGGTTTTGGTCACGATAAAAGATGTGCGCATCGCTTTGGGTCGAGGGGAAGCGCTCAAGGTGCTGGTCGAGGTGTTGCCCGAGAAACAAGAGGAGCATGGTTAATCAGCCCCAAATAACCAAAGGTCGGAAGTTCGTCACCATAGCCCTGGCCGGGCAGCCCAACGTAGGCAAGTCCACTGTTTTCAACATGCTCACCGGTCTGAGCCAGCATGTGGGCAACTGGC
The DNA here is from genome assembly GCA_016928525.1 of Anaerolineales bacterium. The sequence goes on along the minus strand of JAFGKO010000355.1, from coordinate 16,773 downwards.
CAGGCAAAACAGTCGAGCAGAAAACCGGACAATACACACACGCTGGTCAGGCAATCCACTTGGTGGACTTGCCGGGTACCTACAGCTTGACGGCCAACTCGGAGGAGGAATGTATCACTCGAAATTTTATCCTCCGAGAACGGCCTGATGTGGTTATCGTCATCGTCAATGCTGCCGCATTGGAGCGAAATCTCTATCTAGTCGCTGAGCTTTTGATCTTGCCAGTGCGGATCGTCCTTGGACTGAACATGGTGGATGTTGCCAGGCAGCAGGGAGTCGAGATAGAACCGCACGTTTTGGAAGCGGCGCTGGGAGTACCGGTCGTTCCTCTGGTAGCCTCCCGCAATCAGGGAGTGCATGAATTGGTAGATGCGGCTCTCCGTCTGGCAGAAAACCCGGTCGACTTCGCACCCGCCCGCCCGGAGATTCGCCCCAGTCATCGTCCGGTGCTGGATGAAATCCGCTCCTTGATTGCTGGAAAGACCCCTTCCCCATACCCAGAAGACTGGGCTGCCATTAAACTGCTGGAAGGGGATGCTGAAAGAACAGAGATTATTCATCAGGCCGCACCCGAAGAATGGGAATACATTCATGCTTTGTTAAAGCAGCACGAGGACGCATTTTTAGATGTGGCTGGGGGACGCTACGAATGGATTGGGCGGATGGTGCGGGCGGCGATTTCGAAACCGAGAGCGGGAGTGATCACCCTCACCGATCGCTTGGATCGGGTAGCCACACATCCATTTTGGGGGCTTATGGTGCTACTGGGTATTTTCGGACTGATTTTCTGGCTCACTTATACGGTTGCCATGCCGTTCGTAGGTTGGCTGGACACAGGAGTGATTTCACGGCTCGCAGTAGGTGCTCATAGGATTCTGGTCTCTGCGCCGCACTGGCTGATGAGCCTGGTGGTAGACGGATTGATCGGCGGCGTGGGGATGGTGCTGGCGCTCATGCCTGTACTCGTGGTTTTCTTTGCCATCCTTGGATTACTGGAAGATGTCGGGGATCTGGCACGCTCGGCCTATGTGATGGACCGGTTCATGCATTGGATGGGGCTGCATGGCCGTTCTTTCCTGCCGCTCTTCATTGGGTTTGGCTGCAATGTACCGGCCGTGATGGGCGCGCGGATTGTGGAAGAACGCCGCGCTCGCCTGCTGACCATCCTGTTAACCCCTTTGGTGCCTTGCACAGCACGGATGGCTGTCATTGCCTTCCTGGCTCCAGCCTTCTTCGGTGAACGGGCCGCGCTCATCACATGGGGGCTGGTCACAATCAACATTATCATCTTAGCATTTACCGGCATTGTCCTTAACCGGGTTGTCTTCAAAGGGGCACACGCTGCCTTCATCATGGAAATGCCGCTCTACCACTTGCCCAACGCTCGTACGATCGGTTTGTTTGTCTGGAACAATACCTGGGCTTTTATAAAAAAGGCGGGCACGATCATCCTGTTCGTCTCAGTTCTTGTCTGGGCGCTCGCATACCTTCCGGCGGGCGATATCCAAACCAGTCTGCTGGCCCGGATGGGACGTTGGTTGGAGCCGCTTGGACGGCCAATGGGCCTGGCTGACTGGCGGCTGGTTGTTACGCTTCTGTCTAGTTTCATCGCGAAGGAAAATACCATAGCTGTGCTGGGTATCTTATACAGTGCAGAGTCTGAGCTAGGGCTGGCAAAGCAAGTCTCCAGTGCCTTGTCTCCGGCGGCGGCGCTGGCATTCCTGGTTGTTCAGATGACTTTCATTCCATGTGTTGCGACGGTGGCGGCCATCAAACAGGAAATTGGTTGGCGGTGGGCGGGCTTCAGCGTAGGATTGCTGCTCATGATCTCGTTATGTTTTGGAATACTCGCCTACCAGGTAGCGCTCCTGGCAGGACTGTGAGCACGAAATTCTGCCAAGAGGTGAAACTTATCAAACCAGAACGTTTTTGAAATTCAAGCCAACCTTTGCCGCACGAAGTTTCATTCACTCCGATTGGAAATTGCCCCCTCCTACGCCATGATCCTATCTGGGTAGTGGACATCGCAGCACCCCGATTTGTTACGCTCTGCGAACTCAAATCCTGTTCCCTATCATCTCTACCTCAAACTAAACGAGGCACTCACCTCAGCACGGACAGAGATCTGTCCAAGATTAACTGGCCCCGCATCCGTCAGCACGCCGGATTCGCCACCTGCGGGAGCCGCATTTTGTACAACGTTTTGCGTCCACAATTCTCGGCTTTGACCATACCAGCCACCGTTGTAATACGACCACGAATTCTCGTTGATGTTCATTACGCAGCCTGTCTCCGCCCCGGCTGCAGAAGCCAGGTCATTTGCTTTCTCCTTAGCAGCTTTCATCGCCAAATCGCGTGCTTGATCGCGATATTTACGCAGGTCGCTGAGATAAAATTCCACCTCGACGACCTGGTTGGCTCCGGCATCAAGGGCAGCGCCAATCACCTTATTGACTTTGCTGATGTCGCGCAGTGTGACAGCCACAATATTGTGGATGCGGTAACCCTTGATATATAAAGAATCATATTCATCATAGAGTGGCTGGATCACATACCAATCTGTAACGATGTCTTTCTCTTCAATTCCCAGAACTTTTAAGGCTCGGATTATTTTGTTTATTGTAGTGCTATTGGCTACTTCCACTTTTTGGGGTGTGGTGCCATTAGACTGCACACCTAATTGAATCAATACCCGGTCGGGTATCACATTTACCACCGCCGTACCACTGACCTGGATCAAACGACCTGTATCACAAACCAATTCAGGCTCTCCGGTGGTTCCGAAAGTGGCCTCAGCAGTAGGTGCAGCTTTAACACTGACATTGGGGAGGACAAGCGTAACCATCATCAAAACCATTGTACAAACCATAATGGCATTCAGAACTGTGGATGTTTGCTTCATGAGATTCTCCTGTCTGTGAATGACGAACTTCTAATATCATCTTATCCCCTCACCCAGGCAGGAGTGTGTCAAATTTCAGGCAGTTGAAAGGCAGTTTTCGTCGGTAGGAAGCCAAAAGGTGATCGTAGTGCCCTGGCCCTCAACACTCTCAGCAGTGATGCGCCCACTTTGCGCCAACACCAGCGAGCGGACGATAGCCAGGCCCAGGCCCGATCCACCAGTGTGACGGTTGCGGGAAGTATCTGCACGATAGAAACGCTCAAAAATGAAAGGCAAGTGTTGCACCGGGATACCAGGCCCATGATCGCTGACCGCACACCGTACTTCGTGCCCATCTCCCTGGATAATCACGGTGACAGCAGACTCATCAGGCGCGTGACGGATAGCATTATCTAGCAAATTATCCAACACCTGGATCAGTCGATCCGCGTCCCCCCAGACTTTGGTCTGCTCCTGCGCCTCGATAGTTAGCACTACCCGGCGGGGTTCCGCTAACGCAGCCAGGCTGGTGCAACGGGCGCGAACCAGCTCTACCAGGTCTACACATTCTATCTTCAGATTCAAGGCCCCGGCATCGGCGCGGGTCAGTACCAGAAGATCGTTTACCAGGCGAATTAAGCGCTTCGTTTCACTCTGCATGGATTTCAGCAACGGACCGCGCCCTTCTAGATCATCGATCGCGCCATCTTCAAGCGTCTCGATGGTACCGTTGATAACGGTCAGCGGTGTACGCAATTCGTGAGTGACATCAGCAACGAAGACGTTCTTAGCCTGGTCAGCTTGTCGCAGGTTGGCAGTCATGTTGTTGAAGGCTTCACCCAGGTTGTGCAATTCACGGATGTCACTATCCGTTGGGACATGTTGAGCTAAATTTCCACTTGCAACGGCTCTGGCCGCGGCGACAAGTTGTTCAAGCGGGTGTGCGATGCGCCAAGACAGGAATGCTCCAGTTGCCCCGGCGAGAAAGACAGCAACCAGGAATGCGCCTACCAATTGCAGGACAATGTTTGTCGGCAAGCTAGCTGGTGGCAGGGGCGTTGCAAGATAGACGATACCGATAATGTCGCCGCCAGCAGCAAAGACAGGCGCGGCTGCATACAGCACACGGCGATTGTTAGCAGACACAACTCGACGGACTGCAGTGGCAGGTATCCCTTCCAAAGAAGATTCAATTTCGGGGCGTTGGAGCAGGTTTTGGGGAGAGATCGATGCGGCGTTTTCAGCCAGGGGAACCTGCACAGGCGAGTCATCGGCTGCAATGGGTAAATTGACCACGACCGCACCCTGTTCCCCCAGCAGACGGGTGTGAATACCAGGCTGAACGTTGGATGTTTGCAAATAAGGTTCAGCAGGGGCAGACGGAAACGATGTGCCGTACAAAGCAGAAGCAGTCAGTTGGGCCTGGGCGAGCAGGTTCTCCCGTTGGGTTTTAAGGTAAAGCTGCTCCACAGACAGCCAGGCCAGCACAGCAGCTATTCCCATGCCGAATAAAAGCACCACCAAGGTTGTTAGCGATAGACGGAGTTGGACAGGCGTACGCATAATTTATTCGTTTAACCGGTAACCAAGTCCGCGCACAGCTTCGATGGCATCAGCGTTGGCAGAAGCCGTGCGCAGTTTGCCACGCAAGCGCTTGACAGCGCTGTCAACGGCGCGGGTATCGCCCACAAAATCATACCCCCAGACCTGTTCAAGCAAGCGTTCGCGAGTCAACACCCGACCAGCGTTAGACAAAAGGTGGTAAAGCAGGTCGAATTCTAAACGGGTCAAATCAAGATTTATTTCCCCAACGAGCACGGTGCGAGCATCAACATTCATTTGTAAGCCGCCGGGGCCGTGAAATAGAGTGGGCGGCGCTTCCCCTTTACCTTCGGATTGGACACGGCGCAGCACGGCCTTGACCCGCGCCATCAATTCACGCACGCTGAAAGGTTTTGTGACGTAGTCATCGGCGCCCAATTCGAGACCGACCACGCGGTCGATTTCTTCGCCGCGAGCTGTGATCATGATGATGGGCACATCGCTGGTCTTGCGCAGTTCACGGCAAACATCCAGGCCGTCCACATCAGGGATCATCAGGTCGAGCAAAATCAAACTGGGGGATGCTTCACGCGCCAGCCGTAATGCTTCCGGTCCATCAGCAGCAACTATAACTTCATAATGAGCCTTCCGAAGATTGTATGCTAACAGGTCGCTCACAGCAGGCTCATCGTCCACAACAAGAATGCGATGTATCATCACTCAAAGCATATCACGATTCTGTGGCAGGATGATGTCAGGACGAAGACAATGTTTGATAAGCAGACACCCTACATCTACAGATTGTCGCGGAAATGCCCAAACCAGTATCCTGGTTTCTAAAAACAATTTGCTAGATGCAAGTCCGGGAAAACACGCAAGCAGTAGCAAAACACAGTTGAGACTGCTTATTCCCCATCAAGTAGCGCCTTCGGGCAAAACTATTTGCTTCCTAAATCATTTTGGCATACACTTACCCTATGAAAGTCGCCCTCTTCGACTTCGCCCCGGATTTGCAACTGCTGCTCAAACGCGACCTGCGCGGCAAACCCGTTGAACTGCGCTTTCAAGGTCCGCAATCGGTGAAGCACCTGATCGAATCGCTGGGAATCCCGCACACAGAGATTGGAGCGTTGTACGCGGACGGAAGAGAAATCGGGCTGGATTACATCACACAAGGCGGTGACAGGATCGAGGTCCGGCCTGTTGCGCCTGCTGATTTGACGGACGAGCCGCGTTTCGTGCTCGATGGTCACCTGGGACGGCTGGCTTCCCACCTGCGCATGCTCGGCCTGGACTGCCTGTACGATAACGCCTACGAAGATGATGAACTGGTGCGCATCAGCGTCGAAGATAGACACATCCTGCTGACCCGCGATCGCCTGCTGCTGATGCACAAAGTCATCAGCCAGGGATACCTGCTGCGCAGCCTGAATTCAACAGAACAGCTATACGAAGTCATCCAAAGATATAGATTGGTGAAATGGGTCAGACCGTTTCAACGCTGTATGAACTGTAACCACCTGCTGGAGCCGGTCGAAAAAGAAATGGTTCTGGAGAAACTGGAACCGCTGACGAAAAAATACTATGATGAATTCAAATTCTGCCCGGCCTGCGACCAGGTGTACTGGAAGGGTTCGCACTACGAACGAATGCTACAATTGATCGAGGAAGTATCCAATAAAACTTCATAAGGCGGAGCGCAGACTTTAGTCTGCAATTTTCTGCGGACTTAAGTCCACACTCCAAAACATTAAGGAGGATGCCATGTTCAAGAAATCCAACGTCGGCAAGCACACGGAACTCGTCAAAGGTGTGCATCTCAAGGCAATGGTATATGGAGCGCAAACCCTTTTAACCGAAGTCAAGCTGGAAAAAGGTGCGATCATCCCACCGCACAAGCACCCGCACGAGCAGACCGGCTATCTGGTCTCCGGCCATATGGACTTTCTGGTGGACGGCGAACACCGTATTGCCAAGGTCGGCGATAGCTGGAACATTGCCGGGGACGTCGAGCATGGCGCTACTGCGCTCGAGGAATCGGTTGTGGTGGAAGTCTTTTCGCCGGTACGGGAGGATTACCTGCCATACTACACGCCGGAGGAGTAGGTTGTAGCCTTACTCCGAACTAATATTGGTTGGCGAGCAGTTCCACTGCGAGCCGGATGCAGTTCAAACGCAGCCGAAACGAGAAATGACCCGGATTTGAAGCAAACCCTGACCCAACGCATCTACCCCCTCGACGCCCTGCGCGGGCTGATCATCGTCTTCATGGCGCTCGACCACGCCAATTACTTCATCGCCCAGCAGCATTCACCCGGCGAGTACTGGGGCGGCCCATTCCCTGCCTACGACTCCGCTCTACCCTTCCTGACCCGCCTGGTGACGCATTTCAGCGCGCCGGGCTTTTTCTTCCTGATGGGCGTCGGCATGTTGCTCTTTGCCGAATCCCGCTGGAGGCAGGGCTGGAGTATGTGGCATATCAGAAGTCATTTCTGGTTACGCGGGATTGTCTTGACCGCGCTGCAATTGCTGATAGTCAATCCGATCTGGAAAGAGGGCCCGGGCTTCTTCCCTGAGACGTACATCGGCGTGCTGATTGCCTTGGGCGGGACTATGATCCTCGGCAGCTTTTTATTTCAACTGAACCCCAGCTCGCTTCTCATCCTGACCCTGGGCCTGCTGCTCGGAAGCGAATGGCTGCATCCCAACCCGGAGATGTGGGGCGCGCTCGACAATGAGCCCTGGAATCTGATCCTGATGCGCTGCGGCGGCGATGGGGAGTTCTGGTCGAATTTCCCGGTATTACCCTGGCTGGAACTGGTCGTCTTCGGGATGTTATTCGGGCGCTGGCTGCTGGCGGACGAGAAAAAGGCCTACCAAAAAGGACTCTGGCTGGGCATCGCTTTGTTGGTCTTGTTCGCCATCGTCCGCTACACAGACGGCTTCGGGAACATCCGTCCGCGCGCGGGGGATACCTGGATCGATTTCCTGAACGTGGTCAAGTACCCGCCCAGCCTGACCTTCACATTCCTTACGATGGGGGTCAGCCTGATCGCCTTGTGGGGGTTTTCGAAGGCAGGTAAATTCGTCGAAACGGCCAGCAGGCCGCTGGTCGCGTTCGGAAGCGCGCCGCTGTTCGTCTACGTCTTACATCTATACTTATACATGCTCATGGGACGCACTTTCGAACCGTTCGGCACAAGTCTTCCGGTCATGTACCTTTACTGGTTCGCAGGATTGGCAATCCTCTATCTCCCTGCGCTGTGGTACGGGCGCTTCAAACAGTCGCAAACCCTTCTGCGCGGAGTCCTTGCTTATTTGTAGTCGATTTCGTTGAAATACTTTCATAACAAAAATATCCGAAAAAAGGGATGACGGCGCGCGTATGCGCGCCGTCATCCCTTTTTTCGGACTTCTTTCAGAGAGCGTCGCGTCACAAGCAGCACTATTTCCCTTGACATACTATGTATTGCACAGTATAATGTAGAAAAGGATAAAGTATGTCAACCAATGAAATGTATGAAAACACACTCAACGAACTGCGACGCGGCATGATCGTGCTGGCGGTGTTGAGCCAACTGTCCGAGGAGCAATACGGTTATTCGTTGTTGAAGCTGCTCTCCGACCAGGGACTAGAACTCGACCAGGGCACGCTCTACCCCCTGCTGCGCAGGCTCGAATCGCAAGGCCTGCTAAACTCGGACTGGAACACTGCAGGCTCGCGCCCGCGCCGCTATTATGTCATCAGCCCTGAAGGGCAGACAATGCTGCCCCGGCTCAAGGAAGAATGGAACAGGATCGTCTCTATGATGGAGAGGATGTTGAAGTAACCCCGAGGGTTGAGTAGCCCTGAGCGACCGTCGAAGGGCGTATCGAAACCCGGCCCGGCAATATCATAAAAAGATAAGATTGCTTCACTGCTCAGGTTTCGATACGCCGCCCTTCGACAGGCTCAGGACGGCTACTCAACCATCGCAGATTGCAATAACAATAATCAGGAGAAAAAATGAACCTTATTGATCGCTACGTAACTGAAGTCGGCAAGCACTTGCCGCGCAAGAACCGGCTCGACATCGAGAAAGAGCTGCGCTCCACGCTGGAGGATATGCTCGAGGACCGCAGCCAGCAGACCGGCCACCCGGCGGATGAGGCGCTGGCAACGGAACTATTGCAAGAGTATGGCGCACCCCGGAAAGTCGCTGCCAGCTACCAGACCCATCCGTACCTGATCGGCCCGCGCATGTTCCCCACTTACATGCTGGTGCTGAAGATCGTCTTCTTCGCTGTGACACTGGGTCTGACAATTGCAACGCTTGTCTCGTTGATCGGCTCGAATATGACTTCCCCCGAACTGCTGCAGAAATTGGTCGATTTCGGCGCCGGGCTGGTCAGCGCGCTGGTGGCAGCCTTCGGCAATGTCACCCTGGTCTTCGCCATCCTGGAACGCACCGTGCCAGCTTCTGAATTCGGCCTGCAAGAAGAGCAGGAGTGGGATCCCGCCTCGCTGCTGAAAGAACCTGACATCGACCAGGTCAAACCGGCCGAGTTGATCTTCGAGATCATCTTCATCGCCGCGGCGCTGGTCATCTTCAACTTCTACCCCCAGATCATCGGCTTCAACTTCACAGTGGATGGCCAGTGGGTTTCGGTCCCGGTCCTGTCCGAGGCTTTCTTCCGGGTACTGCCCTGGATCACCCTGGTGGGCGGTTTGGAAATCAGCCTGAGCCTTTACCTGCTGCAGAAACAGGCCTGGGGGGTGGGCACACGGATCGCGAAGATCGTGCTGGAAGCGGCGAACATCGCCATCGCGGTTATGCTGCTGCGTGGCCCGTCCCTGCTGAAACTCGACGCCGGAGCCTTTGCCGGGTCGCCGATCGGCATCGAGACAGCCGAAACGCTGGTGCGCGTTTTCACCCCCATGGTTCCACTCATCCTATTGATCGTCATCGTCGTCTCAGGGATCGAGATCGCGAAGATGGCTTTCCGGCTGACAAAAGTCAATTACAAGACCGGGTGAAAAAGCCCCACTATCATCAACAAAAGCCTGCCGTTTGCGCAGGCTTTTATATTTCATCAGTACTTCACGAAAAGAGAGAGAATACCTGAAAATAGGGGAGCGGGCGTACGCCCGCTCCCCTATTTTCAGGCCTCTTTCAGCCATTTCGTGATCTACTGATCATCCGTATAAACCCTTATAGCTCTCGCGGTTTCCACAGGTGGAGGAGTTCCCCGCTTGTCGCCTTGCGCAATTCAACCCACTGTTCAATGGAATATTTTATGTGCGCTATACTGGCTGTTGACATGTGTTCATATTCGTTACAGACCGTTTCAAGAACGTCTTCCAGCCCCGGGTTGTGAGCAATGACCATGGCAGTGTCAACGCTATCCGGTAATTGCGTCAGATGGGCAATGATCATCTCTGGGCCGGCGTGATACAGGTCGTCGAGGTAGACCAGATCGCCCTCGAAGGTATATTCCTGTAAGAAGCCTGCCGCCGTCTCCCTGGCGCGTACCGCTGTCGAACACAAAATAGCATCCAGGACTATCCCCTGATCTTTCAAGTGTTTCCCCATGCGGGGCGCATCGTGTTTCCCGCGCTTATTGAGCGGGCGCTGGTGGTCGGACAAAGCGGCATCGTTCCAACTGGATTTTGCGTGGCGCATGAGTAGTAAATTCTTCATAACAAGCCTTCCTTATCAATATTATCAGTACTTCACGAAAAGAGAGAATACCCGAAAATAGGGGAGTGGGCGTACGCCCGCTCCCCTATTTTCGGGCCTCTTCCAGCCATTTCGTGATCTACTGATTATCCTACATTTTATTTTTTGGACGCGGAAATCGCGGACTGAACGGATTTTCTTCTTACTCTCACTTTGTGAAAGCGTCCCGAAGTTTTTTGCCGGAAGATGTCACGGATTCCAGGAAACCTTCGGGACGTTCTAAACAAGTTAAAATGGACGCCATGCATACTACCTACATCGTCTGCGGGGGGCCGGGGGCGGGCAAATCGACCTACGCGAAGCGACTCGCCTCCGCCCGAGGCGCGGCCCTGCTGGACATCGACACGGTCACCGAGCGGCTGGTGCGCCTTGCGCTGCGCGAAGCGGGACACGACCCGGACGACCGCGATTCGGAATACTTCAAACAAACCTTTCGCGAGCCGATCTACGCGACGCTGTTCGACATCGCCCGCGAAAACCTGCCCTTCCAGGACGCCGTGGTCGTGGGGCCCTTTACGAAGGAACTGCGCGAACCGGACTGGCCGTTGCGTCTTTCTCAAGCCCTGGGTTGCCCGGTGGAAGTACACTACGTCCACTGCCCCCCAGAAACGCGCAAAGAGCGACTCGCAAAGCGCGGCGACGCCCGCGACCTGGCCAAGCTGCGCGATTGGGAGAATTACATCCGGTATTATGAAGAAAACCCGCCGGTCTTCGAGCATGTTCTGGTCGATGGCGCTGGCTGAACGGATATGAGGGATGAGATAGAAGTGACAGTCACCTGATAAAACCAGGCTTGAATTACTGCTTCTTGCATAATTATCCGAACTTGAATCTAACAAATTGTCTTCAAAAACCAGGATTTCAGTTCAGATATTTACGCAGCACTCTGTAACAGTCTTGTTAATTTCCGGCTCTCCTACCAAATCTGCCAGGCTGGGCTCTTGTTAATTCAGCCAAGACGGGGATAATTGCAGGCTGCCCAGGGAGTTGAAGCCAGACAACATCCTGTAAATTCTTACATTCACATAGGATGTACATCACACCTATCAGATCGATATAGGTGTGATAGAGGTAGGATAGAGGATGGATAGAGGATGACCTGCCGGGAACGAGGAGCGAACAGAAGTCGTTTGGCGAATAGAGCAGGCATCAGGTGACAGTCGCCTGTTCAAGGGTGGCTGTCATCTTGCTGTCAGCCTACTTTTACTTTCAGACCCAGATACAAGCGAAGTAGAGACCTGACAGGTCTCGGAGACCTGTCAGGTCTAGTTCGCAACGATTTCCATATTGCCTAAATGGGGGTTTCTTGTATACTTGGTCTATCGACAACCGCAACCGTTCTCATGGGGACCCCCTTATGACCTTTACGCCGCAGGATTTTGTCAGCAAGTGGAAGCGCGTGACTTCACGCGAGAAGCAAACTTACCAGGAGCATTTCATCGACCTGTGCCATTTGGTCGGCCATCAAACGCCGAACGAAGCTGACCCGACCGGCATGCGCTTTGCTTTTGAGATGGGCACGGCCAAGACCAGCGGCGGACAGGGTTGGGCAGATGTTGCCAAACTGGATTATTTCGGGTGGGAGTACAAAGGCAAGGATGCGGATCTGGATAAGGCTTATAACCAGCTTCTCAGTTATCGGGATGCGCTTCGCAATCCGCCCCTTTTGGTTGTTTCCGATATAAACAACATCATCATCCGCACGAATTACACCAATCTCCCCACGCGGACGTTTGTCATCACCTTGGAGGATATGCTCGCCCCGGAGAGCCTCGAGGTTCTCAAGACGGTCTTTTTCAATCCCGAGCGACTCAAACCGCATGAGACGGTCGAAAGCGTCACCCGGGAAGCCGCGGCGCAATTCTCCAGGCTGGCCGAGAACCTACGCAGGTACGGGGATGACCCGCAGGAGATCGCGCATTTCCTGATCCGGCTGTTGTTCTGCCTGTTTGCGGAAGACATCGGGCTGTTGCCCGAAAAACTGTTCCCGCGTTTGCTGGAACAGACGCGCCGCAACTCGAAGGATTTCGCCGAAGTGCTCAGGCAGCTCTTCCGCGCGATGAACACGGGCGGCTTCTTTGGCGCGGACAAGATCAAATATTTCAACGGCGGCCTGTTCGATGATGACCGTGTGCTGCCGCTGGACGGGGCCGACATGGACATCATCGCTGAGATCGACGCGTTGGACTGGGGCGCGATCAAGCCGTCCATCTTCGGGACGCTGTTCGAGCGCGGGCTCGACCCGAGCAAACGTTCCCAATTGGGCGCGCATTATACGGGCGAAGAAGACATCCTGCTGATCGTCGAACCCGTATTAATGGCTCCGCTGCGGCGGGAATGGGAAGAGTTGCAAGTTGAATGTCGAAGGTTGAAAACGGAAGCAGACGCTTCGTCCGGCAAGAAGCGGGCCTCCGTCATCGAGAAGATCGGCGCGAAATTGCGCGCCTTCGCCGACAAGATCGCGGCGCTCAAAGTCCTGGATCCGGCCTGCGGCAGCGGCAACTTCCTGTATGTGGCCTTGCGGCTCTTGCTCGATTTACAAAACGAAGTCATCAACTTCTCGGATGAATTAGGCGCGGGACGTTTCTTCGTCACGGTCACGCCGGCGCAGTTGTACGGCATCGAGACCAACGAGTACGCCTACGAACTGGCGCAGATGACCATCCAGATCGGTTACATCCAGTGGCTGCGCGATAACGGCTATGGCCAGCCCGCCGAGCCGATCCTCAAGCAGGTCAAGAATATTTTGCACATGGATGCGATTCTTGGTTACCAGACTTCCGAAGTCTCGCCCCCTCCACCTTCACTACGGGGGTGCTCCGCAAAGACTTCGGAAGTCTATGAGCCGGAATGGCCCGCAGCGGACGTGATCGTCGGCAACCCGCCGTTTTTGGGTGGAAGCAAATTACGACGTGAGTTGGGAGATAAGTACGTTGAAGATTTATGGAGTCTTTACGAAGGACGCGTTGATAAAACAGCCGACCTTGTAGCATATTGGTTTGAACGAACTTGGCAACAAATCGCAAATGGAAAAACAAAGCGGGCTGGCTTGCTTGCCACTCAATCAATACGTTCTGCAATCAATCGTAATGTCGTTGACAAAATTGCAAAAGATGGGTCAATCTTTCTAGCATGGTCAGATCGCCCATGGATTTTAGACGGTGCAGCAGTACGAGTTTCCATGATTGGATTTGATGATGGAACAGAAAATATCAAGGTTCTTGATGGCAACTCAGTTTCAAAAATTAATGCAGACTTAACCGCAAATGCTGATTTAACTATTGCTAACTCATTGAACGAAAACAAAAATTTAAGTTTTCAAGGATCAATGATTGGTGGAAGTTTTCAAATTCCAAGAAACACGGCTGAAAAGTGGCTAGCCTTATCTAATCCGAACGGAAAAACAAATTCTGATGTTCTGCGACCATATGTTACAGGGTCTGACGTACTGCGGAAAACCTCTGACGAATGGGTTATAGATTTCGGCGATTCCATGCCAGTAGACGAGGCAGCTGGATATGAAACGCCATTCGAATATATCAGGAAGAATGTTTATCCAGAACGAGTGAAAAATCCAAGGGCATCTCGCCGTGAGCGTTGGTGGATTCATGCTGACCCCCAGCCCGCAATGAGAAGGGCTGTTGCCAAATTAGATAGATACATTGCAACAGTTCGAGTCGCCAAACATCGAATTTTTGTTTGGCTCCCAGGTTCTACTCTATGTTCAAACAAATTAATAGTAATCGCACGAAATGATAATTACTTTTTTGGATTGCTTCACTCGCGGGTTCATGAAGTCTGGTCACTTGCTAATTCATCGAGACATGGTGTTGGGAATGATCCTGCGTACACTCCGTCAACTTGTTTCGAAACCTTCCCCTTCCCCTGGCCGCCGGGCGCGGAGCCGCTGGGTGATCCGCGCGTGAGAGCCATCGCGGGGGCTGCGCAGGAACTGGTCGAGCAGCGGGAGAGATGGCTGGGCCCTGACCCCCTCCCCGGCCCTCCCCCAAAAACGACGACTCAAACTTTGAATGCAGATTCAGCATCTACATCGTCGTATTTGGGGGAGGGTGGCCGTAGGCCGGGTGGGGGTGGGCCAAAGCGCACGCTGACGAACCTGTACAACGCCCGTCCTACCTGGCTGGAGCTGGCGCACAAGAAACTGGATGAAGCCGTCTTCGCAGCCTATGGCTGGCCGTCTGATTTATCAGATGAGGAGATCTTGGAACGGCTGCTGGCGTTGAATTTGGAGAGGGCGAAGGAGAGTTGAATTAGAGTGAAGAAAAACACAGGTAGTAGTTTAATTCAAGAATCTGTGTGCTTTGGTTTTTGTAAAATAAAAAAGGTGATTGAGCGAAGTTGAGTCGCATGTTATTACCAAATTGGGCGCTTATGCAAATACAGTTTGCTTAAGTAATAGTTGGGCAGCTTTTACGTGCAAAATTGATTTATGATCCGAATGACAACAAGCAACCAATATAGTAATCACTTTCTGAGGAAGCTACACCACCACACAAAAGGGATATTGTTGTTTTGTTCGTTCCTTTTCATCTTATTTGCATTCGGATATTATGCAGTTATAGAAGTTGATAAATTTCCTGGCTCAAGACTAGTTGAGTTTTATCCACCTAAATCTGCCAGGATAACTTCGTGCGCACAGACCTATTCCCCTCAGGTAAGTTATTCTGCAATCTACAAATCAAGTGACAAGTCTTTTACAGTCGAAGCATGGTTTGAAAAACATTGGAAAACATACCCAACTAAAAAGACTGGCGAGTTTCGGTTAGGAAATCTTTATTTTGAAGCACACAAAGAAGTAGCATTTCGTTTTGTTGAGAATGATCCATCTTCATATTATGGTATTCTCACAGAAATTATTGTCTGCAAATAGGAGAGTTAGAAATACTTTGCATAACAGATTGTCTTTCCTTTGTAGAAAGCTGCCCAACAGTGCGTGCACGCGGACCCCGCAAAGAGCGCGGGACAGGCGGCTGGATTCACACCGCCAAATTGGCCTTTTTCGTGGCTGTGGGTTTAGTCCGTTTCGTAGGCGAGTCTCGTCCCTCCAGCCGCGGGTACCCCGCGGAGAGCACGCGGGGCGTACGCGAGCCGTTCGGCGGCTTTCTTTTGGAAGTGGCTATGAAGATTACTATCTGCACATTCGGCTCTCGTGGCGATACCCAACCATACGTGGCGTTGGCAGTGGGCTTGCAACAAGCAGGGCACAATGTAACACTGGTAGCTTCGGCTTCGCACAATGTCGCTGAGTGGATCCGGTCGTATGGTATAAACGTGCATCCATTGCGCTTTAGTTTGCAAGAGTTTATGCAAAAGCCAGAGCAACAGGATGCGCTAAAATCCCGCAATTTGGTACGCGTATTGCGGGATTTTCGTTCTGGGTTTGAAACGTATTTGGCGGGGGTGATGGATGATTGTTGGCAGGCGGCACAAGATGCAGAGTTTCTGGTACTGAGTTCCATCGCAAGTATCGGTGTGGACATTGCTAGCCAGCGCGACATCCCGCTGGCTGTGGTGTCTTTGCAGCCGCTGTTTCCACCCACCCGCGCTTTTCCAATATTCATGTTGCCGTTTCGCTTTTCGTTAGGCGGCGGTTACAACTACCTTACGCATACGCTGTATATGCGCCTGGGATGGTTCTTCATTGGCGGACTGCTCAACCATTGGCGCACCACATGCCTTGGGCTGCCCCCCTGGCACTCGATGCGCGAGATGATCGACACCCTCGGTGACTATGGCACGCCGTGGCTGTATGGCTACAGTCCCCAGGTGCTGCCCAAGCCGCCAGATTGGGCAGATAATCTCCACGTTACAGGCTATTGGTTTCTGGACGCTCAACCGAATTGGCAACCGTCCGCAGAGTTGCTACGCTTTCTGGAGAACGGCCCTCCACCGATATATGTTGGCTTTGGTAGTATGAGCAATAAAGACCCGGAACGTCAGACTCGTCTGGTTTTGCGTGCCTTGGAACTCACTGGGCAACGGGGAGTACTCTTGACGGGATGGGGCGCAGTGACTCGCCTGCCCACCTCTGCGAGCGTATTCTATGCGAACGATGTGCCACACAGTTGGCTGTTTCCACGCATGGCGGCGGTCGTGCATCACGGGGGTGCCGGCACCACTGCTGCGGGTTTGCGCGCCGGGGTGCCGAGCCTCATCACTCCTTTTCTGCTGGATCAACATGCTTGGGCGGATCGCGTGGTTAAACTCGGCACTGGACTCCGTCTGGCTGACCACAGAAGGCTTACGGCCGAAAAGTTGGCACAAGCTATCCACACCGCCGTGACCGATTCAGCGCTACGTGTTCGTGCCGCTGCCTTCGGCGAAAGAATCCGGGCAGAAAATGGAATAGCCCGTGCGGTAAAGATAATTGAACGATGCGCCATAGATTACAACCAACACCTATTCCAAATCGTGAGGAGACCTTATCATGGATCTGAGTTCTAGAATTCGGAATTTTCTCACACCTCCACCGTATCTTTCGAACGAGCAACAACGATACTTTGTTCTGTTGACAGTTGCTTGTAGTACAGCGTTCCTGGCACACGCTTCATATCTCTTATTAGACATTATTGGCAATAACATGCAAGCACCGTCCCGAAGGTTTTATTC
>JAFGKO010000354.1 GCA_016928525.1 Anaerolineales bacterium | reverse complement strand
GGTGTTGCGGCAACAGCCAAACATTTTCCCGGCCATGGTGACACCAGCGGCGATTCTCATCACGGACTCCCAGCCCTGCCACACAGCCTGGATAGATTGCAACAGGTGGAATTCCCGCCGTTTCGAGCTGCCATTGCCGCGGATGCCAAACTGGTGATGACCGCCCACCTGGCCCTGCCCGCGCTCGACGGCCCGGATGCGCCGCCTGCCACACTATCCCGCCGCATCCTGTACGGGCTTTTGCGCGAGGAATTGGGTTTCGACGGTGTGATCGTCACCGACGCGATGGACATGAAGGCCATCCCCCAGGGAGACGCGCTGGGCGAATGTGCGCTCCGGGCCATTGCTGCAGGCGCGGACTTGCTGTTGCTGACTTCTGATATAGAAGACCAGCAACGCGTCTATGAAAGCCTATTGCATGCCGCTCGAAGCGGCAAACTGAACGCCAAAACTGTCACTGCCTCTGTGGAACGCATTTTGTCCCTCAAACGCTGGCTGGCAGGGCAAACCCAGCCGGATCTAAGTGTGGTTGGCTGCGCCGCGCATCAGGCCGTGGCCGAGGAGATCGCGGAGCGCTCGATTACGCTGGTGCGCGACAACACGAATTTACTTCCGCTGCAACTGAAGCCCGATCAACGCATGGCAGCGATTGTGCCCAAACCTGTCGACTTGACCCCGGCAGATACGTCTTCGTACATCACGCCGAAGCTGGCAGCGGCTTTTCGGGAATATCACGCTCATGTAGATCAATTCCTTATCTCATACGCGCCCGAAGTAGGAGAAGCAACTGACCTGCTCCAACGCTTGCAAGATTACGATATACTCATTCTGGGCACATTGAACGCTTATGCTTCGCCCGGTCAGGCCGAATTTGTGCGTCAGGCCTTGAAACTGGGCATTCCATCTGTGGTTGTCGCTCTGCGCCTGCCCTATGATTTAATCGCCTTCCCCGAAGAAGGTACGTACATCTGTACCTACAGCATTCTGGAACCGTCCATGCGGGCGCTGGCAAAGGCCCTGTTTGGCGAGATCAAATTGGAAGGAAAATTGCCGGTTTCGATACCTGACTTGTATCCGCTGGGGCACAGGAAAATTATCTAACCGGGAGCAAGTGCGTCGCACCTGAAACCCAAGACCAATCCGCTTGAATGGGACTGGATTCAGGTTGAAAAACTCCCGATTAACAAGGTGCGACGCACTTCTAGTGAGAAAATATGAGTTTACATTCCGAGATTTTAGAACAACCCGCCTGTCTGGAACGCCTGCTTTCGTCCCAGAGAAAAAATGTAGAGCAAGTCGCAGTGGCGATCCAATCGCGGGATATCGAATTTGCCTTCCTGGCCGCGCGCGGCACCTCGGACAACGCCGGGCGTTACGCCAACTATCTATGGGGTGCGATGAACGGACTGCCGCTGGCGCTGGCGACGCCGTCGCTGTTCACATATTACCAACAGCCGCCAAAGTTGAAAAATGCACTGGTGGTGGGCATCTCGCAATCCGGGCAGTCGCCCGACATCGTCAGCGTGCTGGAAGAGGGAAAGCGGCAGGGCAACCTGACGCTGGCGATCACCAATGAGACCGACTCCCCGCTGGCTCGATCCGCTGATTTTGTGCTGGATATCGAAGCCGGGCCGGAGCTGGCCGTGGCTGCCACCAAAACCTACACCACCGAGCTGATGGCTATTGCCATGTTGTCCGCTGCGCTGGCCGGGGATGCGGCGCGCTGGGAGGAATTAGGGCAAGCAGCCGACTGGGTAAGTGAAGCGTTGGAACAAGACCAAGCCATCGAGCAACTGGCGCAGCGTTACCGCTACATGCAGCAATGCGTAGTGTTGGGACGCGGCTACAATTACGCCACCGCCTTCGAATGGGCGCTCAAGCTCAAGGAATTGACCTATGTGGAGGCTGAACCCTATTCTTCGGCGGATTTCCAGCATGGCCCGGTGGCGATGGTGGCGCGCGGTTTTCCGGTGATGGCGGTTTTGCCGAGGGGCAAGGTGTTCGATTCGATGATGGCGTTGCTGCGCCATTTGCAAACCGACTTGCTGGCGGAACTGGTCGTTATTTCGAACGCGACTGAGGCGCTAGCGATAGCGCAGGTGCCGTTCAAAATCCCTGCTGGAGTTCCCGAGTGGTTGTCTCCCCTGGTCGCTATTGTGTCGGCCCAGTTGTTCTCGTATCACCTGACCCTGGCAAAAGGCTACGATGCAGACAAACCGCGGACGATAAGCAAAGTTACTGAAACGCGCTAATGTTGATAGTTTCGTGGAATCAAAATACCCCCGGACAGACTCGAACTGTCCTCTTCGGCTCCGGAGGCCGACGCTCTGTCCACTGAGCTACGGGGGCGTATGCGAAGGGGATTTTACCATTAAGTCTGACAGGTCAGAGAGTCAACAGGTCTCACATGTCGAAACTTGTGAGACCTGTCAGACCAATCAGACATGTAAGACTTATAAGACTTTATGTCTTCGCCACCGGCGCCAGTTGGGTCAACTCGCCGCGTAATTTTTCGATGATCGCCAGGTTCCCTTTTTCATTGCCAACTTTTATCAATTGTTCCTTCTTGTGCGCCAGTTCACCGCATACCTGGTAGAAGCGGGAGGTAGCGAAATAATTGCCTGAGGTAAGCGCATTGAACCGCGCGCCGGATTGCGCAAAAGACAAAGCTGTACGGTATTGTGTGGGGGAAATCAGTCCGCTGCTGACTTCTTCTTGCAGATGACGTTTCAGGATATTGCGCTCGTTTACGATCATCCAGACGATGAAGATCAGCATAAGGAACCAGCCTATCCAGTCTACAAAAGTGCCAATGGCCAGACCTTCGATCCCGCCAATCAGGCTGCCGAAGGTGTTGTGGAAAGCGTGTGTGAATACCGCCGTAGCGAAACCGCCCAGCACAGCGATGATCTTGACCAAAAAGTTGCGGTTCATGCGCGCGATAGCCAGTCCGATGCCGGTAAAAGCCGTATAGAATGGATGCTGCCAGCCGACCAGGATCACGCGAATGAAGACCAATTGCCATAGCCCGCTCCAGCCACTTTCCTGGTAACCGTAGTTATAGATGTATAGCACGTTCTCGATGGCAGCGAAGCCTAGCGCGGCGATGCCTGCATAGATGATGCCATCCAGGATGGAGTCGAACTCCTTGCGGAACAGGAAGAACACCACCAGCACGGCCAGTCCTTTCAGGCTTTCCTCCACGATCGGAGCAATAATGGATGCGGTGGCGAAGTCGGTGGCGCCCTCCGAGCCGGTGACGATATAGACACCCAGTCCAAGCACGGTGTTAATGATGTACGCGCCACCGCCAGCAATCAGCACGCCCCAGGTAAAGGCCGCCCCCAGCAGGGCTTTGGGTTCTTTCTCATAGCGGTCAAGCCAGTTGATGAACCCGGCAAATAAGAACATGGGTACAAAACCAAAGAAAATAGAAACAAGTAATGGCATGATAATCTCCGCAGGTTGGTGTCCTTTATTTTAACCCTCAAAAATCAAACGGGTACGTTCGATTCGGGTTACTTCCAGGGGAATTTCGAGGGCAGCCAGCACTTCTTCCGGGCGACCGGTCGCGCTTTCGCGGGCAGTCAGGAGCATAAAGATATAGCCATCGTCGCTGATTGTCAAATCTTCTATTAGTGGACGCAGGTCATACTGCTTGTTGCGACGTACCCGGGGGATGGATTCGGATTCTAAAATGGAGGCAATCCGCTCGGTCAATCCGGCCCCGTATTCTGCCTCCATTATCTCAACTTCATACTCGGCCGCGATGACCTGCGTCTGCAGGGACGGTGCATGCTCGTCCACGCGTTCAGCTTGTAAAATGGTCAGCCCGAGTGGGACGTTGGCCTGCAATGCAGATACAACATCGCCCACATCTTCGTTCAACCAGATATCCATCACCTCTGCACGGGACGAGAACCCAAGGGGCAGAGCAGCCGCCAGGTTGAGCTTGGGCTGTGGGTGATAGCCCTGGCTGTAGGCCAGCGGCAGCTTGGCGCGGCGGATGCTGCGTTCGAGAAGCTTGTGCAGGTCGAGATGACCGATATAGCGCAGCGCGCCTTGTTTTGAAAATGTGATTCGAATTCGCATTGTCTATTTGGAAGCTATTGTCTTCTTGTATATATGGTATTTGTGAATTGTTTTCATGCCAACGCTTTCATACAGGCGCGGCGCATTGGTGAGGCTTTTTGAGTCGACACTGAGCATGATGTGGGTGATGTCGTGACGGTAGAACTCGCCAAATGTGTGCAACAGTAGGGCTTTGCCAATACCTTTGTTACGCCACACGCGTTTTACGCCCAGATGGTCTACCCATGCTGTGTTCGAGCCCTTGTCATAGACATTCAGCGCAACACCGACAATATCGTTTTTATAATGGGCTAAGAACCATAGATCGGGATCGAACCTTTCGTGGTTCAAGCCCATCCTTTTGGACCAACCATCGAAATCAAGAGGGTGATAATAGCCCTTATCTTGAGAGACTTCCTCATCTGCTTGGTAAGTAGCTTGCTCGTCCTGCCCTATAACAAAGGTGCGAACCTGTATCCCCTCAGGCCATATTGGGGTGGCAGGGGGCGTATCCAGATTCAATTCCATAATGAGAAAAGAAAGATCGGATTTGTAGCCGCTGGCAAGGAAGATTTGTAAAAACGCCTGATTTTTCTCGCTGATACGCGTGCCCAGTTCAACGCCCTGGCTGTTTTGTTGTTTTGCTTTTTCTTCAAGAATGTTCAGGAGTTTTGAGCCTAAATTGACGTTGTCTCTTTCAGCGAGATAGATGGATAGAAAATCTCCATCTTGCAATTCGGCATAACCTGCCAGTTTGTCACCTGCAATTGCAACACTGGTATTGGCTTGAATCTTGATGTTTTGCCATCTTTTATGCAGGTCTTCTACTGTCATCATCGCGCTACCGTAATCGAGCTTATTTTGTTCGGCAATGAGCGCAAATACATTCTCAATGTCGGCGAATGTGGCCGGGCGAATGGAGTTTTCCTTCATCGAGCCGGTTGTAAATCAGTCACCCACCACTGGTAATTGATCACTGATTACTGTCCTCTTCGGGCTCTTGACATCCGGGCACTTCCAGACTTCGCCGGGATTTTCGCGACGAAGGTCCGAAAAGGTAGGCAGGATGCCGCAAGCGTAACAGTTCAGGCGGCAATCCACGCGGATCTGACCTTCAAGGGACATGCGGAAATCCTGGAACAGGAAGTTCTTGCGCACGGCGGCGGAAATGTGCTCCCAGGGGAAAACCTCGTCCGTGCGGCGTTGGCGGTGGGTGTAGAAGGCATGGTCGAGACCGTGTTCGTCGAAGGCTGACATCCACACGTCGAACTTCGCCTGGTCGCCCCAGGCGTCGAACTTGGCGCCATTTTCCCAGGCCGTATAAACCACCTCGGCGATCTTGCGGTCTCCCCGTGAGAGCCAGGCCTCCAGCAGGGTATCTTCAGGATTATTCCAGGAGAGTTTGATGTTGCGGTCGCGCAGTTCCCGGCGCAGTAGCGCCTGTTTTTCCAGGATGCTTTCGCGCGTGTCTACCGAGACCCACTGGAAGGGAGTCTGCGGTTTGGGGACGAAGGTGTTGAAGCCCACGTGTAGCTTGATGCCCATGCCAGCCACCTTGCGGCCCTCCCTGATCACAGTTTTGGCCAGGTCAGCGATGGCTTGCACATCTTCCATCGTTTCGCTGGGATGCCCGATCATGAAATACAGCTTGATGGTTTTCCAGCCGCGGCGGTAGATTTCGCGCGTGGTCTCGATGATTTCATCGTCGGAAATGTACTTGTTGATAATGCGGCGCATGCGTTCGGTGGCGGCTTCGGGGGCCAGCGTGAACCCGCCGGAGTAGTGCTCGCGCAGCTTGTCCATCAAGTCAATCGACACGGATTCGATGCGCAGTGAGGGCAGGGAGATGGTAAGCTTGCGGCCTTTGAAGCGTTCGCTGATGGCGTTGGTCAATTCGACGATGTGAGAAAAGTCGGAGGAAGACAGCGACATGAGCGCCAGCTCTTCGAAACCGGTATCTTCCACGGCGCGCACGGCCGCTTCGATGATTTCGTCCACGCTTCTTTCGCGGACCGGGCGGGTGATCATGCCCGCATGGCAGAAGCGGCACCCGCGCGTGCATCCGCGCATGATCTCGACCGAGGCGCGGTTATGCACCACATCGATGTTCGGTACGATGAATTTGGTCGGTGGGGGTGGCAGCTTGGCCACCATGCGCTTGATAACCGGATTGGCGATATCTTCTAGCAAGGATTCGATGTGTGAGAGCGTGCCGTCCTCGAGGTAATACGGTTCGTAGAACTTGGGAACGTAAACGCCGGGGATGTGGGCGAGGGCTTTCAGGATGTCATTGCGAGCCGTCGTAGACGGCGTGGCAATCTCCTCGCATAACGGTAGATTGCTTCGTCGCTGCGCTCCTCGCAATGACATCGCCGTATTTATAATATCGTGAATGACTTCCTCGCCCTCGCCAATTACGAACGCGTCGATGAAGGCGTGCATGGGTTCGGGGTTGAGCGTGGAATGTCCGCCGGCGATGATGATGGGGTGCGAGTCGTCGCGCTCCGCTGACCTGACCGGTATGCCAGCCAGGTCAAGGATATTGAGCGTGTTGGTGTAGAGCGTCTCGTAGGGCAAGGAAAAGCCGATAATATCGAAGCAGGCCAGAGGCTGTTTCGATTCGAGCGCATATATCGGAATTCCGTTTTCGCGCATCTGGGCTTCCATATCCACCCAGGGTGCGTAAGCGCGTTCGGCCAGCGCGTCATCCCGCTGGTTGATCTGGTCGTACAGGATCTTCAATCCCACATTGGAAACGCCGATATCGTAAATGTCGGGGAAGACCAGGGCGACTTTGGTTTTGGCTTTGTCCCAATCCTTGATAGTGATATTCAATTCACTGCCAACATAGCGTCCGGGCTTTTGTACCTTTAAGAGGATACGATCGAGTTTCGCCTCGATCTGTTCTGGGGTTAACATGTGCGAAATTATACCTGATAAGGTTTATCTGATTGAGGAAAATTGTTTGGTGCTTCGGAAATTTCCGTGGAGACACCCAGGTATTTGAGTGCAAGGTTTTGACTCTTAACAAAACTGTAAGGAAAGAGCGGGAAATATTAACCCAAATGGGCAATAGAATAGATTACAAGGTAACCTTACAATTTTTGTACAAAAGGAGAATCTCATGAAAAAGGTTATTGTTTTATCTCTGATCATCGTAATAGCACTTGCATCGTGCGATGCTATGTATACCCCTACCCAGGCGCCTGTTGAACCCACCACAGTTCCGCCAACCGCGGAGGTGATCGTCGTAACCGTTGAAGTGCCCGTAACTGTTGAACCTCCGGCAGCTCCAGCTACACCAGTCCCAACGGCTACATTACCCCCGGCGCCCACCGAAGCAGCCCCGCCCGAAGCACCGCCCACTGAAGCAGCACCTGTAGATAGCGCTGCAGCCGGAGGTCCGGTGAGTGTGGACGCATCCTTGTGGGGGGAAGCCTTTAAAGATGTTACCTATTCGAATCCATCGTTCTCCCTGCGTTGCCAACCAACACAGATTACATTCAACGCCACGGCAAACGATCCGGCCATCATAGCAGTCGACTTTTACTTTCGCATGGAGGACCGGAAAGGAACCACAATTACAGAATGGAAGAATTTTGGCAGGATGGAAGCAATGGGTAATGGTAACTACTCTCTGACGATGTTGGGCGAGACCATCCATCCAGATTTGCGCAAGGCATTAGCCTGGTTCGATTTCCAGCTTGTAGGGATCAACAAACTAGGCCAAGTTGTGGGGCGCACGGAAAAAATCGTGCAGTTGGTCACCTACACGATAGATTGCCAGTAATACCCTGGAATCAAAAAGAGGGCGAGGTTTCAAACTCGTCCTCTTTTTGATTTGCGGTGCTTTATCCCGCCGGTTGTTTGCTGAGGCGCTCGCGGCCCCACAGCCAGAGCGCACCCAGGCCGAAGAGTACCACGGCGAAGTTAAGCAGCCAGCCAAAGAAGCCCAGCGGCAGCAATGGGAACTTGAACAGCCCAACTACAACTGCTATGATCACTACGCCGACGATCATCGGCCAGAATTTGTGTTCAGCCAGGGCAGGACTGACTTTGCTGAAGATCCATTTACCCAGTGCCGTGCCGACAACAATCTTGGAAACGTAAGCAGTTGCCAAGACGAAGGTGAGGATCAAGGCGAACATGGCCAGTATGCCCAACCAGATGATCGTGCCGCTGATGCCGCCCAGCGTCAGAACACCAAAGATAATTCCGCCGGCAATCATCACGATGACGATCAATAGCAGGACAAAGAAGAACATAGCCCAGGTAATCGCTCCCCAACCCAGGCTTGGCCAGAGTTGCGCTTGGATCTTCCCCGATGTCGCTTTGAGGAACATTGGCGTCAACCAGCCCAGCAGCAGACCGAACAGGACCAAGGTCACTACCGTGCGCAGCAAAGTCAGGGCCCATTTGCCAGTCTTTTGCAGTGGAGTGGGAGGCGTTCGGACCCTACCCTCGCTGATTTCCGGTTCCACACGGTTTACCTGGCCGCCCACCGAGCCGCCGGGGAAGGTCAGGTCATAGGTGCTGCTATATTCCAGGTCGCCAGCAATTTTAGCGCCCTGGGCTATCGTCAGGCCGGGTGCAACACTGGGCAATGTGAGCGGGATATTCTGCTGCATGTAAACGTTTGGTGATGGCCCGCTGGCCGTTTCTTCCGTTTGATCTACATAGGCCTTCACATCGCGACCGAAATTACCACGGAATTCCAGTGCGCCTGCACCGGCCAGAACATCACGACCTACGTCACCGGCTAGCAAGGCTTGCCCTGCGGCGACCAGCAGATCATTCCCGACTGTACTGCCAGATTTGGTTTCCAGGCTGGCTCCGGCGGCAAGCAGGTCGCCGTCTACCTGAGCGCCATCGCCTACTTGCAAGCCAGCGCCTGCGATGCGGGCGTCATCCATCACCACACCGTTGATGATGATCGCTTGCCCGGCTGCCCACAGGTCGCCTTCCACGGTACCGTTGATAGTGATGATCGATCCGCCCACGATCAGGTCACCTTTGACGGTGCCATCCAGCACGAATTCGTTCGCGCCGACATACAAGTCATCTTCGATGACTTCATCCGCGCCAATGACCACTCTGTCTCCTTCGCGGCCATCGAAGGCAAGCGCTGGAGTGGCGAAGGTCAACACCATCAAAGCTAGCAAGGTGAAGACCGATATAAGTTTATGAGCTTTATTCATTCTTAACTCCTTTCAAGGTTAAAAAAGAGAAACTTCTGACTGATATACGACAGGATCAGTCAGAAGTCGCAAAACGACAGGGTATTCTTTGTGGATTAATGAAAGCTTCGCCTTTTGCGGAAACGACGCGTGATCCCTTCTTTGATTGAATTTGCAATCTTATTATGGCTTGACGAAGCGGCGATGTCAAGCGCCCTCGTCAGTCTTGTGTGTGGCGTTCAAATTCGCGCTGTCGCGGATATTCGGATTGCAACTCAACTTGATGGTTTATTATGGTTCTGGGCGAATTCTTACTCACCGATGATTTTTACCAAGACACGCTTGCGTCGGCGTCCATCGAACTCTCCGTAGAAGATCTGTTCCCAGGGCCCAAAATCAAGTTTCCCATTTGTCACGGCAACAACGACTTCGCGTCCCATCACCTGGCGCTTGAGATGCGCATCGGCATTGTCTTCGCCGGTGTCATTATGGCGATACTGGTGGATGGGTTCATGCGGAGCTAGTTTTTCCAGCCAGACTTCATAATCATGGTGCAGGCCGCTTTCGTTGTCATTGATGAAAACTGAGGCGGTAATGTGCATTGCTGAAACAAGAACAAGGCCTTCCTGAATACCACTTTCTTTTAAGCAATCTTCGACTTCCCGAGTAATATTTACGAATGCTCTTCGAGTTGGGATGTTGAACCAGAGTTCTTTGCGGTAGGATTTCATGTTTCCTCCTGATGTGGACTGAACTGTGAATCAGCGCTTCAAGCTTACGCTTCGCATGAACTGGTATAACGGTTTCAAGCGCTCGTACATTTTCTTGTAAACCCCGTGATACAAATCATCATAGCGCCTGTGTGCATTTGCATCCGGTTCAAAGGTTTCGCGGATATGTGTCATCTCGCGGATGGCGGCCGGAAAATCGGGATGGATGCCCGCGCCAACAGCGGCATCGATGGCCGCGCCCAGACCTGATGCCTCGTACACATGCGGACGCGAGGCGGGCAGGCCGAAGACATCCGCGGTAAGTTGCAGGGCTGCATCCGATTGACTGCCACCACCGGCGACACGCAACTCGGTGACCGGGATGCCGCTGCGTTTGGCTGTCCGCTCTGCGCCTTCGCGCATGGCATAGGCCAGGCCTTCAAGGATGGCGCGGTAAAGGTGGGCGCGCGTATGTACGTCACTGAAGCCGATGATGGCGCCACGCGCTTCGGGGCCAGGGAAACGCAACCCGGGGGACCAGTAAGGTTGCAACACCAGTCCATCCGAACCGGGCGGGACCGAATGCACCAACTCGTCGAACAGGTCTTCGGGTTCGATGCCGCGTTCGTCCGCAATTTTTTGTTCGCGCAAGCCGAATTCATGTTTGAACCAGGTCACCATCCAATAGCCGCGCTGAACCTGGATTTCGAAACTATATTGACCGGGTACCGCGGCGGGATAGGGCGGCAGGAGCGGGATGACTTCGATGTATTTTTTGTGGGTGGTGTTGATCGTGACGGTCGTGCCATAACTCAAACAGCCGATGTGCGGTTCGAGACAGCCCGCGCCGAGGACCTCGGTCGCTTTGTCGGCGGCGGCGGCGATGAGCGGGAGCCCTTCTGGAAGGCCGGTAGCAGTAGCGGCCTCGGCGGAGATTGCACCCAATGGCGAGGCCGCCGGCACGAGGTCCGGCAGGATACGTTTTTCGATCGGCACGGCTTGCCATTTCCAGTCCCAGGATTTGGCCCAGGTTTGTGCTTTGTAATCGAAGGTGACATATCCGACCTGACAGGCGACCGAGTCCACGAATTGACCGACGAGGCGGTAAGTGAGATATCCTGAGAGGAAAAGGTATTTGTGCGTCTCTTTCCAGACCTCGGGCTGGTGGGTGCGGATCCAGTTGGCCTCGGCTTCGGCCTGGAGATAGGCCACTGTCTCGGATGCGCCTGCGACTGCAAACGCCGCGCCCCACAGCCCGCCAACGGGCTTGAGCCCTTCGGTGCGACGCTGGTCGAGCCAGATGATGGCAGGACGGAGTGGTACCCCGTTTTTGTCTACGTTGATAACGGTGCTGCGTTGCGTGGTGAGCGCCACTGCCGCCAGGCTGGATTTGTCCACGTCCTGCGCCCACAAACCCTGGCACGCTTCGCAAACCGCGCGCCAGAAGACTTCAGGGTCCTGTTCGGCCAGGCCCGGCGCGGTGGAGTAATACGGCTCGATCGGGATGCGCTGTTTGGCGAGTAGGTTCCCGCGCGGGTCAAAGACGAGGGCGCGGACCGATTGCGTGCCGTTGTCGATGGCGAGAAGGTTTTCGGGCATGTTCAGACTCCTATGTTATGAACCGCGAAGGGCGCGAAGCACGCAAAGAAAAAACCATTAAGAACCTTTGCGCTCTCACCTGCACTTGCGCAGGTGCAAGTGTTGCGTGCTTCGCGGTTAATTTTCATGTATCAGTGTTCATCTATTAGGGAAATCCATAAGAACGTTTCCACAAATCGGAATACTCGCAGACTTCTTTTTCCCAGCGTATATCATCCCAGCCGAGTTCGGGTTGGACGAGAGCGCGGATGCGCGGAAGCAGGTCCAGGCCGCCGTTCGGAGCGAGTAGACCCAGCCGGACACGGCGCAGGAGCAGGTCATCGAGGTGGACGACGCCCTCGGCGTGTGCGGCCTGTCGCAACTCGGCCCAGAGATAAGGCGTATTGGGAATTATCTCATGGGAAGCGTCAGCCAGGATGGCAGGCGCAACTTGAACGCCATAGCGCGCCAGCAAACGTAGCTGTTGCGAGGGGGAGAGTTTTGTTTCTGCGAATGCCGCTTCTGCTTCGGGCGGGATGGCGTCGAGCACGGGCGTATCCTTATCGAAGGGGATATGCCCAAGCCGCTTACGGACCGCTTTGAGCGCGTCGCGCGCCATGATGCGGAAGGTGGTCAGTTTGCCGCCGCTGACGGTGAGCAGGCCGTCCTCATCCCAGATGGCGTGTTCACGCGATTCTTTGGACGGATTGGCCTTGCCCGTGTTGACCACCGGGCGCAGGCCCGAATAAGTGGACATGACATCCTCGAAGGTCAGTTCCTGCTCAGGGAACACGGATTGCAGACCTGCCAGCAGATACTCCGCTTCCGCCGGACTGATGGATGGGTCGGTTTGCAGGTCTGAGCCATGATCCACGTCGGTGGTGCCGAAGATGACTGCGCCTTCCCACGGCAGCGCAAAGACAGGTCGTCCATCACGCGGATGCAGGAAGGAAATGGAGCGAGTCAGCGGCAGGCGTTGAAAGGGCAGGACAAGGTGACTGCCGCGCAGGGGCCGCAAGCGCGGCTTTCGGTCGATTTTGCCGCGCAGTTCATCCGCCCAGGCACCTGTGGCGTTGATGATTACTTTGGCGTAGACCTCGGTCCCCCGTTTCGTTTCACCAGAGGTATCGCGCAGGATCACCCCATGGACCTGTCCGCTTTGGGAGCGCAGAAGCGAGGTCACACGCGCATAGTTCAGGGCCAGCGCGGTGCTTTCTGTCACAGATTCCCGCAGGAGGCGCAGGACGAGGCGGGCATCGTCGGTGTTGGCGTCGAAATAGCGGTAGCCGCCGCGCAACGCGGAGGTGGTCAATGGTGGGCATAATTCGCGCATATCTTCCGCATCGTATGAACGGTGCGACCATTGGCCCGCCATGATGTCGTAAATTGTCAACCCCGTACCGAAAACCCAGCCTGGCATTGGGTCGCCCTTGAGGCAGGCGTAGAGGAAACCAAGCCGGTTGATCAGTCCACGGCCCTGTTTCAGGAGATATTCGCGCTCGCTTACCGATTCCAACGTGACCTTGAACTGGGCATTCTTCAAATAGCGCAAGCCGCCATGTACCAGCTTGGATGAACGGCTGGATGTGCCCGAAGCGAAATCATCCGCTTCGACCAGCAGGGCGCGTAAGTTCGCGTGCGCCGCCTGGTGTAAAATCCCTGCACCAGTGATCCCTCCGCCGATGATCAGCAAATCCCAGGGCTGATCGAGCTCGCTCCAAATCTGATCGCGCCAACCGCGAGTCCATTCCATGTGATTCTCCATCCAGAAATCTTCAACACGGAGACACCAAGTCACGGAGTTTTGAATCTCTGTGTCTCCGCCCGCCCCGGCGCTGCCGGTCGGGCCGGGGTGTCTCAGTGGTTAATGCTCCAGTAACTTTCCAGGATTCATCATCCCGTCAGGATCAAAAGACTTGCAAACTGCCCGCAATGCGTCCATGCCGAGCGCACCTTTTTCGGCAGGCAAGTACGGCGCGTGGTCCATGCCGACGCCGTGCTGGTGCGAGATCGTCCCGCCGAATTTTTGTAGGGTCAGGCTGGCGTTATGTTTGATATCCTGCCAGCGCGCCAGCAGTTCGTCGGGGTCAGTTGTCCGGCGGAAAAGATAGGTGGTGTACACGCTCGCGCCGTCACGATACACGTGCGAAAGATGTGTAAACGCTATTACTTGCTCATTGTGTTTTCCCATTGCATCCACAATCGCCTGTGGGATGGCAAGCGAGGCCGCGTGCACCTGCGACCACGGCAGAGCAGTTTCCAGTGTGTCGATTGCTACGCCGCAATCCCAAAGCGTGTTCCGTAAATAGGGCGCAAGGAAACGGTTCTTCTCCCATGCGTGCCCCACTATCGTGCCAACAAAGAGCCCGCCGAATTTGCGGCACAGCGTAGCCACTTCCCGCCGCGTGCGCCTAAACAAACGGTGCGATCCTGTCACCCCAAACACGAGCAGGCAGCGCGTATCGCCATAGCCAATCATCCGCAGGCCGCGGTCTGCCATGCCAACCCAACTCTTGCCCGATAGGATGAGCGTGGTCTCCGTTTCGAGCGGATTGCTCAAGCGCAGCATCGAAACAGGGATTTCATTTTGGACGATTTCTCGCACTGCATCCGACCCCTGCTCCCAGGAGGGGAAGAAAACCCCAAAGAAAGCCTCCGCCTCGGGCACGCGTCGCACCCGGACCTGGGCCCGCGTGATGACCCCCAGCCTGCCCTCCGACCCCAGCACCATCTCACGCACGTCTGGCCCCGCAGCCGAAGCCGGGACAGGTTTCATCTCCAGACGTCCGCGCGGCGTTTCCATGATTCCGCCTGCAAAGAGCTGTTCGATCTTTCCGTAGCGATAGGATTGCTGCCCGCTCGAACGGGTGACGATCCAGCCACCCAGGGTGGAATACTCGAACGACTGCGGGAAATGGCCTAGCGTGTACCCGTGTGCTTTCAATTGCGTTTCGAGCTGCGGGCCTGCCACACCTGCCTGAAACGTCGCCAGGCGGCTGGTCTCATCCAGATTGAGCAGGTGCGTCATTTTTTCTAGCGAGAGAGTGAGCACAGGCGCATCGGATGAACACGGCGTAATGTGACCGACCACGCTTGTACCGCCGCCGTAGGGGATGATGTTTGCCCCCGCCTCGCGAGCGTACTTCAGCAAGTTGCGCACATCGTCGTCGGTCACTGGGAATGCCACGCCGTCAGGAAATGTATCTACACGTCCATGACGCAAGTCGACCCAATCGCGCGTAGATTGTCCGCGGGCATGGGTCAGGCGGACCTCAGCGGATGTATCTACCAGCGGGTGCGCGGGGAGACGGGATGCAGGTACAGCGGAGAGAATGTTTTCTTTAGGGGTATCAGGCAGCGGGTCGAGCGAACCGAGGACCTTCGTCAAATACTCGAGAGCGGATGGCGGCACAGGATAAACCGTCTCCACATTTCCCCACCCATTCCAGCGTTTCATGTTTTCTCCTTTGTGGCGCAGAATGTCATTTTGCGCTACGATGATTTTTTCCAAAGCGCGAGGCTATCTTCCATCACCTTTCGGGTAAGCGATTCAGCCTCGTTATATGCGCCTCTCTTTGCACAGGCCAACAGTTCGGCGTAAAAGGCACGTGACCGGTTCCGGTTTTCGGTAGTTGTGAAATAATGCTCGCCCATGACCTGATACAGACTCTGAAAACTGTTGAGCAGGAGGCAAAAGATGGGATTCGCGGCGCGGAGCGTCAGCAGGTGGTGTAGGTCCCAATCGGCGCGGGCAAATGCAGCGGGGCTATCTTCAATATCTGCATAGTTGGCAAGCAGCGTTGCGATCTCGGATGAAGCCCGCTCCATGGCCTGAAAGGTGTAGGCTGGGGCAAGCAGAACGCGGATTTCAAGCAGGTGGGCCACGAAATTGGGCGTCTGCTGCGTGGGCATTTGCGCCAGCGCAGACAGCACACCTATGTTACCTTCCTGCCAGTAATCGCGAACACGCGTAGACTTGCCGTGCTGAATATCAAGCCAGCCGTCGCGGGCCAGTCGTTGCAGGGCCTCGCGCAGGGTGGGGCGGGTAACGCCAATCTGAGTGGCCAAGTCGCGCTCGCCGGGCAGAGTACTGTTAATAGCAAAATGCCCGCTCAAGATCGCTTCGAGCAATCTCTGCTCGGCGACCTCGGCGGGCCTCTGGACTCGGTTCCATTGATTCATGCCGCTCCTAGCGCCGCAAATTCATGGTTATGGCGCAAAGTGGTAAGTGGTCTGACCAGTTAGATTATACAACAAATTCCCCTAATCCGCTATGCTATTGCGTTAGTCAGTTATATATGGTGACCCTGCCCCGATTTCTTTTTGATTTATGCTTCATCCGCAGCAAATTGCTGCATGCACCACATTGCTTTTTCCTTTGTATTTTCATCTGTTGATTTGCCCCCAGAAGTAAACGATTGAATGCGTGACAATGCAGGTAGCATAGCATACCTTGCTACTTGCGCTACCCGGCCAATTGCCCATAGCGTCCCGGCTTGGAAGCGTGGGGCGTCTTCTTCCTCCAGGTCCAATAAAGAGAGCAGCATTGGGAAAAACTGGCTGTATTGTGGACAGTGATAAAGGATTTCCCCGATGAGTTCCGGCGCTCGCCAACCAATTCCTCCCGACTCATCGTTGATCAACCAGAAGAGACGTAGCAGGTAGTTGCGGACATACTCAGGATCGCGTCTGGCAATGATGCGGGCCGCGTGCCCTGTGGCCTCGATTGCACGTTCGCTGATCTGCGCATCTTTGTCATATGAGAGCGCTGTCAATTGGCTTAGAATGCCCTTCTTGTTTTCCGCAGCTTCAAGAATCGGCGAATAGTTGGCTTCCAAAAGCCATTGGCGTAAAGTTGTCAGGTCGGTTGAAGCAGGGTCCATAGTACAGGTTTTTCGCTTTCGATTATACTTGAGTCATATATGCTTCACGGTGTGGGCATTTTGAACTTAATCGGAGCGCGTTATGACAAAAAAGTCGACTTCAAAAAACAAAAAAATACCACCAACAAAAAAATCTACGCCTGGGAGAAATGTTTTTCTCGCCCTTACGCTGGTGCCTCTGGTTATCGGCCTGATCCTGGTTGGCGCCTGGGTTTTGGATCTTGAGATTTTGGGTGATGCTCAATCGCAAGTGACGGTTGGTATATTTTTCTTCTTGCTTAGTTTTGCCGCTTCAAATGCCATGCAAAAACGTTGGAGGCTGGCAGCCGGTTGGGGGGCGTTAGCAATCGCGGATATTGTTACATTAGCCTGGCTGAACGTAGTAGCCCAGATTGCCGCTTTGAGTGTAGGTTTGATAGGGGTGATTCTGCTGGGGCTCGAATTTTATAGTCAATATCAGCAAAACAAATTAGAAAAATTTAAAAAATAACGTTTACCGACCTAAGACTTTTCTTAGTTTGCTTAAGACATGTCTTAGATACTTGGTGCCATAAAATCCCTATAATGGAACTGAAATAGACTGTCATTATGACAGTCTATTTTTCTACCCATGCACTTTTATTTTTTGTGTAATCCAGTTATGGAAGGAGGTGCCAATCACAGAAGGCCTGCCTGTGAAAAACTCGTAGCATATGCTAACCGACAGGCCGAGATGTAGATACACCGCACGCTAGTTCGTCCACTCTGTATCCTATCAAATGCGAATTTTAAGGAGAGAAACGATGAAAGTCAAAATTAACGAAGATTGGCTGGCCACAATCATTGCCTTTGTGCTGCTATTCCTGGCCATGCTCAATATTATCCAGCCCGGCTGGGTGAAGTTCTAGGAGGAGCCAAGATGACTACTTCAGCTGTTAAACAAGAAAAAGCTGCCGGTTCGGGAACTGTCAACTTCCTGGTGGGCCTTGCGATCATTGTGGTGTTGGCCTTTTTAGCGCGCTGGTTCAAAGGCCTAGTCTATGGGGTCGAAGACCTGTTTGGCTGGGGTGTTCCTGGCAAGGTTTTGGAATTCCCGCTCTGGGCTGCGCTATTGGGTCTGATCTTCAACCCCATTCTGAAAGGTCTTAAAGTTTTCGATTATGCCAAACCTGGCTTCCGCACCGAATTGTTCCTCAAGATTGGTCTGGTGCTGTTGGGTGCCGGCATTAGCTTCAAGGTGATCGTCACTGCTGCGGCAGGCGCCATCCTCCAAGGCGTCATCATGGTCGCCTCGGTGTACATGTTCAGTTGGTGGCTAGGTGGTAAGTTTGGCTTGCCTGACACCTTGCGGGCTGTTATGTCCACCGCCGTTTCGATTTGCGGTGTTTCGGCTGCTATTGCCGCGGCTGGCTCCGTATTGGCGAAGAAGGAAGAAATCACCTACGTGACCGCTCTGGTCATCGTAACCGCATTGCCCTTGATGATAATTGCCCCGCTCATTGCTGGCGCACTGAACATGCCTGAGCCGGTCGCAGGCGCCTGGTTCGGCGGCAACGTCGATACCACCGCAGCGGTTGTTGGCGCGGGCACGATCTATGGCGAGACTGCCCAGCAGATCGCCAGTATCGTCAAGCAGACCCAGAACGTGTTGATCGGCGTGGTGGCTTTTCTGCTGGCGTTGTACTTCACCACCGTGGTGGAAGGCAAGAAGGAAAAACCCAGCGCCGCGATCATCTGGCAGCGCTTCCCCAAGTTCGTCCTGGGCTTCGTCATTGCCTCGCTGATCTTCACCTTTGGCTTTATCGATAAGGATGTGGCAGGGAAAGCTATTGGTGGCATGAAAGACTGGGCTTTCTGCCTGGCCTTTGTTTGCATGGGTCTTGAACTCGAGGTTGCTGGTTTCAAGAAGATGGGTTGGTCGCCGGTCATTGTGTACCTGATCGTGACTGTCTTCAACACCGTACTGGCTCTGGGCGTCTCCTGGCTGATCTTCGGCTGGCTGTTCCCCGCAAGCCTGTAACAATTGCATCGTTTCATAAATTGACCGCTTGAAAGTTGTGCAGGGGAAAGCGTCTCAAAAATGCCGCTTTCCCCTTTGCATAGAGCACAGATAGCGATCACATGGAGGAAGAAAATATGGCTGAGGACTCCAAAACTCCTTTGCTGGATCAACTCGAAGAAGGGCCCTGGCCGAGTTTTGTCAAAGAGATGAAACGGGCTGCCAAAAAAAATGATATGGCCAAAGACCTGCTGGGTCAGCTTGAGCGTTCTTATAACGACAAGATCGGCCATTGGAAACATGGCGGCATTGTGGGTGTGAGAGGCTACGGCGGTGGGGTGATTGGCCGCTACTCCGATCTACCCGAAGAATTTCCGGCTATCGCTGAATTCCATACCTTCCGGGTCAATATGCCGGCCGGGTGGTTCTATACGACCGATAAACTGCGTCAGCTCTGCGATGTGTGGGACAAGCACGGTAGCGGCCTGACCAATATGCATGGCGCAACCGGTGACGTCATTTTGCTCGGCGCGCCCACGCATGCCCTGCAGCCCTGCTTCGATGACCTGGCCGAAATCGACTTTGACCTGGGCGGCTCGGGCAGCGATATGCGTACGCCCTCTGCCTGTGTGGGCCCCGCTCGCTGTGAATATGCCTGCTTCGATACCCTGGATCTGCTCCGCGACGTCACCCTTGAGTTCCAGGATGAGTTGCACCGGCCGATGTTCCCTTACAAATCCAAGATCAAGATTTCAGGTTGCCCGAACGATTGTGTAGCTTCCGTAGCACGCTCCGACTTCTCGGTCATCGGTACCTGGAAGGATAACATCCGTATCGACCCCGATGAGGTTACCAATTATGCCAATGACGGCATGGATATCCAGGCCGAAGTTGTGGACCTGTGCCCGACCGGTTGCATGAAATGGGATGCTGACGGTAAGGCTTTGACCATTGATGATGGTGAATGCAACCGTTGTATGCACTGTATCAACATAATGCCCAAAGCGCTTCGCCCTGGTAAAGAGAAGGGCGCAACGATCCTGGTTGGTGGAAAAGCTCCTATTGTGCACGGCGCATTGATGTCCTGGGTGGTCATCCCATTCATGAAGATGGAACCCCCGTACGATGAGTTCAAGGACTTTGTCCGTCGGGCCTGGGAGTGGTGGGACGAGAACGGCAAGATGCGTGAGCGCCTGGGTGAGTTGATCAACCGCCTGGGGATGCGCGCCTTCTTAAAAGCCATGGACTTGCCGCCGGTTCCGCAAATGATCCGCATCCCGCGCGCGAACCCATACTACTTCTGGGACCCCGAGGAGGTGAAATAATGAGCCGCACTGACTTCGGCCCTCCAAACTATAAGGACATGCTTCCACCTGTCATCCAAAAGAATTATGGACAGTGGAAGTACCACGAACGTGTAAAGCCAGGCGTGTTGAAGCACGTTGCCGAGTCCGGTGATGAACTGTATACGGTTCGCGTCGGTTCCGGCCGTCTCGTAAGTACGGACTGGATCCGCGATGTCTGCCAGATCGCTGACAAGTTTTGCGGCGGGCATCTGCGCTTCACCAGTCGACACAACCTGGAATTTTTGGTCTCTGACAAAAATCAGGTTGAGCCTCTGATTGCCCATCTCAAGGAACAGGGTTATGCAGTGGGTGGAACCGGTCATGCCATCAGCAATCCGGTGCACACCCAGGGCTGGATCCATTGCCATACGCCCGCGACCGATGCCTCCGGTATCGTCAAAGCGGTGATGGATGACCTGTTCGAATATTTCACGGACTGGAAACTTCCAGCCTATTGTCGCATCTCATTGGCTTGCTGCCTAAACATGTGTGGCGCTGTGCACTGCTCGGATATTGCTATTTTGGGCATTCACCGCAAGCCGCCCGCGATCAATCACGATACGGTACGTGCCAAGTGCGAAATTCCCAACGTGATTGCAGCCTGCCCGACTGGCGCGATCCGCCCCGATCCGAAAGAAAAGTCCCTCACTGTCAACGAAGAGAAGTGCATGTACTGTGGCAACTGCTACACCATGTGCCCGGGTATGCCGCTGGCTGATCCCATCGGTGATGGCGTTTCGATTTGGGTTGGCGGCAAGATTTCCAGTGCACGTACGCCACCCAAGTTCTCCCGCCTGGCAATACCATTCCTGCCCAACAACCCGCCGCGCTGGCCCGAAGTGACAGATGCGGTACGCAACATTGTTGAAACCTGGGCAAGCCATGCTCGCAAACATGAGCGCATGGGCGAATGGATTGAACGTGTTGGCTGGGAGCGGTTTTTTGACTTGACGGGTATCCCGTTCACCGTCCAACTCATTGACGACTTCACCCTGGCACCTGAAACCTTCCGGTCAACGCCTACCTTCAAGTGGTAAGGAGGTGAAACATGAGCGACGAAGTGACTGAGGAATTGAAGGATCAGATTGTTGAGTTCTTCAAGCAAAAAGGGAAAATGATGACCCACCGTGATGTAGCCAAAGGCCTTGACTTGGATCAAAAACTGGTCAAGAAGGCGCTTACCGAACTGATCAATGCCGGTACCCTTGAGTTTACATCTTTTGGTGGTGCCACATTTATCAAGCTCCCGGATGCATGACAGACCAAAGCACTTTGAACCAATTAGAAAGATGAAAGTTATATTAGGAGGTAGATATGCCTGTGATTGATTTAGAAGGCATCCAGATTGATGTGGACGAGGATGGTTTCATCCAGGAACCTGATACCTGGAGCGAAGCGCTGGCAGCCGCAATTGCCAAAACAGAGGACGTCGAAGAACTGACCGAAGATCATTGGAAAGTAGTCAACTATCTGAGAGATTACTACAAGCAGTTTGGCATTGCTCCGATGATTCGCAAGCTCTGCAAAGAGACCGGGTACGATCTCAAGACGATCTATGAGTTGTTCCCAAGCGGTCCGGCTAAAGGCGCTTGCAAGATCGCCGGTTTACCCAAACCAACTGGCTGCGTATAGTTTTTCGCGCGAATCTATATCACCCACTGGGGATAGGGGGGAGTAGATGTGCAAAAAAGCCGTCTTCCCTGCCCCCTATCCCTTGTTGTTTATTTTTTTGAAGTACCTTTTCAATAAATTGGGGTGTGGGGTGTCTGGTTGTGCATAGCACGACCGCGACACCCCACTTCCCCTGCTTCAAGGAAAAGTACATTTTGAGGAAGTATGAGCACGAGCGATATATTGTGGACACTGCTTTCATTATTTTTCATCGGCCTGGCATACTTCGCAACCTTCGCTTTCGTTGCAGGTCTGCTTTGGAGATTATTCGGTTATATACGTACCCCGATGCCGTTGCCGCATGCCCTGACGCCGGCGCCAAAAACGGAGGGCGGTTCTGTTTTACGGGTTTTAGGCGATGTAACCTTTTTCCCCAACTTATTCAAAGCTGACAAATGGTTATGGGGTGGTGCCTGGATTTTCCATATCGCCCTGGCTGCTGTTCTATTCCGTCACCTGCGTTATTTCACCTATCCTGTGCCAGGGATTTTCCTATACATGGAAACAGTGGCGCTGTTTTTTGGCAGTCTGTTCGGGGCTGCGGCCCTGTTCCTGTTTTGGCGAAGATTGGGATTGCCGCGCACGCTCTATATTTCCAACGTTCCTGATTATTTTGTGCTGGTGTTGCTCGGGCTGGTTGCTGGCACAGGCCTTATGGTGAGTTACTGGCTGCATGTCAATATTGTGGATGTCAAAGGCTTCATCTTGGGACTTATGGCGCTTCATCCGATTGAAGTGCCTCGCCATCCATTGTTCCTGTTGCATTTATTCTTTGTACTGGTCTTGATGATTTATTTCCCATTCAGTAAGCTACTTCATGCGGGTGGCGTTTTCTTCAGCCCGTCGCGTCACCAACCTTTCCAGGTACAGAAGCGTGGCAAGCGCTATGTCAATCCTTATGAACGCTACTAAGCGACCACTTTAGAGAATAACTCATGGCAAAATTTGACGAAACCCCCATCATCAAAGATCCTGCGGTAAAAGGTGAGCTTCGCCCACCAAAGCTTCGCGAACACGCTTCGTCCGAAGTGCGTTGTTACCCAAGCAAACCCAAGGATACCGCTGCAATTGACCTGCCTTCGGAACTCGTGCCCGATTGGAAGGAGCGCGCGATTGCCAGGTTTGGCGAGCTCCTGGAAAAGAACCAGGCCTTGCGCGTGTACATGGATATCTGCGTTCGCTGCGGAGCCTGTACCGATAAATGCCAGTTCTACCTGGGGACGGGTGACCCGCAGAACTTCCCGGTGGCGCGCGCGGAACTGTTGCGCAAAGTCTACCGCCGTTATTTCACTCCCGCGGGTCTCTTCCCGGACCTGGGGGCTGCTGCCGATTTGGACGAGGAAATGCTCCAGAAGTGGTACACCTACTTCTACCAGTGCTCGGAATGCCGTCGTTGTTCGGTCTTTTGCCCCTACGGCATTGACACGGCTGAGATCACCATCGCAGCCCGCGAGATCATGGCCTCGATTGGCGTCTCTACGAAGTACGTTACAGAAGTGGTTGCAAAGGTGTACCAGACTGGCAACAATCTGGGCATTCCGCCTGCAGCCTGGATAGACAATTGTGAGTTCCTTGAGGATGAAGTCAAGGAAGAGACCGGCCTCCCTATCCGCTTCCCGGTGGATGAAGAAGGGGCGGATGTCCTGCTCGTACCCCCCTCGGCGGATAACTTTGCCAACACGGATACGATGATCGGTTATGGCAAGCTATTCCACTACCTGGGTATCAGTTGGACCACTAGTACGTATTGCAATGAGGGCGGCAACTTCGGCCTGTTCCTGAATTTTGCCAACATGCAAAAGGTCAACCGGCGTATTATCGACGCGGCTCGCATGCTGGGCGTCAAGACTATTATTTGGGGCGAATGCGGACACGCCTGGCGGGCTGGCATCCTCACCCCAACCTTGAGCGGCCCGATGGATATGTTCGATCCGCCTTATCCATACCATATCAGCCAGTTTATCGTGGATATGCTGCGTAAGGGCGCGTTCAATGGCCGCATCGACAAGTCTGCCAACGATGAATTCCTCGTCACCTACCATGACCCCTGTAACTCCGCCCGCGCAGGCCAGCTTATCGAGGAACCGCGCGAGATTATCCGTGCTGTGTGCAATCGCTTCCAGGAAATGCCAGAGGGCACTATCCGTGAGAAGACCTTCTGCTGCGGCGCGGGTAACGGCCTGCTGACCGACGAGATCATGCCCATCCGCATGGCAGGCGGCAAACCGCGAGCTCTGGCTGTCAAACATACCGGTGCCAACTATCTGGCCACGGTTTGCGCGATTTGCAAGGCTCAATTGCCTGAGTCTATGCACTATTGGGATGTGCCGGTCAAGGTTGGCGGCGTGATCGACCTGCTCGCGAACGCTCTCAAACTGTAGTTTGGAGAGGCTCATGCGAAAAATAGCTTTGTCTCTTGTTTCACTCGGGATCATCCTCCTCATTGTCGCTTTTTATCCGCGTTATGTGGAAAAACCGGTCAAGGACGGCGAAGGTCCGCTGGCAGTCTACCTCGACCCGAGCATGCCGGCTCCCGAATACCACAGCCCACTGGATTGGTGGCAAAAGAACCACAAGAACGTTGTCAACCGCGGCGACCTGGAACAAGCGGATTGCTTGCAATGCCACGAGCCTGCCACCTCCTGCAACAATTGCCACAACTATGTAGGCGTGGATGAGATTGTTCCTTGAGTGCTCCGTTGGTCGAGTAGGCGGTGCTCGTCCGCCGTACCGAGACCAACAAGGCAAAAGAAACCTGAAATTTGTGGTCTCGATATGCCCCACCTCAATCATTCGGGGCTACTCGACCACCGGCGAACAGTAAAAATATGACAACTACACCCTCTCCCTCCCCCAAACCCTCCGCCTTCGTCCCCCGGCGCCAGTTCATCCAGCTTGGCCTGTTGACCATGGGCGCCGCCTGGCTGGGGACCTGGCTGCAAGCGCGCTTGTTCCCCTCGACGAACACAACACAGGAAGCCACTCCGGTCACTTTTCCGCTGAGCGAGTTGCCTGTAGGCGGGACGAAGGCCATCAGCTATGGTGGTGTCTCCGTCCTGGTGCTGCGTACCCCGGAAAGCCTGCGGGCCTTTTCGTTGATTTGTACCCACCTGGGCTGCATCGTGCAATGGCAGACGGACAAAAAGGAATTCTATTGTCCGTGCCATGACGGTCGCTTTGATGAGTTTGGCGACGTATTGGCCGGGCCGCCGCCCATCCCGCTGGAACAGTTCCCGGTGAGTGTGGATGGGAACACAGTTATTGTTGGCGAGGCTTAATTCTATGAAACACTTCCTGATTTTCTTTGGTTCATTCCTCCTGGCTACAGTCCTATTATTGGCCTCGATACCCGTTTCAACCGCGGGTGCATTGCCCGAGTATTCGTCGCAAACTGGCGAACCCTGTGCTACCTGCCACATCAGCCCTTCGGGCGGTGGGCCGCGTGGTCCACGTGGACAGGCCTGGGTGGCCTCCAGCAAACCGGGCGAAGTGCCGGATACACTCCAGGCGCTGGAGCTGCTGGGTGTCGAATTGACGGTGGATCCGGCTTATTTCATGGTAACAGACCTGGAGGTCCAGGAACCTGAAGCGCTTGAGACGATATCCGGGCAGGGTCAGCCCTTGTACCGTTGGTTGAGTGGATATGACGGCAATTAGAGCTTATCCGAATAACGGAGTTAAGACTTCAGTCTGCCTTGCCGGGCGGACTGAAGTCCGCGCTCCGGAGGTTCTTTATCCCGGTCTGTTGATTGGTAAAGGATAGCCTGCATGGAAAATTCCCCACCCCAGACTTCAAAATCAAAGCTCTCTCGTCGCGATTTCCTTCGACTTGGAACTGCAGCCGTGGCAGCGGGAGTTGGCTTGAATGCTTTGCAACCAAAGAAAGAAACGGTTGTGATACAGACAGCCTCAGGTGAAGAGACCATTGTCAAAACGACCTGTGGCCTGTGCCCTTCTGGTTGCGGGTTGGATGTGCGTGTAGTAGACGGAAAAGCCGTGAAAGTGGAAGGTAACCCGCTACACCCGCTCAACCAGGGCGTGTGTT
This sequence comes from Anaerolineales bacterium, assembly GCA_016928525.1. The sequence continues at coordinate 28,018 of JAFGKO010000354.1, read as the reverse complement.
GCCTGAAGGGACAGACCTCGCTGGAAGTGCTCTACAGCCCGGAACGCCTCGAGCACCCGCGTCTCCAGACCGGAAAACGCGGTTCAGGAAACTGGAAGGAAATCTCCTGGGACGAAGCGCTCGGGTTGGTAGGGGACAAACTGGCCGAACTACGCGAAGCCGGCAAATCCCACAGCGTGGCGCTCATGCACGGTGAACTGCGCGGGCAGATGCGCCAGGTAGTCAACCGCTTCATGCGCGCCTACGGCTCGCCGAACGTGATCTCACGCGAAAGCCTGGGGGAGGGCACGGCTCGCATGGCGCTATGGCTCTCACAGGGCGTGAACGCGCTGCCGGTCTATGACGTCAATAATTCCAATTATGTGCTGACCTTTGGCGGGAACCTACTCGAATCCAGCCGCAACCTGATCGGTTATTTGGGCGCGACGGCCTTCATGCGCCGCGGACGCCCGCAGCGCGGCAAACTGGTGGCCGTCCACCCGCGTCTCTCGTTGACCGGCATCAAGGCTGACGAGTGGGTGCCCATCCGCCCCGGCACGTACGGCGCACTGGCGCTGGGTATGGCCAACGTCATCGTCAACAGCAAGCTGTACGACGAAGCCTTTGTGCGCGACTTTACCTTCGGCTTCGAAGATTTCGAAGATGCGGATGGCGTCGTGCACCAGGGTTTCAAATCATTGGTGCTGGAGACCTACACGCTCGAACGTGTCGCGGCCATCACGGGCGTCACCACCGATGTGATTGCCCGCATTGCAGGCGAGTTCGCCACCAACCACCCGGCGGTCGCGGTGCTACCCACCGAGCCAGGCGAACTTTCCAGTGGCAACGCGCTCTACACTGCATTGGCAGTCCACGCCTTGAATGCATTGGTTGGTTCCATCGATGCCAAAGGCGGTGTGATCCTTCAGCGTTTCCCGGAACTGACCGATTGGCCTGCTTACACGCTTGATACCGTCGCTCGAAGAGGCGAATCCCAGGAACGCCTGGACGGGGCCGGCACGCAATTCCTGCTGGCTCTTTCGGCCTACCAGAACGTCCCGGAGCGCATCCTGGCGGAGAGACCCTACCCGCTGGAGATGCTCTTCCTGCTGAACGCCAACCCGGTCTACGACATGCCCAACGGCGGGCGCAGTCTGGAAGCGCTGATGAAAGTGCCCTTCGTGGTCAGTTTCGCCTCCACGCTGGACGAAAGCGCTGCGCACGCTGACCTGATCCTGCCGGCCAGCACCTTCCTGGAAGTCTGGGGCGACGATTACCTGGAAGGTACAGGCTACGCCGGGATTTCGCTGCGCCGTCCGGCCGTTGAGTCAGTCCATGACACGCGCGACCCAGGCGATGTGCTGCTCGACCTGGCGCAGCGGATTGGCGGGCCTGTGGCAAATGCCCTGCCCTGGGCCACCTACAAAGATCTGATCACAGACCGTCTATCCAGGTTTGATTGGGAGAAACTGGAAGCCAATGGCAACTGGTCCGAACTGGTCTACTTCAATGCCGAGCCCGGCAGCCCGGCCTGGAGCGACGTGGTCGGACGTGACCGCCTGAATGCGCCCAAGGATGGACGCTTCGACTTCTTCTCCCGAGAACTATTTGCCGTGCTCGGATCAGACTCCGATCAAGCCTGCCTGCCGCACTTCGAGGTTCCCGCGAACCTGGCCGACAGCACCGCCGGCGCCCTCGAATATCCCTTCCTGCTGGTAACCCAGCCGCTGATCACACAGTCCACACAGTGGCAGGGCATCGTCCCCACTTTACAGGAAAGCTACGGCTTACAGGGGCATGTCAAATGGGATAGCTGGGTGGAAGTCAGCCAGAAAGCGGCCGAAGCACTGCATCTGGAAGACGGAGAACGCGTCTGGGTCGAATCATCGCTTAACCGGGTGCAGGCTACGGTTCGGGTCTATGCGGGTCTGTGGCCGAACGCGGTCTTCCTGCCGCCTGGTCTGGGACATCACACCTTCGTGCGCTGGGGCCGCAAGTCTGCGGAAAATATGGTTGTTGGCGCCAATCCCAACGCGTTGACCGAATTTGCCAGCGAACCGCTGACCGGTCTGGCCGTCGCTGGCCCGGCACGAGTCCGAATTTATCCGGTTTGAGAGAAATTTCTTCTGGAGGTAATCTATGCCCCGCTGGGGAATGGTAATTGACCTGGACAAATGCTTTGCCTGCCAGAGCTGCACCGCAGCCTGCCGCATGGAAAACAATACGCCTGTCGCCGGGAAGGACCAGGCTGACATGGGGCGCGCCATCCTGTGGAATGAAGTCTTGCCTTTTGTCGAAGGTGAGTATCCGAACATCCACACGACGATGCTACCACGCCCCTGTATGCACTGCGACAACCCGGCTTGCATCAAGGTCTGTCCGGTGCAGGCGACCTACAAAGATGAAGAAGGCATCGTGCTGGTCGATTACGACCGCTGTATTGGCTGCCGCATGTGCACGGTGGCCTGCCCGTATGCCGTGCGTTACTTCAACTGGTATGAACCGGAGTGGTCGGAAGACCTGAAAGCACACTTGAATCCCGAACCGGAAGTGCAGCCGCGGCCCAAGGGCGTGGTCGAGAAATGCACTTTCTGCGTCCAGCGCCTGCGCAAAGCGCGCGAAGAGGCCGAGGCCGCGGGCCGCACTTTCAACGCTACGGACTACATCCCGGCCTGCGTGCAGACCTGCACCGGGCACGCGCGCTATTTCGGCGACCTGGACGATCCCAACAGCCTGGTTTCGAAATTGGCGCACAGCCCGCGCGCCTATCGCATGTTCGAGGAACTGGGCACGCAGCCCAAAGTCTATTACTTGAAGCAAGGGTGATACCGATGGAACCGAAGAACCAATATATACAGCAAATCCTTGCTCCCGTGCGCCGTGTCTCGACAGGAGACTACATACTTTGGGGCATACTGATCGTCTTACTGTTGGCTGGCGGTGCTGCCTGGACCTGGCAGATGATCGAAGGACTGGGGATCACCGGCATGAACCGCCCGGTCTACTGGGGCGTGTACATTACCAACTTCGTCTTTTTCATCGGCCTGGCGCACTCCGGCACATTCATATCGGCCATCCTGCGCATTGCCGGGCAAAGCTGGCGCGCCCCACTCACCCGTGCCGCCGAAGCCATAACACTCTTCAGCCTGCCTTTCGGCGCGGGTTCGATCATCATCGATATGGGCCATCCGGAACGCTTGTTCAACCTGCTCTTCTACGGACGCTACCAGTCGCCGATCATGTGGGACGTCACCGCGGTCAGCCTGTACATGCTTTCCAGTATCGTTTTCTTCTACCTTTCCCTGATCCCGGATATTGCCATGTGCCGCGACCGCCTGACGGACGTCCCGCACTGGCAACATCGCATGTACGAGATCCTGGCGCTGGGCTGGGACCACAGCCCCGAGCAATACCACCGTCTGGAAAAGGTGCTGGATGGTATGGCCGTCTTCATGACCATGCTGGTCGTCACCGTGCATACGGTCGTCTCCTGGCTGTTCGGCATGACGGTCCAGCCCGGCTGGCACACCGCCCTGATCGGGCCGTTCTTCCTGCTGGGCGCAATCCTTTCGGGAACGGCAGCAGTTGTTATCGTCCTGGCCGTGCTGCGCAAAGTCTATAAATTGGAAAAGGTTTTGCATCTCGGGCTGTTCAACTCGCTGCGCAAGCTCCTGATTACCTTCGTCCTCGGCTGGTTGTACATGATGATCGCCGAGCACCTGACCATCGGCTACAGCAGCATGCATGAAGAGATGGTCGTCCTGACCGACAAATTCAGCGGCACCTATGCGTTGATTTTTTGGGCTATGACCGTCCTGGTGTTTGGCGTCCCGCTACTGGTCTTCCTCTTCAAGGGCAAGAACAATGTCGGTTGGATGGTATTCGCCTGTGTGCTGATCAACATCGGCATGTGGATGGAACGTTACATCGTCATCATCCCGACCGAAATCAGCCCGCGCATGCTGCACGTGATGGGACAGGGCAGCTACCTTCCCGCTCTGCCCGAAATCCTGATCACAGTGGCCTGTTTCGCTGGATTGATCCTGCTTTATGCGGTTTTCACCCGCTTCTTCCCGATCGTCCCCATCTGGGAAACGGCGCAGGAACTCCCCGGCCACGCCCATTCCAAGGAAACATCGCCAGCCCCCAGCCCGGCTGCCAGCGATTAGCGCACAGGAGTTTGACATGGATATTGGCGCTTTAGTCCACGCGTTTTTCGACAATGCCGGTCCCGGTGGCGTGGTCGTACTCCTGGTGATCGGCGGAGCCTGCACAATTTATTATTTCCTGACTCGTTGGATTGTGGCGACTGGAAAAGATAAAGACAATCAACCGGCCACCACCTCCGAAGAACAACCTGTGAGCATGGACGCATGAAACAACGAATCCTCCCCCCCATCCTGATCATCCTGGCAGTATTGACACTGGCCGTTTCATCCGTCTCCGCTTCATCCCCGGCCCGAAACCTGCCAGCCGGAACCGAGGGGGCGACTCTCGTCCCCGGCAACTACTGCGTTTCCTGTCACCTGGCGGATGACCCGCGTCTTACCACCGTCACAGAGTGGACGGGGAGCATCGCCCGTGAACTGGACAGTCCCTGCCCGGCGGCGACCAAGATTCACGAGGAACTGTACTATACCGAACGCCTGCTGCTCATGATCGACCGGGCACAGGGGGAAGTCGGCGCTCTCCCCGAGAAAACCCAATCCCGCCTGGACGGGTACACCCAGCGCTACAGCCGTATGCTGGACGCCCCGGTCACCAGCCTGGATGCCTTCGTCAGTGAAGCGCAGACAACCCGCTACCAGATGAACAAGGCTTATGCAACGTTGAACCAGATGGCGGAAGCCGCCAAACAGCGCACGGTGCTCATCTATGCGGCTGCGATTACGCTCATCGTGCTCGGTTCGCTGGCCTGGGGTCTTTACAACACGCGCGCCATTCGCGCCGGGAGCGTCAGCAAATCCTGGGCGACCTTCTGGCGGGTTGTATTTGTGCTGGCCGTATTGATCTTCTTTGCCCTGCCCATCTTCCGCGTGCCCGCTGTCGAGGTCGAAATGACCACCGAAGAACAGCAAGCGGCGCAAACCACTCTCGATACCGCCCAGCGCGCCGCCGATGCTGCCGACCGCGCCCAGGCACGCGCCTGGATGCTAGCCCGTGTCGGAACCACCTGGAGTGAGATGGATACGGTCCGGGCCAAAGCTCTCCTTGATGAATCGCTAGCTTCGCTGGAAACCGCCCGCGAAAATGAGACAGCGCTGTGGGGCCAAAGCCTGGCCGTGCAGGAAGTCACCGTCGGAACCAAAGTGGAAATGGAATCGGCCGGCCTGATTGCCGCAGATTTGAACGCCGCTCGCGCCCGTGCCTGGGCCGTGCCGTTGGTTGCAGTCGAAGTGAATGAACTCCACCCGGCTCGTGCTGCCATATCGTTGCAAAACGAACGAAAAGCAATTGCAAACCAGACAGGCCCCTATCGCGATTTGCAACTGCGTGGGCTGGCGCTGGCCTGGACTAAAGTAGATGCCGCACAGGCTGCCCCAACCGCTGTTCAAATCCATGATCCCTCCCTGCGCGCCTGGACCCTCCGCGAACTGGCGGTTTTTATCGATAACGATGCTCTCTTCGATCAGGCGGTTAAAAGTGCCCGTGAAATCGAAAATCCTGCCCAGCGAGCACGTATCTTGCGCGAAATCGGTGTGGCCTCCGGCCAATTCGATCTCTTTGGCGAAGCCTTGACCGCGCTCGATGACGTGACTGGCGCATCGCTGGCATATGCCTTGAGCGATTTAGCCGTTTCTTCGGGAAATATCTCGCTCGTTGAGCAGATCGACCCGGCCTATCCCGACGCCCGCGCGAGCGCGCTGCTCCGCCTGGGTGAATATTCATCCGCCTGGGAAGCCGCAGCAGGCATTGCCGATCCCTACGAACAAGCGCGCGCCCAGGCTGCCATCGCTGTTGGCTGGGAAAATGCGGATGCTGCGGCCCGGATTTCTGTCCCGCTGTATCGTGATCTGGCCTTGCGCGATGTCATCCGAAAAACGGGAAATGCGGCACTGGTCGATTCCATCTCCTCGGCTTACTATAAGGTCCAGGCCTTGACCGCGCTCGGTGAGTTTGATGGCGCCAGCCAGTTAGCCGCTTCTCTGGGTGACGCCTATCCACTGGTGGAACTGGCGGTATCCCTGGCAGAGGTAGATCCGCAGGCTGCGTTGGCGCTGGTCGAAGAGATGGATCGCGAAGCCGATAAAGCCGTTGCGTTGCGGGCGATCGCTGTCGCCACGCAAGACCAGGCACTTATCGAGCAGGCTCAAGGCATGGCGCTGGCCGCCCGCGTGCGTGGAGACTCGCTTGCCCCGGTCCAGGCTCTGCTCGATCTGGCGCAGGCGCTTTGGACGGTAGAGGCAACAAGTGCTGAAACCGTACTTCAGCAGGCCTACGAAGCAGCAGAGCGTATTGCAATAAAATGAAACACGAGGGTCGAGTAGACGGCGATCGTCCGGCATATCGAGGCCCGGTATCATCGGTCTCAATACAGGCGAAGAAGCACCGCCCTACTCAACCAGTAACCATTTATTTATAAGAGGCAAAATGAACATTCTTGCAATCACCCGCATCATTGCCATCCTCGGCCTGGCGCTTGGCATCCTGGGAATCATCTTGAAACTCAGGGAAATCATGAACCGGCCGTTCAAAGCCGACCTTGCACGCGAACGCGGTGACGTGAGGCGGGGCATCCTGTTCGCGTTCACGCTTGGGATGGCGCCCTGGGAAAAAGAATCCACGCGCATTCACTGGGTTGCTTACCTGCGCGGCATCTTCTTCCATCTGGGTATCTTCATGGCCTTCGGCGTGCTTCTGGCCAGCCCCTGGCTTGAACTGATACCGGATATTCTGGTCTGGCTGGCATTGGCAGTTACTGGCTTCGGCGCGCTCTTTGGTTTTGCGGGCATTTTCATGCGCCTGTCCGGTCCCAACGAACGCGCCTTGAGCCTGCCGGACGATTATGCCTCGGTGTTTCTCACTTCCCTGTTTATTACCCTGGCCTTTGTGACGCTGCTCTGGCCGTCGCTTTTGCCCGCCTTTTACGTGGTGACAGGCATCATGGGGGCCTACATCCCGATAAGCAAAATCCGCCACTGCGTTTATTTCTTCTACTCGAAATTCTTCTTCGGTATGGGATTTGGACGCCGGGGTGTGATCGGCCAGCCCAAAGGAAAATACGCAGAATAGAGGTACAGCATGTTCAATGACAAATTCAACGACGAACGCTTCAAACTCACGGACGAAAAAGCTGCTATCGCTTTAGATGTTTTACGCCAGCGTCTCAACCGCCAACTGGAAGCCTCGCTGGAAGTCTGCGTGCGCTGCGGCATATGCGCAGATTCCTGTCATTATTATGTTTCGAATCCCAAACCGGAACACGTTCCCGCTTATCGCGCCGAACAACTGAGAAGTGTCTATCGCAAGCTGTTCGATCCAGTGGCGGGAGCAGCCCCGGGCTGGGTCGGAGCGGCGGAACTCGACCAGGAATTGGTCGAAAAGCTGATCATGTCGGCCTTCGGTTCCTGTACCATGTGCGGACGCTGCGTCATCAACTGCCCGATGGGTGTGGACACGCGCCATATCATTCGCACCGCGCGCGCCATGCTGACCGCCATCGACATGACGCCCGAAGGCCTGAAAGCCACGGTCGACGTCCATCTCGAATCGGGCAACAACATGGGCGTGACCGAAGAAGATTATGTCGAGACTGTCAAATGGATGGAAGAAGAACTCCAGAGTGAGCTGGACGATTCCAGCGTCACCATCCCGTTCAACAAGAAGCACGCGCGTGTTGTCTATACGTTCAACCCGCGCGAAGTGAAATATTTTCCCTATCTCATCCAGGCCGCGGCCAAGATTTTCAATGCCGCCGGTGAAGACTGGACGCTCAGTACCGAGAGTTGGGACGCCACCAATTACGGCCTGTTCTCCGGTGACGATGCGGCCGCCCGCCAGATCGCCACGAATCTGGAAAAGGCTGTCAATCACCTGGGCGCTGAAACGTTGGTGATGGCCGAGTGCGGACATGGCTACCGCTCCCAGCGCTGGGAAGCGGAGAACTGGGTCGGTCATCGTTATCCGTTCAAGGTGATGAGTTTTGTCGAACTGCAGGCGCAATACATCCAGGAAGGCCGCCTCAAACTCGACCCGACCCGCAACCCCAAGCGTGTCACTTACCATGATCCCTGCAACCAGGCGCGCAACGGTGGCATCGTCGAAGAGCCGCGTTACATCCTGCGCAATACCGTCATGGACTTTGTCGAAATGGAACCGCACGGCGCTGAAAATTACTGCTGCGGTGGCGGCGGCGGCATGCTCTCGATGACCGAGTTCGCCAGCGAGCGCAAGGCGGCCGGGAAAGCCAAAGCCGACCAGATTTCAGCAACCGGCGCAGAAATTGTCGTCACATCCTGCCATAACTGTCTCGACCAGTTGGATGAAGTCAAACGCCACTACAAACTCAAGGTCAAAATCCAGAACCTGAGCGAACTGGTTGCCAATGCGATCATCTGGCCGAGGTCGCCTGATAACGAAAATAGCAGTCAATAAATTGGGGTGTGGGGTAAACCCACTTCCCCCTTCTTTAGGAGCAACTTGATGCCAGAAGAATATGCCGGTAAGAAAGTCCTGGTTGTTGCAACCTTTGGGTCTAATAACCCCGAGCGTTGTCCTGCCCCGTTTATGTTTGCCGGGGAAGCGGTCAAAGCTGGCGCTGAGGCCGGGATATGTTTTGTCTTGCAGGCGCCGCTGCTCCTGAAACAAGGGGCTGCGGAGAACCTGCGCGCGAAGGAAGGCGGGCGGACGATACGGGAGTTTATCGATGAAGCCCTAGGATTGGGCGTAAAGTTCTATGTCTGCGATGCTGCATTGCAACTTTGCAATATGACTCCCGAGGATTTGATTGAAGAAATCGAAGAACTGGTCGGACCCAGCTTCTTGGTCAAAGAAGGCTTGATGTCTGACCTGGTCCTTTCATTCTAACTATGTAGTGCGTTTGGAGGTAATATGTTCATCGTAACCATCGATATTGACAAGTGCAAGGCCTGCGGCGATTGCGTGGACAATTGTCCGCAAGAAGCCATTGCCATGGTTGAAGAAGACGGCAAAAAATACGCCATATACACCGGCAGCCCGGACGACTGCATCGGCTGTATGTCTTGTGAAACTTGCGAGGAAGGTGCTGTCACAATTGCGGAATACTAGACGTCTGTAATCCGTTTGCAGACATCCGATGCCTGAGCATAAGCGCCTTATACCCCGCCTGGTTATTGCGGCTCCCCAGGGACGAAGTGGGAAAACCACCGTGACGCTGGGGCTATGTGCGGCGTTTAAGGCGCGTGGTCTCAACGTGCAGCCCTTCAAAAAAGGACCGGATTATATCGACCCGTCCTGGTTGAGCGAAGCCGCCGGATGCCCTTGCCGTTCCCTGGATCCGTTTTTCTATGACCAGCCCGAAGCACTCCTTCGGGCTTTTGTGCACCCCGGTCGAAAAGCGGATCTGAGTTTCATCGAGGGCAATCACGGTCTGTTTGATTCCTTTGACGAAACCGGCCTTGGCAGCACGGCTGCGGTGGCGCGCACGCTGGATGCTCCGATCCTGCTGGTGGTCAATGCTACACGCGTTGGCCGCAGCGCAGCCGCCATCGTGCACGGTTGCCAGACCTTTGAGCCGGGGACAAAGATCGCAGGCGTGGTGCTCAACAATGTGGCGCACGGGCGTCACGAAACCCGTATCCGTCAGGCAATTGAGAGTCACTGTCACATCCCTGTGGTGGGAGCGATTCCCCGTGACGAAAAGCTGACCATCCCGGACCGGCACCTGGGACTGGTCCCGCGCGCGGAGCAGAATGCGCCTCTGGCCGCCATCACGGCCTGCCGGGAGGCCATCGAGCGTCACCTAGACCTGGACAGTGTTCTGGGCATTGCCCAATCTGCAACTCCCCTGCCCGTCCCTGGCCAGGAACAAATTGCAGGCTCAGTTCCTCGATCCCCGCGCGCCAAAATTGGCGTCCTGCGCGATCGATCTTTCACCTTCTATTACCCGGAAAACCTGGAAGCGCTCCAGGAGGCCGGGGGCGAACTGGTCTTCATCGATGCCTTCACGGATACCGAACTGCCGCCTGTGGATGCTCTTTACATTGGCGGCGGCTTTCCCGAAATGTTCATGGACGAATTGTCCGAGAACAGCGCCCTGCGCAGGGCAGTTCGCGAGGCAATTGAAGATGACCTGCCGGCCTATGCGGAATGTGGCGGGTTGATGTACCTGTCCCGGCGCATCGTTTGGGGCGAGAAGTCTGCCGAGATGGTCGGCGTGCTACCCTGCGAAGTCGAGATGACTGCCAGACCCCAGGGACATGGTTACGTGATTGCCCAGGTGGAAAATGAGAATCCTTTCTTTGCGCCGGGCACGCTCTTGCGCGGGCATGAATTCCATAATTCTCGCCTCGTTGCAATATCTGTGAACGGCAGGAAAAAATCTCTCTCTGCGGCTTACCGTCTGTCACGTGGTAATGGACTGGGAAATGGCCGCGACGGGATCGTCTACCGAAATGTGCTGGCTTCTTATACGCACCTGCATAGTGGCGGAGCGCCAAACTGGGCAACAGGCCTGGTTCGCAGAGCTCAACATTATCGAGAATCTCGTCAACAAGTGAAACTGTAATGCAAACACTTACTCAAACCACGCCAATTGTGATGATCGGGCTTAATCATAAGGTTGCGCCCGTAGCGGTGCGCGAACGATTGGCATTTGGACCAGAACATATCCCTGTTGCTTTAAACCAAATAATTGGCGATGATCTTATCGGGATCAAAGAAGCGGTCCTACTTTGTACATGCAATCGTACTGAGCTTTATATCTGCACTTGTGATTCATTGATGGGCGAGACAAGGTTGCATGATTTTTTGGCAGACCACGCCAAATTGCCGCCAGAACAGTTACAGCGTATGGTATATGTCTTGCGGGGCGAGGCAGCGGCTGAACATCTGATGCAGGTGGCAGCCGGGTTGGATTCGCTTGTCCTGGGCGAGAATGAAATCCTGGGGCAGGTACGCTCTGCGGCAGAAATGGGGCAGGCAGCCGGAGCGACCGGTCCGATACTTTCGGCGCTCTTTCGCTATGCCATCCAGGCCGGGAAGCGCGCCCGCGCCGAAACCGAGATTGGGCGAGGGGATGTTTCAGTGGCCAGCGTGGTCGTCGAACTGGCGGAGCAGGCTCTCGGTCCACTGCATGACCGCACGGCGTTGCTGATTGGCGCCGGGAAAATCAGTGCGATCACAGCACGGGCCTTGGTCAAGGCCGGACTGCATTGTGTTATGATCGCCAACCGGACGTATGAGCGAGCGGAAAAATTAGCGAAAAATTTGAAAGGTATAGCGGTACATTTTAATGCCTTGGATGAAGTGCTGACCCAGGCGGATATCGTGATCTGCTCGACTGGCGCGCCACATATCGTCCTGCATGCAGAAGCGGTGGCAAAAGCGCAGCAAGTTCGTAGTGACCGCCCGCTGCTAGTAGCGGATTTGGCTGTGCCGCGTGATGCCGACCCGAATATTGCCTCCATTCCAGGCGTACACTTGACAAACATCGATGACCTTGAAATCATTGTTAAAACCGGTCACCCATTGACTACATCCATTTGTCAGGAAGTCGAAGCTATTGTTCATCAGGAGCTCGAAGGCTTTCGTCACTGGTATGGCGCTCGCCGTTGTGTGCCGGTTATTCAAGCGCTCCATAGCAAGGCTGAAGCTATCTACCAGGCAGAAGTTGAGCAGACACTGCGCCGCTTAGGCCCGCTGACGCCGCACCAGGAACGTCTGGTGCAAGTCATGGGAAAAGCGATTGCCGGAAAACTGCTGCATGAGCCGACCGTTCGTCTGCGCGAATTAGCGCCGGATGAAGACCTTCCCACATATCTAGAATTGATTCAGGTTCTGTACGGTATTCAATGAAACTTCCACTGTTATCTAGCATTGGTAATTTCTTTCCTAAATTACAGCCACAGTCGGAAAAAGCATCTGCTGAAAGCCGTCCTTTTCGCGCTGTGCAAATCGAAGTCACCAGCCGGTGTAATACGGGTTGTGTTTTTTGTCCACATGATGCATTGTCTGACCACTGGGTAGATGGGGATATTTCCCTCGATTTATACAGTGAATGTATCGTGCCCCACCTGGGTTTATTCGAGCTGGTGTACTTACAGGGTTGGGGGGAACCGTTGCTGCATCCGGATCTCTGGGACATGTTGAGCATGGCCCAGGAAAAAGGTTGCCGCACTGGTTTTACGACCAATGGTACCTGGCTGGAGAGTGAGCAGAATGAACGCTTGTTGGATATGGGGGTGGATATGATTTCCGTCTCTTTCGCAGGGACAGTCGCTTCCGTTCACGAATCCTTGCGTACCAACTCCAAATTTCCCATGCTGTGCCAGAATTTTGAGAGTCTGGCAAATCTGAAGAAACAACGCGGAAGTGATCGTCCCTGGCTGGAATTGCACTTCCTGATGACGCGCGCCAACCTGGGTGAGTTTTCCTCCTTGGTTGAATTGGCGGCTTCATTAGGGGCGGACGAAGTTGTAGCAACGAATCTCACATATTCCCCCAACCTGGCCCTGGACCGCATGCACGTATTTGGCGAGCAACCGCTGTCCGAGGATGTCGAGCTCATCACCCAGGCAAAACAAACCGCTGAAAAACTGAACATCCCCCTACGGATTTACCCTCTTAGGGCGGAGCCGCAGACGCTCATCTGTGATGCGGATCCGGTCAACACAGTCTACATCAACCATCGCGGTGAAGTGTCGCCATGTGTTTATTTGGGGCTTACTGTGCAGGGCCAGGTCCCGCGTTTTTACCAGGGCAAGGCGCATCCTTTCAATACGCTTTCCTTTGGAAATGTCTGCACTGGCTTTGAGCAGGCGCTTCAGAGCGGGGAACGCGAAGCATTTACCGCAGCGTTCAAGCGCCGCAACGTGGGCAGCAGTCCGCTGGCGATGTTCACTTATCTTTCGGCGCAGAGCGAGGAAGGCGAATTGCCGCCTCCACCCGCTCCTTGCCAGCATTGTTATAAGATGTTAGGGGTATAACTTCGAGTCGAACTTTCTAGCCGTGTGCAGGAATGACGGTCCGAACAGCTTGCCAACTTCCGTCTGGGAGTTGTAGTTCATCTAGCCAGTTTTGGGCGGCCTGATTCAACAAGAATGTATCTGGAGTCTCCGGACCGACAATGACCAGCGGGTGGTTCAAGTGTGCGGCAAATTTCTCCAATGGCTGCTCGTCGGATGCATTTTGTCCATCCTGTTGATGATAGCCCATCACCACCAAATCCAACAAATTCTGGTGAAAGCAACGCGCCAATTCAACTTGATACATGCCCTCGCATAATTTGAAAGCGACATTGGTGAAGTCTCCCAGTTTGGGTTCGTAATACTGGCGCAGTTCAAGCTCGAGTTGTGTGAGCAATTTTGGGGTGATTGGTTGCGGTTCTCCATCTGCGCGTAAAGATGGATAGACCATGTCCCGGCGCAGGCTGTATGGGGAATTCAGCCAATGACAGATTGTCAGCTGCCACCCTTGTCTGCGTACCAACTCCAACGCAAAGTTGAATGCCCATTCGTCTGTTTGGGATAAGTGGGTGCATAAACCTATGTTCTTCATGAGATTCTCCTCACTCGCCAGTTAGACTGGTATATGTTTGTTCAAACTCATCTTGATAGTATGTGTGGCAGGTGCTACAGAGCGCCAATTCTGGCTTGTTCTGCTCCAGCGACTGCTCCTCGTGGCAGTTAAGACAGCGACCATGCATGGCATCTTTGTACGAGGGCGCCAGCATGTTGAAAATGGTTTGACCTTCGGCGGGAACCATTGTCTCATGGCAATCCTGACAGATCGCTGCTGTCAATTTGACATGCTCCTGGGTATGGCATTCCAGGCAGCTTTCGTTCCCACCCAAAGCATCCTGGTGGATGTTGTGGTCGAATATCGGACTGGGCTGTTGGTAATCTGTATGGCATTCCCAGCAGGCAGTTGCCTCATCCTCTGGTAAATCCAGATGATGACATTCCTGGCAGTTGCTCTCTCCTGTGATTTCATCGATCAGGCGTTCCTGGTGCTCCAGGTGTGGAAAGTTCACCACATACCCAGACCTGTTCCCGTTGATGTGCAGCGTTTCCCAGCCTGTGGCAGCGCTTACGGGAATCGCCGGAGAGTTGCTCGTTAGCGATAACGCCGGCAGCGCCAGCGCGATCACGAAGATGGCAAATCTGCTGCGGCGGGCAACTACACTTCGGCCCCAGGTGTCTTGACCGGAAAATATGTTTGACCCGATGAACGCTGGCGCCAGCGCTTTGCTATCCGGACGCTCGACCTGCTTCCCGAACACCTGCAGATTCTCGGTGAAAAACAAGTACAGCAAAACTGCAGCCGCCGGGATGGCAAAAGCGATCAATGTTTCTCCAAGGGATGGAGTATAACTTGTGCCCTCGGCCCTATACATAGTGAACATGCTGAGCGACATGCGCTGACTCATGATGCCCAGGATCCCCAGGATGGCGCCGGTCAGCAGGCCCTCTCGTGTTTGGCGAATCTTCTTGATGCTGAGTAAAATGATGGGGAGGATGCCTCCCAGCAGGATTTCGGCCAGGAACAGGATGCTTTGCCATGACCCATCTATCGCGCTCGGTAACACGCCTCGAATCCATTGGTCGCTCAAGCGCAGGATCAGGTAGAGTCCCAGCGGCAGGATGGCACCCTTGCCTAGGCGAGCGAGTAGATCGGAATCCAGTTCCCGCTTAAACCATCGTTCTGCCAGAAAACTCTCGACAATCAATGCCATCATGCCGGCAGCGATAGCGCTGGTGAAGAACATGTAGGGAATCCATGGGCTATACCATAACGGATGCACACGATGGGGCATGATCAGGAACAGCGAACCCAGGGAAGACTGGTGCAGTGTGGAAAGGATGATCCCGGCGATGATCAAAGGCAGAGTCAAGCGATGCAGCCAGTCGAGGATTGTCTTGAAGATCGGATGGCGGAACCAGGGATGCTCCAGAATAACTGGTGAAAACTCCAGCACCAATACTGAGAAATACAGCATTACACACCAGGCAATCTCGAACATCACCGAGTGGTGTTGCCAATTTATGATTGGCATATAGATGTGCCATGGGAGGCCCAAATCAAATATGAGCGATATGATAAACGAGCCGTAGCCCAGCAAGGCGATCAGGATTGCCCGCCTCAGGATGGGCCTATAGCGTTCCAGGTGGAAAATGTGCACCATGGCCGCCAGGGTGAATCCGCCACCTGCCAGGGCAACAAAGACCAGTTTGAAGGCGATCCATAATCCCCAGGGGGCCGAGTCGTTCAGTCCAGTAGCAGCTCCAAGTCCGCTTGTGAAGCGGATGATCGATGCAACCAGCCCGGCAAGGGCGATCGCCCACAAGCCATCTTTGATCCAGGTGCGTGTTCTATCGTTCACTTTAATGCTCCTCGGTGGGTTGGCTTGTGTGTGATTTTCGCGCGACTTCCGCCTGCATGCGCCGCCCTATGATCCAGGAGAGACCGGTCATCAAGCCGGCAACGCCGATGCTGATAGCTGGCACCTTGCTCAGCCATTCCCAGGTCAATTCCGGCATGGGTTCTTCGATTGGCGCTCCGTAGTAACCCAGGAAATCCAACGGAACATGGGAAATATACATCACCGCTGTGCCGCCGACCTCATGCGCGCCGTAGACAACTGGCAGGTAAGTGTACGCTGCTTCCTTGAGTTTCTGATTTGCCAGAGCGAGCAATTCGCTCCTTTCGCCGAAGGTCAGTACCTGCTCGGGACAGGTCTCTACGCAGGCTGGTAACTGTCCTTGCTCGAGACGGTTGTAACAGAGCGTACACTTCTGAACGAGCGGCGCTGGCGATTCCCATTCATAGCGCGGTATACCAAAGGGACAGGCCATCATGCAATAGCGACAGCCCATGCATTTCTGGCTGTCATACAACACTACGCCTTCAGGCGAGCGATACATCGCGCCCACCGGACAGGCTGATACACAGGCCGGTTCCAAACAGTGGCGACAGAACTTGCGCACAAACCCGCCTTCCGGGCTTTCGACAATTGAGGACCATCGCCGCGCTGACAATCCATCTGGAGATTGCTGAATGATGAAATCTTCTGCGCCTAACTGGTTTGCCTCTGCGCAGGCCTCGACGCATTGGTTGCAGCCTGTGCAGCGGGTCACATCGACCAGGATACCAACCTGTTTCACATTGCCGATCATATTTTTCTTCCTTGTGGGCCATGCAGTGTTTGCACTGTTTTGATGCCGCCTTGAGGCATGAAACGCCATGCTACTTCGGTTCCAAGGCGGATCAACGGAAAGAGCACGCAATGTGCAATCTTGGTGAATGGTGTGAGTAGTAGAAGAACCATTCCGTTTAAAGTATGAAAGAGCATCAAGCCATCATAAGGTATCGGGTTCCAGGCGCGTCCTGCAAGATAGCCGGATACAAATATGTTCATGATAATAATCAGTAACAGATAATCCGCCGCTTTGCTCAAATGCCGTGAACTGGTCACGTAGAGCCGGAATAACAGCAATACACTGATCCCAAGGATGCCGACCAGCGTCAACGAATCCAGGACGGGTTTCGAAATTGACATCCATGAGAAACCGATATTTGCCTGCAAAATATCGATGTGATTCCGCAAAAACAGGGATACGATAAGCAGACTTACATGCAGGCTGAAAGAGGCAAGGCTGTAGCCTGCCCGGTTGCGATGTAGCTTATTAAACGGTAGCAACCACAGAACAGTCTGAAGCACAATCTGTCGGTAAGGAAGACGCTGGTCTCCTGCGCGGCGGATGGCCGCAACAATGTCCCACGTCGTCAAGAAGACCAGGCGCAGCAGCCCAAACGATAACAGTGTCAGGACGAACAAAAAGGCTGGGCCTTTTGCTAGGATCATCCAGGTTGGCATAGTGAAAGAAACCTCCTGCGATTATGAATTTGACTTAAAGTTCAATCGCGCGCAGCACCAGGTCGTGCACACCGACGATTTGTACTGGGAGCTTGTAGTAATCAACCAGTTCGCGCAACTGCTTCTTGCAGTTTGCGCATGGCGAAGCGACGATTTGCGCCCCACTGGCTTGGATTTGCTCTGCTTTGAGTTTGCCGGCAACTTCCATGCGAAAATCGTAAATTTCGTCTAGGGATACGAGCCCGCCGCCGCCGCCGCAGCAGTAATTTTCCTTGCCCCCTGGTTTCAATTCAACAAAGTCCTTGACAAAACTACGTAATAATTGACGCGGTTGGTTGATAATCCAACCAGAGCGGGCGATGTTACACGGATCATGATACGTAACCCGCTCAGTGATCGCATCCTTTTTCAGGCGTAACTTTCCCTGTTGTGCTGCCTGTTGGGTGAGTTCCAGGATGCTGACCACAGGTAGACCGCGACCATTGGCAAATGTTGGAACGAATTGACGTGCGGAACGTGCCGCATGGCCGCATTCGCCGATCAAAATCTTTTTGGCTTGTAAACGGTGCGCCTCTTCTACGAGCTTTTGAATGATGCGTTCCAGGGCCCAATCGTTGTAGAAAAGACCATAGTTAATGCCGTCAAAGTATTTCGAGCCAATCGTCCACGATACGCCAGCGGCTTGCAACGCGGCAGCATTGCCCATGAGCGTATCCGCTTCCATCAGGTAATCACTGACTGCAGGGAAGAAAATATATTCCGCCCCTTCCTGGTCGACAGGGAAGTTGACTTCTTTTCCTGTCATATCCTGCAACTCTTCTTGCAAGAACTCAATATTGTCTAAAAGAGCAGGCAGCGGGATGGCCGATGTGTTTCCGGTAGCGCCTTCCAGTTGCTCACGGACTGAGACCACCAGCCCTTTGGGAGCGATACCTGCCTCACTGAGCACATAACGGCCAAGATGAGCGATCAGGCCATGATCAATACCCAGCGGGCAGTCCAGGCTACAACGACGGCAGGCTGTACAGCGATAGAAGAGTTCAGCCATCTCGTCAATTTTTTCATTGCTCAGGCTGTTTTCGGGAATTAACCGGCTGAGTATTTTTCCGTTATCAGAAAAATATTGTTTGTAAACGTCTAGCAGTAGATTAGTCCGGTAACAGGGTATATCGCGTGGATCGTTCGAAGCTCGATACACCTGGCAGCTTAACGCACAGCGTCCACATTTGGCACTGATTTTGGCATATAGTTCAATCAAGAAGCGATAATTGCTGTTGCCAAGGATCGCTTTAAAAGCTGTCAGAAACTTTTCTGCCCGGTTGTCCAGTTCCGAGATTGCGGATGACTCAATATGGTAGAAATATGGCTGGTAGGATGTTTTGTTTGGAATAGAAGATGTTGCCATTTTATTTTCCTGTAGAGGATTCTTGAAGTGATGGGGATGGTAAGATCAATATTGCAATCCCAGTGGAATCGCCGGAATTATGCCAGCGGTGGAAAGCATCGCTGTTGAAAGCAAGGCTGTCTCCGGGATTCAGGCAATAATTCTGCCCATCCAGCTCGAGTTCAACCTGCCCACAAAGACACAAGATGGAATGCCATCTACTCGAGAGTGTTTCTGGTGCAAGCTTAGTTGCTTTTGGGTTTATTTGCATACAACCTGTCTGGAATGGGGCGGTAGCCAGGACCTGTAATGCTTGCCCTGCAATATCTGTCTGGCTACTGGCTTCATCCGCCCGTTGCAGGACGACTTTCGGCTTGCAAATTTCCAGGAAAAGCGAACTGGGGGAAACTCCCAGGGCGTTTGCGATTTTGCATAAAGTTTCGATGCTCGGCGATACTTCGCTACGTTCCACCATGCTAATGGTATTTGCAGACAAATCACATCCCCGTGCGAGTTGTTTTAAAGTCAACCCGTTGGATTTGCGTAGGAAGCGGATTTTGCTCCCGACATTTAGCCAGGTTTCGTGTACTGTCATCTTTAACCTTTTAGCCTCTGTTGTTCGACTCTATGGGAACCTTTGTATTCCTGAGCTGGACCATGAAATTCTTCGTAGCTGCAGAAGGGCATTGCAAACATGGGTGCATGTCGAGGCCTGCTATTGATTATTGTTGATATCACTACATCCCAACGAGTCCATAATTGTGCAAAAAAGTGCTATCTATATTCTACCAAATTAATTTTTAAATGTAAAGTATATTGGTTAATTTAATCATTGTGAATGCGAAATTAACCAATAAAATTGTAAATTGCGAAATGGCTGAACGCTTAAATATTTTTGCCAACCAGTTTGCCAAGCAATTCCAAATAAGCTAGAATCTCATTGTCGTCTTAATATTTGACAAAAGGATACTTTTATGAAAAAAAAAGGTTCAGTGGGAAATAAGTTGCGCCTTATACGAGAGGAACGTGGGTTATCTCAACGCGAATTGGCACAACGGGCGAGTATTTCGACCAATGCAATCAGCTTGATCGAAAGGGATGAAAATTCCCCCAGTGTTTCTACCTTACAGAGTCTGGCATCAGCGCTTAACGTAAAGATGAGCTTTTTTTTCGATGACCATGGGCCTACGCAAGTCTTGCATGTAAAAGCCGAGAACCGTCCGATAATCAGTAGCAAGGGGGTGCAGATTGAGGGCTTGGACGGTAAATTGAACTACCAGGAAATGGAACCTTTCCTGGTTTCATTGGAACCCAATTCCGGGAGTGGTGAAAGGCAGGTGGTGCATACAGGCCATGAACTGGTCTATTGTCTGTCTGGGAATGTGGAATATCTGATCGATGGCCAGATTTATTCTCTGGAAGAGGGAGATTTTTTGCTGTTTGAAGCGCATTTACCGCATCTATGGCGCAATGTGACTGATAAAGATACGGTCATCCTACTGGTTTTGCAGGCTACTGGGCAAACTGTCCAGTCGGTGGAGCGCCATTTTTCAGATTATCCATCCCTAAGGCATATGGGGAAATAGATATTTCAAAGTAAATGGCTTAGATGATTCTTAGAAAGCGAGGAATTGGGATCTGGAGGGGGTAAAATGAAATTATGCAAAAGGTGACGAGTTTGATCGATATCAAAGCTCCGTGCCAGGAGGTATTTAACACGGTGGTCAATCTGGAGCGGCGTATGCAGCTCAGCCCACTATGGGGATTAAACCGGCTATTGGAGGTTACGCAAAACTTTCCGGAGCCGGGGAGCAGTTACCGGGTCCAGATTTTGACCGGTGCGCCGTTTGGCCTTTCGCACGGTACGTTGAATGCAACCCAAAGCGCCTTAGTTGGATTGACTCAATTCCTGTCTATGAAATTGGGGCAAAATCAAGTTGATCAAGCCGCGCCCAGTGTCCCCCAACAACCTTTGACAAACGACAAACAGAAGCCAAGCCTGGAACTTCCAACAGAGCAGGAATACTTCGTAGACGAATACCAACCGCCTCACAAATTAAGCTACCATCTCGATAACGATTGCAAGACTACTGTTACCTGGAGGTTCCAGAACATCCCTTTAGGTACTCGTATTAACTATGAAGAGGTATTCTGTGCTGAAAATATAGGAGATGAGAATTTCATTCCCACCATACGTAATGTAATACGCGAGTGGCTGACCAATATCAAACGTTACTGTGAATTGCGCGGTGGTCGAGGGCGCTTGTTAGTAAAATGTTTTTTAGACCAGTTTTACCTGAAACTGCGCCCTGACCAGCGTCGCGTTGTTCTGATATTGCTGTTTATGCAAGCGATCGGGCTAGCAACATTTGTGATTGCGGTAATCGGCTGGGGGATTGCAAGCCTGCTTTTTTAAGCTTTATTCTTGCGGTTCATAGCAGCAACGGAAACCGGTATCATCGCTGCGGTGCATGGGGGCGGCCCAACTCCGATAGGCGCAACGAGCCTGAAATTTCGACTCGCGCCACGACCCTCCACGGATAAGTGATTTCCCCAGCGAGGCTTCATCCGATTCGATTAAGGATGTACACCCTGTTTCCAATAATTTTGGCAGAAGGTCGTCAGTTTGCAGGTCGTATACATGCGCTTCCCTGCCATCTGTCGGGTCGTAGGGGTAAGGCCCAAACAGGGAAGAACACCATTCCTGTACGTTCCCGCCCATGTCGGCAATCCCATATGGGCTGTCTCCCTGAGGAGAAAATCGATCCACAGGCGAAGTTCCTTTGAGTTTTTCTTCGCTGGTATTGCATAACCCTTCTTTCCATATATCACCCCATGGAAACAATCGAATTTCTGGGCCGCGTGCAGCTTTTTCCCATTCCGGTTCAGTTGGGAGCCGAACTGGTAAGCCTGTGACCTGGCCAGCCCAGGCACAAAACGCCAGGGCATCATAATACGAGACTCCGACAACAGGGTGATTGGCTTTGTCGGCCGGATAAGCGCCATTTGGCCAGAATAATGGAGTTCGGCAGCCAGTTGCCTGGATGAACTGGTAGTACTGTGCGTTTGTTACCGGATGTTTCATGATGAAATAATCGCTGACATTCAATGTCTGCGCAGGCATTTCGTCGTTATGGGCGTCACGATCATGTGACCGTTTACTTCCCATCGTAAACTCCGAAGCGGGGATCTTAATGAAATTCAGTTGCAGTTCGGTCATGAGGTTCTCCTTGATGTGATTTATATATGATTTCTTTGTTACGTTCTCTATTACCAAATCTCTTGATCAGGAACAGGCAGGCTAACCAGGGGGTTGCTTGCGGCGTAACGGATTAATTCGACGGTATTTTGAACATCCAACTTTGACATGATGTTGGTGCGATGCACAGAAACTGTTTTAGGGCTGATCCCAAGCACCATAGCAATCTCCTTGTTGCTTTTCCCTTCTACAACTAACTGGAGCACCTGGCGCTCGCGATCTGTCAAAGGATGTTCGTCCTCTTTTCCGTTTCGACCAGCCTGAGAGTACTCCTGGAATACTTCCTGCGTGATGTTGCTGGTTAAAAATGTTCCTTGCTCGTGAACCTGTCTTATGGCATTGAGCATTTCACGCCTGCCGGAACGTTTCAACACATATCCGGAAGCGCCTGCTCCCAAAGCTGGAGCGATGTATTCGCGATTATCATGTTGTGTCAAAATCAACACCTTGACTTGCGGAAAACGTTCTTTGATCAACCGTGTAGCTTCCAACCCGTTCGTTTTAGGCATGGATATATCCATGAGCACAAGATCCGGTAGCAAGTTGCTGACATATTCGAGCGCTTCAGCCCCGTCGCTTGCTTCCCCGACTACAACGATATCTTCTTGACTTTCCAATATCGATCGGATCCCATCCCGCAGGATGGCATGGTCGTCTACTATAAGAACTCTAATCATAGATGAGGCTCCTTTCCCGGATGGGCACATGGATGTGAATTTGAGTTCCATTGCCGGGAACAGATATAATTTCCAATTCTCCACCCAACAATTCGATACGTTCTTGCATACCGAGCAAACCCAATCCACGGGTATTTTCCGACAAAAAGAAATCATCCTCGTTGTCGATATCGATTATAGTTCCCATATTCAGTTCTGTTAGATCGAACCCAATCCCATCGTCTGTAATGTTTACCATGGCCATGCCATCGTAAAGCTCTAGCCTGATTTCCACATTGCGTGCTGCTGCGTGGCGGGCAATGTTATTGATAGCTTCCTGGACGACACGATAGAGCGCTGTTTCGATCTCAGGCGACAAGCGTTGGGAATCTACCTGCCCAATAAATTTGTTGGGGCTCGAATTCGTAGTAGTGACATTGACACGTATCCCCTTGGGTTCAAGGCGGGTTTCGGCCAACCAGCGCAAGGCCGGGATCAGGCCTAATTGGTCGAGCATCGAAGGCCGAAGATCGAACATCAGTTTGTGTACATTATCCAACGTGTGCTGTGTCAAGTCACAAATACTTTGCAGTCGCTTTTTGACAGCCGGGAGATGCTCCAACTCCAAGCCGTCTTCAGCATCATAGAGTAAGGCTGTCAGGGATTGGCTGACCTCGTCATGGAGTTCACGAGCAATGCGTTTGCGCTCATCTTCCTGAGCTGCCAGAGCTTTTTTGAACAATTCGCCGCGCACGCGTTCCTTACGTTGCACATCGGCGTATAAACGAGCATTTTCCACAGCGATAGCAATTTGATTGCCAATTGCGTCGAGTAATTTTTGCTCATCATCGCCAAATTGGGTGGTATTGTGGGTGCCAACACACATGCTGCCCAGAGCCCATCCTTTGGTCATTAGAGGCACATGCACGATGGATTTTACCTTTTCCCGTTGCAATGATTTCGCGCCTCGCCCGCGATATGAAGATATATCGGGCACAATGATCGTCTTTCCAAGTTCCAGAACTCCGCCACAGGAACTATCGAGCATGCCAACCTGGTAGGCCATGCGAGCAGCTTCCTCGGATAGTCCACGATAGGCTTTCAGTTCCAACTGACCGCGTGTGGTATTTTGGAGGAAGATTGCAACTACATCAATCCCTGTAAGTTGTAACACCTCATCCAGAGCGCGGTTCAGAATATCTTCAAGATCGAGAGACTGATTTACGGTCAACGCGACAGCATTCAAGATGGATAATTGTTGCGTGCGGGCCTGGACGCGGGCGTCCAGTTCTCGGTTCCAGGACTGGATTTCGTCCATAGATTGTTGTAAGCGCGTGCACATGGTGATGAAGCTATTTGCAAGCACACCGATTTCATCCCGACGGCGTATGGCTTTTCTTGCCAACGTCGTCGTCAATGTACACTCGATAGATTTTAAGGTAGTAGTATCGAATTGAACCTCCCCGATTTTTTGCGTAGCCTCCGTCAGCATTTGTACGGGAGCAATCACACTGCGCGTGGTCAGCATGACTAACACCAGGGCGCCCGAAATGGCAAGCAGGCCAAGAACCAAAGTTTGAAATCCAATTGTTCTCACGGGGGCAAATAATTCTTGCGATTCATGCCAAATCACCACTCCCCAGGGAGCCTGTGAAAGTGAAGCAAAAGCGATCACAGTCCCTGTTTCGAGCTCATTGGTTGCACAACCCAGGCAGGCTTCGAATCTTGGCTCGTCATCATTGAACAGTTGACTGGTGATTTTTTCTACCGTGCTCGCTGTAAGAGTTCGCTCAGGGTGTGTACTTACCAGTACATTCCCCTGCGCATCCAATATTTGCAAAGTCCCACCATGTTCAAGATCTAAAGAACCGCTAGAAATGAAAATGTCCGGATTTGAAAGGTCTAATATAGCCGCCAGGATTCCATCAGTCTGATTGCTTTCAGGATGAGTGACCGGAACAGCAACGATTGCGTAGGGCCGTGGTATTCCATCAATAGAAACGCTGCGCGAAGTATTACCGTCATCATTATGTATCAATGGTATATCTTGCCACTTGATATTGGGCGCTGTCGCCGTAGCAGCAAGCAGGTGATTGTTTGTGTCCAGTAAATAGATGCCTTGAACTGGCTGAAAATCCTGTTCGAAAATCGTTTCCCACTCTTTAAGGTTTGGTTGGGGGTCATCCATGTCGATTCGTGATGACAGGATTGTGAGCATCCCTGCAACGTGGCTAAGACTTGAGTCTAAGCTCTCTGCCAGTATGCGCGCTCGCAATACGTGCTCGCTGAGTAACTGTTGTGTTGCCTGGCGGACTGTAGTTATGGCAACAAAAGCAAAAATGGCGATCAACCCCATGAGGCCTATTGTAACCAAGGCTGACATTTTGCTGCGCATACCAACATCAAACCACTTTTGCGTCAGGATGCGCTCTAACCACTTTTGGATGAAGCGTTTCCAGCTAGCGCGTAAAAGGTCAAAGATTTTCATAATCAACTCCCTTTACCTCTCGTTTTGCTGTCATCGGAGGCGGCCACTCGCAATAACGGGCGCGTTTGCAATACTTGCAAATGCCATCTTCCTCCAGGTTATCGAAAACACCCTCAAATTCCCCCATCTCTTCATACCACTCGTACGTTCGGCCAATTGTGACGCGTAAAGGAGTTTGCGGCATGTTAAAAGTTGAACGCGCTTTGGTTGTCTCGTAATAGAAAAACTGCGACTCCAGCCGTAAACGAGTTCCAGTCAAAGGTACTGGGCCGCTGGTTTGAGGTTGCAGCATATCGGTCAACCCGGCGATAAGCGATACCTGCCAGCGCGGCATCACCTTGAGTTTCATGCCACAACCAACTACATTTGCGATCGTTTGATAAATTTGCAGGTGCGACATATTTTCGCCGCCCAGGATATAACGTTCCCCCACACGCCCTTTGAGGGCAGCTTCGATGGTACCCTGCGCCACGTCACAGATCGGTACAATATTAATCCCGCCGGGTGGAATTAATGGCGGCACGCAATGTTTGACCACCTCTACGACCATACCGCTGGATACCTTGCGGATGTCGCGCGGGCCAATCACAGTCGTGGGATTGACAATGACAACAGGCAAACCGTTTTTGATGTAATCGTAAACAATTTCCTCTGCCTGATATTTGCTATGCCCGTAAACGAATTGTTCAGGTCTGACGTTAAAGGTGTAGGACTCGTCAACCACGACATCTGGGTGGATTCCCATAGCCGCGGTCGAGCTGATGTGTACGACGCGTTCGATCCCGGACTTCAAGGCTGCTTCCATTAAATTTCGTGTCCCCTCTACATTGACCTGATACATACGGTCCACACCCTGTTTCCAATAATCGACCACCCCCGCAGCGTGGAAGACCACGTCGATGCCTTGCATTGCGGTTGGCAGTGTTTCCGGCTCCAGCACATCACCGCTGACAAACTCGAAAGGCCCCCCTTCCAATAGTTCGCGTGTTGTGCCAGGGCGTTCCAGGATGCGCACATCCCAATGGCGTTCGACCAGCCGCAAGGCGACGTTCGAGCCAACGAAACCGGTCCCGCCGGTAACCAATGCGCGCGTCATACCGGCCTCACCTCGCCATCCACCCCGGTTGGGAAAATTCCGCGTTTGGCTTGAACCAGTCTAGCATAGATTGCAAACCTACTACTTCGCCGACAATAATGATCGCAGGTGGATGGATCTCGGCGGCTTTTGCGATGATATCTGCCAGCGTTCCTGTCACAACAATCTGCTCCGGTAATGTCCCTTGCTCGATCAATGCAACAGGTGTTTCAGGCGAACGGCCAGCCCCCATAAGCGATGTGACAATGGTTTGCAGGTTATTTACACCCATCAGGAATACCAGTGTATCAACGCCTTGCGCAAGCGCCCGCCAATTTAAATCCAGGGGCTTGCAACCTGCGGAATGACCGGTCACAAACGCTACACTGCATGCCACGCCTCGATGGGTAACCGGGATACCAGCATAGGCAGGGACTGCGATGGCGCTGGTCACACCCGGGACAATTTCAAAGGGTATGCCCGCCTCGACCAATGCCTGCGCTTCCTCTCCGCCGCGGCCAAACACAAACGGGTCGCCGCCCTTCAGCCGTACGACAACTTTGCCTTCTCGCGCCTCCCTTACCAGGATGGCATTAATGTCTTCCTGAGGCACGGGATGATGATCGGGCTGTTTCCCCACGTCAATGAACTCCGCCTGGACTGCATATGCCAGTAGTTGGTGGTTGGCCAGGCGATCGTGCACAACCACGTCTGCTTTCTGCAAGTATTCCAGCCCTCGCAACGTCAGCAGGCCGGGGTCACCTGGTCCTGCCCCGACTAAATAGACGATGCCTTCGGCAGATGGATCAGTGTTGTTGGTGTAATTGTTGTCTGGCATAGGTCAACGCTGCATCTCTTCCTTGGTTTTGTATAATGTTCAGAATATTTGAATCCACAATGCGTAGCGCAGCTTGCAGGCGGGCTTCACCTGCAGGGAAAGCGGCAATGAGTTCCGGACGCAGTTCAGCCATGACCTCGGTCAGTGTGCCGTATTCCGGATCAATCAAGCTTTCGAATTTTTCGCGTAACCGGCGTGCCAGCGCCGGACTGCCTCCGCCAGTGGAAATCGCAATGCTCAATTCTCCTCGTT
Source organism: Anaerolineales bacterium (assembly GCA_016928525.1). The sequence goes on along the minus strand of JAFGKO010000354.1, from coordinate 1,070 downwards.
GTAGAGTTGCAGGCAAAATGAAATTGCTATGTTGGGGGTCGTCCACTACGTTGATCAGGCAGTCACGCTCTACTGCCTCAGCCCAGACAGCTTGATTTACGGTTGGATCATTTGTGGCAGCAATAACTAGAAAAGCGCCATCCAGGTCGCCGTATTGATAAGAACGTTTTGTATAAGTAACGGCTCCCGAAGAAACCAGGGATTTTAGTTTAGGAGTGAGTTCCGGACTGATGACCTTAACCTGAAACTCAGCGGCCAGTAAGGCCTCAACTTTTCGACTGGCAACACCCCCTCCCCCAATGACGACCGCTTGTTGTGTGTGCAGGCCAATCAAACATATTGTGTATGTTTTCACTAGTAAAAATTTTAGTACAACAGGATATGAAAGTCAAATGATGGAAGTCACAAACATAAGTCATTGATTTCTGATGTATGTCATAGTATTGTCCGCCGTGTACTCAGGTGATAAATTGGCTTCCCCACTGGGATAAATTTAGCAGGGACATCTGATTTCATATGTCCCTGCTAAATATGGGTCTTGCTCATACCTGGAAATGTAGTCTTATTCCCCTTTTTCTACCACCACTGTCGCTTCGGTGACCAGGGCGGCGATAGCGCCGATGGCAGCCAGTTGGGGAGCGATCAGCGCGCCCACGACCCCGAGGGTCATCGGGATTTCCATGACGGTGCCGCCATCTTTCTTTTTTATGATGATGCGGCGGATGTTGCCTTCATGGATGATTTCCTTGATCTTGGCGAGCAGGTCTTCACCGTTGACGCTGAACTCTTCCGTGCGGACTTTTTCTTCTGACATTGGAATCTCCATTCTTAATTTTGTGCCTATATAGTACTACGCTCGGTATGGCTTTTGGTTGCGCAATAAAACGTCCCGAAGGTTTTGTCCAGGCAATCGAGGCACCTGAAAGCAACCTTCGGGACGTTTTTCTATTGCTGCAAAACCTGTTTGAATTATTCCAACAATTGATACGCCCATCTGTCATAACTTAAGCGCTCGACAGGGCAAGAGCGGGTATCTGCTTCTTGCGAAGCCGTTTGACCACACCCAAGTC
>JAFGKO010000353.1 GCA_016928525.1 Anaerolineales bacterium | reverse complement strand
GGGCGGTTTTGCTCAAGGGCTCAACCGCCCTCAATTTTGTCTAAACTCGAGGTACAAAATCTTCATACTTTTTTCACAAGAAATTCATATCGGTATGCTATGATAATGTCACTTTAGTAAGGAGTAACATTATGAGCAAAACTTGGAAATGGATCCTTGGGATTGTGCTTGGGTTGGTCATCCTGGTTGGTGTGGGCTACCTAACCGCCACTTTCTTCGGGTATGGTCCCATGTCTTATTGGGGCAGGCCTGCCGTTTACGGTCATCCGATGATGGATGATTACGGTTTTGGCAATCGCACCCCGATGGATGATTTTCGCAATTTCCGTCATCCCATGATGGGTGGGCGTGGTTTCTATCCATTTGGCGGTTTCTTCCTCCTGGGCGGACTGCTGCGTCTGGTCTTCCCGTTGGGTGTGCTGGCTTTGGTAGCATACTTTTCTTACCAGGCTGGCAAGAAGGCCGGGATGAACTCTGTGTTAGCCATGCCTGCACCGGAACCCGTGATGGATGTGGAACCGGAAAAACCTAAAAACCAGCGCGGACGGAAGGTTGCGTAGCGCGGAAATATAAAACCAGCCTTTTGACTGGTATAAGTCCCCGATCTTGTATCGGGGACTTATATTTTGGACAATTATGGTATAATTTAGATAGAACATTTATTCAGTAAACAGATAGACGGAGGCAGCAATGAGTGAAAAGGTAATGGTCTTTGTTGGCACCAGCAAGGGTGGATTTGTATTCAACAGCGACGCGGCGCGAAAGAAATGGCAGGTCAGCGATATCCACTTCAAAAGCTGGAACGTGATGCACATGCAAATGGACCCGCGCGACCGGCGCCTGCACGCGGCGGTGGACCATGTCATTTATGGCCCGACCACCCACTACTCGGATGACTTCGGAAAAACCTGGATGCAGGCCAAGCAGGTGCCTGCCATTACGCGACCTTCGAAATCCGGCCGACCAGCCAGCACCGTGGAGGAAGCATTTCGCTCTGAGTCTGGCGAGAGTTTCAAGGATAAGCCTGAAACGATGATCAGGGTATGGAATATTACCCCCGGACGCGCAGGCGAACCGGATGTGCTGTATGCCGGCGCCCAGCCTGCATCCCTGTTCGTTTCCAGGGATCGCGGCGAAACGTGGGTGTTGAACGAAGCGCTCTACGATCATCCGCAGCGGGACCAGTGGAACCCGGGCGCCGGTGGTTTGTGCCTGCACACCATCCTCCTGGATCCGACCGATCCGCAGCGCATGTATATTGCCGTCTCTGCCGCGGGCTGTTATCGCACGGACGACGGCGGCCAGACCTGGGCTCCGTACAATAAGAATGTACGCGCCGATTTCATGCCGAACAAATTCCCCGAATACGGGCAGTGCGTGCACAAGATGGCGCTGCACCCATCCAGGCCGCAGGTGCTCTTCCAGCAGAACCATTGCGGCGTCTATCGCAGCGACAACCATGGTGAGGACTGGATCGACATCGGCGACGGAAAATTGCCCTCCCGCTTCGGCTTCCCGGTTGCGGTCCATCCCACCGACCCGCGTACCGTCTACCTGGCGCTCGAAGAAAGCGACGAATATCGCATGAGCGTGGACGGCCGCTTTTCCATCTGGCGCAGCTGCGATGATGGGGAGAACTGGCAGCGCCTGACGAACGGCCTGCCCGAAAAAGCCCACCTGGTGGTGTTACGCGAAGCCATGGCGACCGACTCCTTCGAAGATGCGGGCATCTATGTGGGCACCAACACCGGGCAGCTGTTCTACAGCCGCAATTCGGGCGATAGCTGGGAGATGCTGGCGGACTTCCTGCCGCCGATCAATTCGGTCGAAGCGGCGGTGGTGGATTAAACGAAGTGACTGTCACCCCCAAGGTGACAGTCACTTTTATCATTGGGAATGTTCTTCTTACTTCAATGTCCAACTGTTCCCGCTTTGTTCATAGCCATATGAAGCGGCATTATCTTTCAACCAGAAAATCAGCCTAACGTGAATAGGTGCTTGTTCAAGAGGTTTGGAGCGCCATTCATCGAATAGCTCATCAACATTTACCTTGACGAAATCTATACGGGCAATCCTTTCTTCAATCTGTTTAAGAACTCCTTGTTCATAAATAACATAAGGATCAACATTCCCTTGCTGCAATATTTTAAGGACCCCGGGATTAAGCTCAATATAAATTGCTCCGGTAGCTAATGCCTCTTCCCTGACTACATCTGGTTCTCCTAATACAAGGCGGCTCATCTCCTTCGTTCCAATTTTAACTTTTCCTTCCAACGACACCGGGCTGGTTTTTGCGCCTTCTACGACACCCATTGCCACGATCCCGGTAGCGACATAAGGGTCGATGTCCTTGTGATTGATGCAATGATAGTTAAAAAGGATCGAACACACGATCATGCCGGCGCGTGCGCTCTCCAGGTAATCCAGCCCGTGTTTTTTCATGATCAGGTTATATTCCTGCTGATATTCAGCCTGCACCTGGGAAAGCTCCATGAGCGGTTTATCCTTTTCGGGGAATTCTGTAACTACAGGCTTCGTCATGATATCTATCCCGTTTTGCTGGCAATAATACGCAAATAAATTCAGCAGCTGGGGATAGGCCTCATTTGCTTCATCCGAAAGGACGACAACGTCCGGAGGAAAGTCTTTTTTGTTGATCGACCTGAACAGACTTGTCCCGGCCAAACGCGCCCCAACTGAAAGAACGGTCCCGGCGTGAGGTCTTCCGTTTAAGAGAGGGGTTTTCTCCTGGAAAAACTGCAAAAAATCCATCGCAGCCTCGTAGCGCTTCTTATTTTGCTCGGGGGATGAAAAAGGATTGTCCGTTGCGGATTGCGACCGTTTTCCCAGCCCTTCGGATGAGTCCGATGGAGCACTCTTCGTGGATTTCTTGTTTTCTGACTTCTTGAAAAAATCAAAGAGGGACATACTAATCTCCTTCTGACAGGATGGCATAAAATCGGTTTCTTTTTTACCATCCTTTTGAGAACATTTTACATTGCCTAAAAGGGCTGGGAGTTTACAATTCCCCTGCAGTTTTACTCCTGCATTATACTCGTTGTAAGATTTTCTCCTTTCCCCCGTTTTCATAGTGAAACACGCGCGTGTCTTTGGAGACACTATGAAACTATTCCACCCCAAAAATTCCCCGATCGCCACCCCCGCCCGTTTCAGGGAGCTCTACGAGCGCAACCGCCTGCCGGTTTTCCGTTATGTTTATGGCCTTACGGGCGGCCCGCAGGATGACGTGGAGGACCTGACCGCCGAAACTTTCCTGCGCGCCTGGAAGGCCCGCCATCGTTTCGATGGGGACATGGATTCCGCCACCGGATGGTTGATCCGCATTGCCAAACGGCTGGTCATTGACGAGTATCGCCGCTCGCTTCAGGCTACCCGCAAGCTGCCCGCTGACCCTCCGGCCGATCCCACGCCCGAACAGGCTGCCATCGCTGACGAGCAAAGCAGGTTCCTGTCCGGGTTGCTGGCCGGCCTGCCCGACGAGCAGCGTGAGATTATCGCCCTGCGCTACATGCTTGGCTGGCGGGTGAACGAGATCGCTCAACACCTCGGCACATCGGAAAACAACGTCTCCGTAGCCATCCACAGGATCCTGTCCAGATTGCGTGAAAAATGGGCACAAGCCGAGGCCGAAAGCCTGCCGGCGGTCTTTGTCCAAGAGGAGAAAATCTCATGAAAGACATTCCTGACGAAAAACAGATCGAAGAACTGCTAAAAGACTTTTCGCCAAACGCCAGCGGGCGGCTCGACCGGCACCTGTCCAACGCCCCGTGGACGCCGCACGCTGTCGCCCGTCGCCGCGTTATCGGCTCCACGATTATGGCCGTCCTGGCCTTTGCCCTGCTGGCCGCCGTCACGCCGCAGGGACGCGCCTTCGCGCAGAGCATCCTGCGTTACTTTGTGCGCGCCGGGAGCGAAACCATCGCCGTTCCCGCTTCGGATGTAGAACTCATGCCGGCCGCGCCGGTCGTCCTCGAAACGGAAGCAGTCCCAACGTCGGAGAGTGGCTGCGGGACGATGCTCTTGCCGCGCTGTTCGTTCGACGAAGTCCGCGCGCTGGTGGATTTCCCCATTAAGCAAGTGGATGCGGCACCAGCAAAGATGCGCTTCATGGGTGCCACCACGACCAAACAGGGCGGTGTGCTGCTTGCTTATCAAGGCGATGACGGAACATTGAACCTGGCTCAGGTCCCGGCCGCATATGATAATTTGCAGCAGTGGCAGGTCGGCCCTTCTGCGCTTGTCGAAACGGTTGCAATTGGGAACATTCCCGGCGAGTATGTGCGCGGCGGCTGGTTCGGGCTAGGATTGAAAGAGGCAGGCTCGGTCAGTTGGGATACGGAAACAGCCTTGCAAACCCTGCGCTGGGAGGAAGACGGTATCCACTACACTCTGTGGTTCACCTCGGCAAAGACAAGCGATGGTCTGCCGAACCTCGACAAATCCGCCCTGGTGGAACTGGCCGCCAATCTGCAAGCACCTTCAGAAACCGCGAGCATCACTTCGATACCGGACCTTACCTTACAACAGGCAGAGGCGCTGGCAGGCTTCAGCGTAGTTGAACCAAGCGACATGCCGACCGGGTTTACTTTCTCCAATGCGGTTTATTCCTCCCAATATAACGCCGTCTGCATGTATTACCGCTACGGCGCGGATGAGAATTACCCTGCGGCAGTGCTTTTTGAAAGCAACCGGGCCTTGCCGACCGTTCAGGAAATCCAGACAAAGGCCTTTTATAATGGCGCCGAAGTCGAAATCGCCGCGGAGGTCGAATCCATTCCGGTGAGTGAAGCAGAGGGCGGGGCAGCGACGCTCGTCACCACGGGGCTGCAACCGAGTAACCTGTGCGGCGGCGAAGAGGCCTATGCCAATCGCGCCTTGCTCTGGCAGTCCAACGGCAAGAGTCTCGTCCTGTTCGCCAATCTCGATCAACTCGATGGACGCGGCTTCCTGACCAAACTGGAAATGCGTCATCTGGCGGAGAACCTGAACGGCCTGTCCGCTTCACCGGCTACTGAAACCGACCCTGAGCGCATGACCTCGGTCGAAATGGCCGAAACATTCTCCGGGTTCGATCTCAAGGCCCCTGCGCTTATGCTGGCCGACTTGCGCCTCGACCACCTCGCTTACAAAAACGATGGCCCATACCGCACGAGCGAGGGTGAGACCATGTTCGTGCTTCTGTACAGCGGGGGACCTGTAGGTGATGGAAGAACGTACAAAATCCTGGTCATGCAAACCATCAATCCTGCGAATACGCTGGAGAACCTGGCCCTGGCTGGCGGGTATGAGGCAACAACGGTCAACGGACAGGCGGCGATTTATCAGAGTTCGTGCTGGGACACGACCGCCACCGGCGGCGAGACTGCTTGCAGGCAGTACCTGACCTGGTTCGAGGACGGAGTTCAGTATGACATCGAAGTCTTCCTGCCAGCTTCGCTCCCCAGGGAAACGCTGATCGCCATTGCGGAAAGCATGCGATAGCAAACAGATAGAAAAGTGACAGTCACCTTGCGCAGGTGACTGTCACTTTTGTGCTGCGGCGTCATTGCGAGGGCGACAGCCCGAAGCAATCTTCCTGTAGATTGGGGGATTGCTTCGACGGGAGAGCACCGTCTCGCAATGACATGCTATCTTTTCAATGTTCTATACTTGATCCGCTGCGGCACTTCGGCGGATTTGCCGTAGCGTTCCTTATAATCGGCTTCATAGTCGGACCAGTTGCCCAGGAACAGGCGCGCCTGGCTGTCGCCTTCAAAGGCCAGGATGTGGGTGCAGATGCGGTCCAGGAACCAGCGGTCGTGGCTGACCACCACGGCGCAGCCGGCGAAGTTCTCCAGCGCTTCTTCCAACGCCCGCAGCGTGTTCACGTCTAAGTCGTTGGTCGGTTCGTCGAGCAGGATCACGTTAGCGCCCTCGGTCAGGGTCTTGGCCAGGTGGACGCGGTTCCTTTCGCCGCCCGATAGCACGCCGACCTTCTTCTGCTGGTCGGAGCCGGCGAAGTTGAAGGACGAGCAGTAGGCGCGCGCGTTTATTTTGCGGTTGCCCAACTCCAGCATCTCCGCGCCCTGCGAAATCTCCTCGTAGACGGTCTTCTCCGGGTCGAGCGTGCGGGACTGGTCGGCGTAGGCCCATTTGACGGTTTCACCGATCTTGATCGAGCCGCTGTCAGGCTTTTCCTGACCAACGATCATTTTCAGCAGGGTGGTCTTGCCCGCGCCGTTGGGACCGACTATCCCCACGATGCTGCCGGGGGGAATGGTGGCAGACAACTCGTCCAGGATGAGGCGCTCGTCATAGCTTTTCGTCACTTTGTCCAGCTCGATGACCACGTCCCCCAGCCGCGGACCGGGCGGGATGTAGATTTCCTGGTCGCCACGGTAGCCCTCGTATTCCTGCGAGAGCAATTTGTCGTATGCATTAACGCGCGCCTGTCCCTTGGATTGGCGCGCCTTGGGCGACATGCGAATCCATTCCAGTTCGCGCTGCAGGGTCTTCTGGCGCTTGGACTCGGACTTTTCCTCTTTGCGGAGCTGCTCTTCTTTCTGCTCCAGCCAGGACGAGTAGTTGCCCTTCCAGGGGATGCCGTAGCCGCGGTCGAGTTCCAGGATCCAGCCGGCGACGTTATCGAGAAAGTAGCGGTCGTGGGTGACGGCGATGACCGTGCCTTTGTAGTCGCGCAGGTGGTGCTCCAGCCAGGCCACGGACTCGGCGTCCAGGTGGTTGGTGGGCTCGTCGAGCAGCAGGATGTCGGGTTCGGTCAGCAGCAGGCGGGTCAGCGCGACGCGCCGCCGTTCGCCGCCGGAGAGGATCTTGACCGGCGTATCGGCCGGGGGGCAGCGCAGGGCGCTCATGGCGACTTCCAGGTGCGAATCCAGGTTCCAGGCGTCGTGCTTGTCCAGTTCATCCTGCAATCTGGCCTGCTCGGCGATCAGGGCGTCGAAGTCGGCCTCCGGTTCGGCGAATTTGGCGTTGACCTCGTCGTACTTGGCGAGCAGGTCGACGATGGGCTGGACGGCCTCGCGAATGGTCTCGATGACGGTCCTGGACTCGTCGAGCTGCGGTTCCTGCTCGAGAAAGCCGACCGTGTAGCCCTTGGACATGGCGATCTCGCCGACGTAGTCCTTGTCCACGCCGGCCATGATGCGCAGCAGGGTGGACTTGCCCGCGCCGTTCAGCCCCAGCACGCCGATCTTGGCACCGTAGTAGAAGCCGAGCGAGATGTCGCGCAGCACCTGTTTGTTGGGGGGATGGATGCGCCCGACGCGCATCATGGAGTAGATGACTTGTTTGCTATCGGTGGTCATGGGGGAGATTCTACCTTAGTTCTATTCACAAAGGATACGAAGGGTTTTTGGACACTGATTGCTTTATCCTATTTTCCATAGGTTGAATAAAAACCCATAAGCCTACAAAGGCTTGTATAATCAGAAAAGTGCACGTTCTTTCTGTGGAGGTCAACTATCATGCAGAAATCAATTTCAATAAAAGAAATCGGGGCTAGTCTGGGGCTTGATACACCAAGAGAAGATAGAGAAAAGATTATAAGAAATATAATCAATCTATACAAAAATGACACAATGTTCGGCACAAGTGGGAAATGTAGCAATATCTCTCCTATAGTTTATCCTGATCACTATTTTTTAGCCCAGAGATTTGATGGGAAAAAAGAAGATATGCGAAAAGCTCTTCAAGAGGCCTTCGCCAAATTCAATTTAAAAGTTTTTACAGTTGACAGAGAAATTGGTGGTTTCTTACTCTGTAATATTGCCGCCTTAATAATGGGCACTGCATTTGGAGTTTATCATATAAGCAAAGAGCAAAAGCCAAATATCTACATTGAGTTAGGAATATCAATAGGCTTAAGGAAGCCGTTTGTTCTAGTAAAAGACCGTGATGCTGATATTGCAAATATTCTTATATTCGTTCATTACTATGAGATGAATAACTATTTTAGTTTATCGGAAGAATTTGGGGATCTGACTAATGATTATATAACGCGTATTGGCTATGTGGATGATGCATTGATTCCAAAGGTTTCTTCTGAGACACAGGAAGTTTGCATTTCCCTTGGTAGTTTGGAAGTAGTGGACGTAGGGTTAACTTTAGCAAAACTGGTGACTAAATATGGGTATCAACCCGTGTTCTTGGGTGCCACAGACAAAACTTTGATAAGATTTCTTGAACAAAATGGGATTAAGCCCATTTTCTATCAGACTTTGCAGGAAAACGCTAGTGCAATAGCTTCTTCTAAGTTCGGGATTTACCGCATTGATACATCGGCATTATCAAGTTCATTTGTGAATTTGGGAATTGCAATTGGTTTGAATCGCCCAACCTATATGATAAACAATGTTCGGGAAGAACCCCCAAGTGACTTGAGTATTTTCCAATCGCTTAAGTATGAGGGAATAACAGAGCTGGATGAAGTTTTTAGTTCAGATTTCCCGACCTGGAAAGAACGGTCAATAAGAACAACTTAGGAGGCTTATTATGACAAAAGAGGCCGGGTCGGGCAAATTTCTCGTAAGCATCAATGATAATCATAAACACGGTCATAATGAGGACATAAGATTTGCCCTAAAAAGCACAAACTCTCCGGAGAAATTCAAAGTTTATAAAGACAGTCAAAAAACACCAGAAACTTTTTTACAGTTAGCACTTGAGGAAATTCTAACATCTGAACTAGTTCTTATAGATGCTATTTGGGATGAAGAGGAAACCTATAAAGATAGGTTGATTCAATTTGGCATTGCATTTGCCTTAGAAAAACAAAGATATTTTTTTAACATTAAAGAAAATTCATCTAGGAAACAAAAGATAAAATCCAATTATGTAGATCAATTCATTATAGAATCACCAGGATATTACTCCTTTATTGAACTATTGAACGAGAAAATTGACAGTTTGAGTGTCCAAGCGCAAGTGAAACCACGAAAACCGACAGATATTATTCATGAAGCATTTTCTGTAATTGGAGTGAACGAATCAACAGACCCTGATCTTGCAAAAACAATTAGGGAGTTCGCTACAGAAAAAAACTGGCATGCCGCATTCTTTAAACCACCATCAGGAGTAAATATTCATGAAGAGTTATCTCGACAAGTTGGAGCCAGAACATTTAGCTTGTTTTGTGTAAATAAAGCTGCTGATATAAGCGTTTATATTGCAATTGGTTTGGCGTTGGGTTTTGGAGTTCCACTATTGATCATAATCGAAGAAGAAATGGCAATACCGCAAATTTTGAGCGGCTACGCTGGTATCGTTTCGTATACAGAGACGAACAAGACTGAGTTAAAAAATACATTAGCGGAATGCACCAATATATTCTTCTCACCAGAAATTTTTAAAACTTGGGATGGATTTACATATTTTTATTTGCTAACAAAAACAGAAAAAAAGCTAAACGAATCTACTTCTAAATTAGATATCGAAGAAATTGAAAAAATTATACTTGCGATAACTAATGTAGGACGAGCACCCATTGTTCAAGCATATGTTTTGCTAGGAGATGTTTACCGAAGAAAAAACCAAATTATTGATCCCATGAACATTGACTATCTAAAACAGGCAATCTCTTGGTACGAGATGGCACTAAATATTCAGGAGGATAATAATAGATGTGTTGATGGCATTGAAGCAACTAAGAAACTAATTCAATTGATTAATCTAATTAAGGATAAAAACTATGACTCTATACCTGAACTAATTTACTTAATTGGAAGTGGCATAAACTCTGAGCAATATCAATATCTCAGATCGTTTCTTATTGGCGTAGTTAAAAAATTATTGGCGAATAAAGAGTATCTTCCCGCAATAGCTTTACTTGCCGCAATGCAAAAGCATGATAAGTCAGATGACTTAAACAAGCTATGGGAAGATGTAAACCCTAAAAACTTTTTAGAATCAATTCAGATATATCAACAAAGCGAAATAAAAACAAAAGCTGAACTAAAACTTGCTTTGGAAGAAATTAATAATAGAACTAATCAACTGAGTATGGCAAATAAAGCAATTGAGCAAGCAAAACAACTTCAGTTAAAACTTGACCATACTACGAACTTTTACGGTCAAAATATGTTTGTAAACTTTGGTGTTGGCTGGGCTTCTTATACACCATTAAAGGGTTTACCTTATGTGATACGCAATAACGAAAAATTGCTGGCTAAGGAAACAATGCCTATACTACTCGGGGATACAGTTTATGATGGGAACGATCAGTATAAATTTCATTGGCTAACCGAATATGAAAATGAGCTTTTACAATATCAAAAAAGACTTAATACTTAAATTTCATATTCACCCAAACAAATCTGAGCGTGAAGGTAGCTAAAACACTAACTCCTGCAAATTCTGCTCCTTACTCTTCTTCCCTCCGCTACCTTGCAATTACTCAAAAAAACTTCTTGTCAAATCGCTTTGAACGAATAGGCAATAGCATCGGTAGCCCCTGCAGGGCGCGAGGTGGGGTGGGGGGCGGAGCCGCATGGGGATAAACCCCCACGCTATTGGTATAAAGCCGACTACGCCCTTCGGGCATGCTTCGCGAAAGTCGGCTAATCGGCCTGGGCCGATTTCGTAGGTATAGCCCGACGGTTGATCGTCGGGCGGGAATGGGCAGGGATACTGCACAGGGCGCGAGATGGGGTGCCCCCTTGCCCCTTCGGGGGTGGAACCCCTCCCCCGCTGTACGGGACTTCCCTGACGGAGATCACGTTAGGAGCCTCTACCCCCTTGCGGGGGCCTTCGACGGGGTGCTTACCCTGCGGGTACAATGTTGCAAAGGGGAGTCTGTGGCCATAAATTTCAAATTCGCGAATCTGGGGGACATCTCTTCAAAGTAGAGCTCATACGTGTCGATACCTTACGCTTCGGGGTTGTTACCAAGTTCCTGGTTTATGTAGTGTAAAATCGAGGCTGAATTCTGTACGATCTTGTAATACGCTTCAGGCGATAGTCAGGAGGCAGGCTTGAGCAACAATGATCGGGGTAGCGATTCCATGAAGAAAACCATCTATCCAACAGCACTAATCAGCATGTTTCTAGTTGGAGTGATCGTGGCTTGTAACCTTCCCACACCCCCTGTAAAACAATCAAAAGCTGTAGTGCCTACACCAACTGTAAGTCCCACCGAAACGTCGACACCTGTCCCTACTGCAACCGACACTGCCACACCCGTGCCCCCAACTGCAACTGAAACTTTTGTCCCCACCACAACAAGTATTAGTACGCGCATACTCGCAACTGCAACCCCGCAATTTGCGCCCTTCTGCGAGTCAGATGCTGCAAGGCAATCCCAGTGTCAATATCCGATTGCTGTGCAAAGCAGTGCCTTTTGCGAAGACAAAAGTCCATATAATTTGATCGCCCTCAACGATCGCGCAACTTACCAGTTGCTTCATGAGTACGTCCAGTGTTCAGAGGCAGGGGTAATCGACGGCCAACGGATGATCATCTGTACCGGTCCAATGGCCTATTATTTCGAACTACGGGTTTGTGATTCAGCCTGTTCTTCCCTCTCGATTGAGACAGGATCATTACGATGCCCGCTGGGCTATAACTACAACAACCTGCAGGGCTGCTGCACAAAAGAGACACAAGAGATCAATGGAGGCTGCACGGTGCTTAAGCTCAGAACAAAAAGCTGCACAATCGACTGTGGTCAGTTTACCAGTAGTACATCCTGTACCAATTATGGCTATGCATGCAGGTGGAATTACGAGAACAACACCTGTCAGTTGAGGAAGTAAATTCAAAAAATGTGGCAGGAATAGTCCTGGGGGGGCGAGACTTCCCGCACCACTTCCTGAAATCCTGGGGGTAAAGTGGAAAATCAGATATGGAATCTGTATAATCGAATATGACGGTCGATATTTCTGTCTGGATGAAGGTTCGAGCAACGATATCCAAGGAGGCACTGGAATGAATAAAACCACACGTACAAGAATCCTTACTGGCTTGTCCTTGATTGGCATCCTCATGGCCTGTAACATGCCGTCCGCGCAAATCCCACAAGCAGAAACCGAGACACCTGTACCGACTGCCAATCCCGCGGAAACTGCGACCCCTGTGCCAACTGCTACCGTGTTTGTCCCAACCAATACGCCCACACCGGAATTTGCGCCATTTTGTGAACCAGACGCTGCAAGCGATCTGACACCTCAATGCCAGCTTCCGATTGCTGAACAAAGCAGCGTCTTTTGTACGAATAAAAATCCCTACAATTTGATCTTCATCAACCCAGGTTCCACTTATGAAGTGCTCAGTGATGGTTTCAAGTGTTCGGATGCGGGCATGAAAGATGACAGGCAGATGATCACCTGCACGGGGCCAATGGCATCGACTTTCGAATTAAGAGTTTGCGACCCGGCCTGTGCCATCCCAGCCGCTCAGGCGGAATTAACGCAATGTCCACAAGATTATCTCTATAACGCTCAACTGGGCTGCTGCTCACAGGAACCGCAACCGGTCGATCAAGATTGTGTGGTGCTCAGCCTGGAAACCAGAAGTTGCGTTGTAGATTGTAGTGTGTTCACAAAAAAGACAACCTGCGATAATAATTCTAATGCTTGTATATGGGATCCCAATAACAATGTGTGTCGGTTGAGGAAATAGAAAAGAAATGAAAAAGCGACCCGTTTCGAGTCGCTCTTTGTTGTATGAAACCTATTTACCCACCACAAAGACCACACCAACCAACCCTGCTCCGGCATGCACCGAGAGGCCGGGGTTCAATTCGCTGAAAAGCATTTCCTCGGGGCAGTCCAATCCAGCGCGCAGCATGGACTCGAGCTGCCGGGCATCCTGCGGGGCGGTGACGTGGATCATCGCCATGCGCTCGATCGGTCGCCCGCCAACGGCTTCCACGCACAGTTCAATCACGCGCTCCCAGGATTTCTTCTGGGTGCGCACCCGTTCGAGCAGGTCGAGTTTGCCGTCACGGATGGTCAGGATAGGCTTGACGGACAGCAGACCGGCCACGCCCGCGACCAGGTGACCGACGCGTCCGCTCATGGCCAGATATTTGAGGGTCGGCAGGGCGGCGAACAAGCGGGTACGCTGACCGATGTCCATAGCGGCGGCAACCGCCTCGTCCACGGACGATCCGCCTGCTACCGCTTCGGCAGCCGCCAGCACCATCAATCCCTGTCCCAGTGACAGACTGCGCGTGTCCACCACGGTGATGTCCCGCTCGGGATACATATCCCTGGCAGAGACTGCGGCGGCATACGTGGCGCTGACCTCGCTGCTGACGGTAAAGCACAGCACGCTGTCAGCGCCTCCGTCGAAGGCGGCCTGGTAGGCCTCGGCAAACTGTCCTGGCGAGGGAGCCGAGGTAGTCGGCAATTTTCCCTCCCGGTCGATGCGAGCGAAGGTTTCCTCGCCAGTGATGTCGTAGACGTCGCGGAAACTCTCATCCCCAAAGAGTATGATGATGGGCACCTGGGTGATGGCATACTGGTCTGCAAGTCCCGGCGGCAGGCTGGCGTCGGTATCGGTGACGATGGCGATTTTTGGCATAGGGTCTCCTCCTTTTTGGCAGTTGCGCCTCTCCACCTATAACCCCAAACATCGTAAAAGGTTCGAGTCTAGTGGTAGATAAACCTCCAGGTGCACCAGGGAAAACTTCAGCCGGCTGCTCGGTCCATGGCCCGCGTATCAGCAATCATTGCCCCGAAGGTTTGTAATATCCGGCCGCATTTTGCAGAAAGACCTTCGGGACGATAGCCAAATTTAAATAGGGGTTACGCAATTGAATTATGAGAAGCCGAAAATAAGGAGGGCAAAAGCCGCTACTTGATAGGAACTTTCGATGCAGGGCACAAGTACGGTGAGGAAATCGGGGAATTGATCTGCCCAGCTAACATTAACCCCCTTGACACTCACAAAACCCCTGTGATAAACTTCGACGGCTTACAGAAATGTTAGGCAAATCTTACGAAAGGAGACGCAAACCGATGTTCGATAGCAAGCTTTACATCAAATGCAATCGCGCCGCGCAAGGCGGTGGTGTTGCTATGCCTCCTCGGAGTGCGTCTGTTGACTCGTAAGATACACGCAATGTGATTTACGGCCACGGAGCGCTCCAAGCCCGTGGCCTTTTTATTTCCTTGAAACCAAGGCGGCCATGGGCGAACCCGTGGCCGTTTTTTGTTTCAAGTGTCATTGCGAGCCCCGTTACATTTCCCCGAAGAGGAAACGGGGCGTGGCAATCTCAAGGCTCAACCGATCTTTTCTTTCCAGGTTAGAGGAGACTGCCACGTCGGGCTTACGCCCTCCTCGCAGTGACAAGGAGATCGTCATCATGTTATCTATTCATACCCCTCTCTTCGAAGCCCAGGACATCCGTCTGGGCCCGATTGACCACGAAAAGGACCCCGAAGTGGAGTCCCAGTGGACACATGACAGCGAGTTCATGCGCTTGATGGAGCTCAAACCCGTCCGTCCACTGGCGCCGGCGATGGTCAAGAAAGAGTATGAGTCTCTCGAGAAAGAGATCGAGGAGGCCAAGAACCTGTTCTACTTCACCATCCGCGCCCGTGAGGGTGACCGCTTGCTGGGGATGGCCGTACTGGAGTGGATCGACTGGACCAACGGCAACGGTTACCTGCGCCTGGGCATCGGCTCGGGCACAGACCGGGGCAAGGGTCTCGGCGCGCAGGCCCTCGGTCTGCTGCTGCGTTTCGCTTTCGCCGAGTTGAACCTGTTCCGCGTAACCATCGTCATCCCTGAATATTGCCAGGCAGCGCTTGCATTGGTCAACAAGTTTGGCTTCGTGGAAGAAGTCCGCCGGCGCAAAGCCATCCTGCGCGACGACCGCGCCTGGGACCTGATCATCTTCGGCTTGCTTAATTCGGAGTGGGCCGGGCAGGTTGGGGCTTAGGTGGAGGCGGCGATGGATGACCTTTTCCAAGGCAGACTCGTCCGCCTGGCCGGGATCGATCCCGAGGAAGTCAGCAAGTCCTTTGCGCAATGGAACCGCGATTCGGAATACATGCGCCTGCTGGATGCCGACCCGCCGCGCCTGCACTCTACCAAAGCCATCAAGGAATGGCTGGAGAAAGAACTCGAAAAAG
>JAFGKO010000352.1 GCA_016928525.1 Anaerolineales bacterium | reverse complement strand
TCGTTCTCGCTCTACTGCCAGCCGCCTGAGACACAGACATCGTAAAATTGTAAAGGTTCAGACTTAATTTGACATTGTCGAACTTGTAAAAGGTTGATTCGTGATACTGACGATGAAGAAAAGTTCATAGATTTTGATCTTATCATGCAATTAGCTAAGGCATTGCATCAAGACGAATATATTTTTATAGATTGTTTTAAAATAGTTGACTGGAGAAATGTAAGTGACAATGATTTTTATTATGCCTTTGAATATTTGGGTGGGTTTAAAAATATCACTGCTTTTGGTTCGTTACTGTTCTATTCGGGAGACGATTCACTCAGCAACATCATCAAAAGGTTAATAAAAATTTATCTCAAGCGACAACCAACATCTGGATTATTGCACATTTTTTCAATTCTTGCACAAAGTGGGTATAAATCAAAGCTACCTGTAAGACTTGACGATTTGAATAACTTCAACACATCGGAAGAATTAATGGATGCAATCATCATAAACCTCATTCAACCTGATCTCACTCAGGAAGATGCCAATAATATATTACCCTTCATCTTAAAATCGATAAATGATGATAATACATTTTCGAACTTGATATTCGATATAATTTCCCGAAATCGTTTATATGGCCAAATAGCCGAATCAATTGTTGTAGAAATATTACTTAATCTGCCAAAATCAAATTGGGAACTTAGGCAAAAAGCAATTCAAATATTGGATTCCTCAACCGGAAAACGAACCAGCCAAGTATATACAAATTGGGAAGCATTAGGTTTGCCCGAAAGTTTGAAAAAATTAATAGTAATCAAATAATTATTGTTTGTTCCGTCTAATATGATGTTGGGAAAAGAGATCAATTAGCTAAGGTATTACATTGAAAGAAAACTCACCAAACCAAAATCAACAAAAGGCCTGAATCTTGATTCGGGCTTTTATTTTGCATGAATCAATCAAAGGATTCTTACATCATCTTCAATAATATATGCCATAATCTGACATATACCCATCCTATACTAAGACAGAAAGAGCCACCCATGAGCACCACCGCTACCCGCCTGATCACCTTGATCATGACCCTGCAACGCCAGCCTAACCAGAAGGCCGCTGACCTGGCCGCCAAGCTGGGCGTCTCGGTGCGCACGCTGCACCGTTACTTCGGCATGCTGGACGAGATGGGCATCCCCATTTATGCGGAGCGCGGTCCGTATGGCGGCTTCTCGCTGGTGCGCGGCTATAAGCTCCCGCCGCTGGTCTTCACGCCTGAGGAAGCCGTGGCAATCTACCTGGGGACGAGTCTGGTGAGTGAGATGTGGGGGCGGCTGTACCAGGAGTCCGCGCAGGGCGCATTGGCCAAGCTGGAAAACGTGCTGCCAGACGAGCAACGTAACGAGATCGCCTGGGCCCGGCGTACGCTGGTCGCTACTGGCATGCACCGCGCCGACCCGTCCGCGCAAGCGCCCTTTCTGGAAAAACTACGCCGCGCCGCGCGCGAGCAGCGCCGGGTCGATATGCGCTACCAGAGCACCAGCCAGGCCGAAGCGACCCAGCGCCAGGTGAACCCGTATGCGCTGGTCCATCGCAGCGGCTGGTGGTACCTGGTCGGCTACTGTCGCCTGCGAAATGCGCCGCGCACCTTCCGCGTCGACCGCATCCAGAGCCTGGAACTCCTGAGCCAGACCTTCCAGCCGCCGGACGATTTCGACATTCATACTTATCTGGATAGCGAATTTGCGGACCAACCGGTCGTGCGCGCGAAGTTGCGTTTCAAAGCCGGAGGCGCTTCCATTGCCAGGAGCAACGCCGCGGGCTGGGACTCGCTGGAAGAAAACCCCGACGGCAGCGTGGACGTGGTCCTGTCCGCACCGGACTTAACCTGGCTGGCTTCCATGACGATCAGCTTTGCGACCCTGGTGACCGTTCTGGAGCCGCCCGAACTGCGCGAGATGGTCCGTGAGTGGGCGCAGGCGGTGGCGGAGCAATACTCGTTGGTCGAGTAGTCCCGCGTGCCCTTCGCGGAGCGTATCGAGACCAACAGGCAGTAGAAAACTCAGAATTGTGGTTTCGATACGCCCTTCGAAAGACACGAAGGGCTACTCAACCACCCGATAAAATTAAAAAGGAATAACTATGAAAACCATCGAACTGAAAAAAGACCTGAAAGCCTTCTACCAACCCTCGCCTAAGAAAGTGGAATTCATCCAGGTGCCGCGCTTCAACTTCCTGATGATCGACGGCGCCATCGAACCCGGCCTGGAGCCGGGCAACTCCCCCATGTTCGAAGAGAACATGCAAGCCCTGTACGGAGCGGCTTACACGCTCAAATTCACCTTCAAAAAGCGTGCCGTGGATCCGGTCGACTACCCAGTCATGGCGCTAGAAGGGTTGTGGGATGCACGCGATGGGAAATTCGACATCAACATCAAGGACAACTGGGATTACACGCTGATGATCCTGGTGCCCGAAATCATCACCCCTGCCCATTTCGAGGAAGCCCTGGCGCAGATGCGCCAGAAGAAAGGCGATCTACCCGGATATGCCCGCCTGCGATTAAAATCATTTGAAGAAGGTCCCTGCGTGCAGACCACGCACCTGGGTCCGTATGTCACCGAACTGGAAACGCTCGAGAAGATGCAAGCTTTTATGGGCGAGAACGGCTACCAGGATCGTGTCGGCAAGGGCGGCAAACATCACGAAATCTACCTGGGCGATCCACGCAGGTCAGCGCCTGAGAAACTCAAAACGGTCTTACGGCATCCGGTTGCGAAGTAATATGCTGAAACCATACAATGGTACGGTGCCGCCCTGCGGCGTATTCTGTGGAGGCTGCCCGACCTACCTGAAAGAGAAAAAGCCCTGCCCAGGAGCAGAAATCAGCCAGCGCTGCGAAAGCAAGGGTTGCAGGTATTTCCTGTGCTGCGCGGAAAAGAAGGTTGAATTTTGCCACCAATGTGACCAGTATCCCTGCCAGCGCTACAAAGTCTTTGCCCGCAACTGGAAAAAGCACGGGCAGGATTTTCTTGAAAACCAGAAGTTGATAAAAGAACTGGGCGCAGACGGATTCTTACGCTACTGGAACAGCAAAGCAAACAAAACCGAAACCCCTCAGCAGAATCAAGGATGAACCATGCCAAGACCACACACAAAGCCCAGCATCCTGGCTGAGAGCCGGAAGGAACACGAAGCCCTGGAAGAATTTCTGTTTGCGCTAGCCCCCGAGCAGATGACCGAACCCGGCATGCTGGGCGAATGGTCGGTCAAAGACGTGCTGGCACATTTATATGAATGGGAACAGATGGTATTAGGTTGGCTGGCGGCCAGTCAACGCGGGGAGAGTCCGCATGTCCCGGCGGAAGGTTACAAATGGAGCCAACTCCCGGCCTTGAATGAGATGATCCAGGAGAAGCACAGCCGCCGCACACTGGACGAGCTATTGCCCATGTTTCGAAACTCTTACGAGCAGGTGATGGCTACCATCGAGAACCTGTCCGAGGAAGACTTGCTCACGCCAGGGTTGTATCCCTGGATGAACAAGAATACGCTGGCAGCTTACTTCGTTTCCTGCACCAGCAGCCACTACCGTTGGGCGCGGAAAGAGATGAAGAAGGGGTTGAAAACGTAATGAAGATGGAAGGCCCGATTGGAAGACCTCAACCACAAAGACACGGAGACACCGAGAATTAAATCTCTGTGACCCCGTGACTCCGTGGTGAAATTACAATACCCGAAATGGTATTCTCGCCAGGGAAGGACGCTTCGCTTAGACCTCGCTGGCGCTCGGCCTCCGCTCACCTGTGCCTGCGACAAGGTACAGGCAGCGAAAACCTAGTAAATCGGCAAACTGCTGTCCACCTCTTGCGCCCAGGCGTTGATGCCGCCTTTCAGGTTCTTGACCTTCTTGAACCCGGCGCTGACCAGCAATTCCAGTGCGCGCGTCGAGCGCGTCCCGGATTTGCACAGAATGACCATCTCCTCTGCGGAATCCAGTTCAGAGAGCCGGGCCGCCAGCGTTCCCAGAGGGATGTTGACCGCATTTGGCATAGCAGAAATCTGCAACTCGTGAGGTTCGCGCACATCCAGCAATTTCAAATGGTTGTGCTTCATGCGCTCGGATAGCTGTGTGGCGGTGATATCCCAATCCACGCCAGCGGAGCCTTCGTCATGGTCGAAACCGGGAACGCCGCAGAACTCCTCGTAGTCGATCAATTCCTTGATATCCGCATCCGGTCCGCACACGCGGCAGTTCGGGTTCTTCTTGAGCTTGACAAAGTCGAACGACATGTCCAGCGCGTTGTACAGCAGCAGTTTGCCGGTCAGGGGTGAACCGATCCCCAGCAAAACCTTGATGGCCTCGGTGGCCTGGATCGTCCCGATGGTGCCCGGCAGCACGCCCAGCACGCCGCCTTCCGCACAGGAAGGGACCAGCCCCGGCGGCGGCGGTTCGGGAAAGAGACAGCGATAGCAGGGTCCCTCCTTGGCGTAGAACACGCTGGCCTGCCCGTCGAAGCGGAAGATCGAACCGTACACGTTGGGCTTCCCGGTCAGCACGGCCAGATCGTTGGTCAGGTAGCGGGTCGGGAAGTTATCCGTGCCGTCGATGATGATGTCATAAGACTCGGCGATACCGAAGGCGTTGTCAGACGTGAACGGCTCGTTGTAGATTTCGACCTCGATATCGGGATTTAGGTCCAACATGCGCTCGCGCGCCGACTCAACCTTCAACGCCCCAATCCGGTCTGTACCATGAATGATCTGCCGCTGCAAATTGGACGAATCGACTACGTCATAATCCACCAGGCCGATGCGGCCAATCCCAGCCGCGGCCAGATACAGCGCTACCGGGGAACCCAATCCGCCTGTGCCGATCACCAGCGCAGACGAACCTTTGAGCTTCCTCTGCCCATCCAGGCCCACTTCGGGGATCAGTAAGTGACGTGAATAGCGCAGGATTTCTTCGCGAGTAAGTCCGGGGAGCATCTCAGCCTCCTGCAATCGAGGGGATCAGTCGCAGCGTATCCCCTTCGCTCAGTGGCGTCTCAAGTCCCTGCAAATCCTTGACATTATTTTCACCCAGGAACAAATTGACAAAAGCCCGCATTTCGCCTTTGCCATTGTACAGATGCTGTTCGAGTGTGGGATATTGTTCCACAAGGTCCCGCATGGCCGCAGCCACAGTGGAGCCGCTCACGGCCACTTCGGCCTGTCCGGCCGTGTAATAACGCAGGGGAGTGGGGATTTTCAAAGTTGTCATGTAACCTCATAAACTTCTTGCGGAACGCGGACTTCAGTCCGCTAACTTTGCAGACTGAAGTCTGCGCTCCGGTATTTATTACTTATTCTAACCTTCAAAACGTCCGATTTCAATCCGCAGCCGGGACGGGTTCGCAACCCTGGCGCTCGACCACCGTTTCGCAGGTAGAAGCAGGGGAAATCTCAACCGAACCTGCCATCGCAAAGGGTTGCATGAAATTCTCGATATATTCCTTATCCTCGGCTTCCAGGATCATCACAAAAGTGTGCTGGCCATCTAAAACGGCATCGCCGATCAAATCTACGCCGAACTTGTGCGCGTTCGACTTGCTGACGTGCTGCACCAGCATCTGGCCCATTTGCGGGTCTTTTGCCGGGCAGGTTTCTGCATCATGTTGGTGACGTACGAAATAGAGAGACATTTTATACTCCTATAGTTGTGTTGATATTATCTTTTCTTCTTCAAACATCGACCGGTCTTCGGCCAGCCGCCAGGAGCGTGACTCGACGGCCTTCCCATCATTGACACTGGTGATGATATACGAAAAGAACGGCTGTGCCCACTCGCGGTCAAATTCAGAGGGACGGTTGGGATGGTCGGGATGCGAATGGAATACCCCGATCAGACTCAACCCAAGCATCTCCGCTGCTATCTCGGCCTGGAGATATTCCTGTGGTGTGACCAGGTATCTGTTATGCCGCGCCTCATCCTCACGCGCATTTTCGGTGACGAAAATCTGTGCAATATGCCGCTGCTCCCCATCGTCACTGCCCAGCAGGAAACCCGCCCCTTCTTCGGGGTAAGCCGCTTCACCATGGGCGTAGATTTGGGTCAGAATTTCTTCGTTGATAAACAACACTACTTCCCTCCCCAAAGATTTCTATCGCTCAGGTACTTGTAACCGGCATCCGGGAAGACAGTCACCACCAGGCCTTCTTCCAACGCGGAAGCCACCTGAAAAGCAGCTACCGCCGCTGCGCCGGATGAAATGCCCACGAATAAACCTTCCTCGCGCGCCAGGCGCAAAACCATCGTATGCGCGTCTTCGGTTGAGACTTCAAGCGTGTGATCGGCAAAATTGACGTCGTAGATGCCCGGCTTGATGGCAGTTTCGATGTGCTTGAGCCCTTCCAGCCCGTGAAAAGCGTCATCTGGCTGCCCGGCGATAATTTGCACCGTGGAGTTCATCTCGCGCAGGTATTTTCCAACGCCGGTCATCGTCCCAGAGGTACCCAGGCCCGCCACGAAATGCGTGACTTGGCCGTTTGTTTGTTCCCAGATCTCAGGGCCGGTAGAAGCGTAATGCGCCAGCCAGTTAGCCGGGTTGTCATACTGGTTGGCATACCAGTACAGGTCCGGTTTTTCGGCAGCCATTTTACGAGCTACGAGGATGGCTCCATCCGAACCTTCGAGCGGATCGGTCAAAACCAGTTTGGCTCCCAGCGCGCGCAGGATGTTGATGCGCTCACTACTGGCATTTTCAGGCATGGTCAATGTGACCGGGATGCCCATCGAAGCGCCAAACGTGGCATAGGATATACCCATGTTCCCGGAAGTCGAATCGAGCAAACGTTTGCCGGGACGTAAATCGCCGTTGGCAAGAGCGGTACGGATGATGTTGAGCGCGGGGCGGTCCTTGACCGAGCCGCCTGGATTGAACCATTCAGCCTTGGCATAAACCCTGACAGACGGCGGCAGGTTAAGGCTTGTCCTGAGCGGAGTCGAAGGGCTTGGTCCGATGCGGCGGAGTGGGAGCAGCGGGGTATTCCCGACATGAGCTTCCAGCCCATCCGATTCTGAGATTGCAGTCTGTAGTAGTCGATGTTGCACTAAGGTCATTCAAACTCCAAAAGAAAAACGGCCAACGAGTAAACAAAAAGGACAGCGCGCGAACACTATGTGAACACAATTTTCACATGCGGGGTCGCCCACCGTCCTTCGGATGTTGGCCGTTCGTTTCAGGAAGGAGCGGTGGCTACGAACCCCGCCCCAGACACGAGCAATAGTACATATTCAGCACCTTAATAAACTAGAATTTGTTCTTAATTATTCTACTATACTTGTCTTATTTGTCAAGAATTATTCTTCGATTTAGAGTAGCCAAGAGGCACAATTCTTACCCGTTAGATAGAGAAATCCGCTCCAACCCAGCCTTCCTCCTGTGGGGCATGGATGTGACCGCGCTCATCGGTATGGCCGTCCACGCGCGCTTCAAGGTCATCTACACGTTGCAATAATTCTTTGAGCGTCACGCCCAGGATGTCTGGCAAAGAGGTATGGTTCAGGTCAGGGGCATGCGTGGGCTGGCTGCGCCGGACGATTTGACCCGGCACGCCGACAACAACCGAGTTTTCTGGGACCGAACGCACCACGACAGCGTTCGCGCCAATGCGGCTGTCAGCGCCGACAGTGATGGCGCCCAGCACCTTTGCGCCCGCGCCGATCACCACCCGGTCTCCAATAGTGGGATGGCGCTTGCCTTTATTCAAGCTGGTGCCACCGAGCGTTACACCGTGGTAGAGGGTCACGTCCGCACCCACTTCGGCGGTCTCACCGATGACCACGCCCATGCCATGGTCGATGAAGAAACCAGGGCCGAGGGTCGCGCCTGGATGGATTTCGATGCCTGTCAACCAACGCGCGAACTGGGAAAGTCCGCGCGCCAGAAAACGGACCTTTTGCTGCCATAACCAGTGTGTGATGCGATGGATCCAGATGGCATGCAGGCCGGAATACACCAGCATCACTTCCAGCCAGGAACGTGCCGCCGGGTCACGTTCGATGACCGAGGCGATGTCACGTTTGATTTTGGAGAAATAATCCACCACGCTCTTGAAGGGTCGTATCAGCGGATGGGGTGAAATGGTTTCTGTAGTCATATCAATTCCTTTGTTGCATTTCGTTGTAAACGGTTAATCTGCCAGATGCTGGTAGAGCGGGGACGAAAGATAGCGTTCGCCGAAAGATGGGATGATGACCACGATCAACTTCCCGGCGTTTTCCGCCCGGCCCGCCACCTGCAACGCCGCCCAGACGGCTGCGCCAGACGAGATGCCCACCAGCAGACCTTCCTGAGTTGCCATACGGCGGGCAGTGCTCATCGCATCTTCATCCGTGACACGGATGATTTCATCATAGATCTTCGTGTTGAGCACATCCGGCACGAAGCCCGCGCCAATACCCTGAATCTTGTGCGGGCCCTTCCCGCCACCTGAGAGCACCGGGGATGCATCCGGTTCGACAGCAATGGCCTGGAACGATGGCTTGCGCGCCTTGAGCACCTCGCTCACGCCAGTGATGGTCCCGCCAGTGCCAACTCCCGAAACAAGAATATCAACTTTACCGTCGGTATCGCGCCAGATCTCCTCCGCAGTGGTTTTGCGATGGATTTCCGGGTTAGCGGGATTCTTGAACTGCTGAGGCATGAAATAGGTCTTTGGATCGGAGGCGACCATTTCTTCTGCTTTACGGATAGCGCCGCCCATACCGTCCGGCCCGGGTGTGAGAATGAGTTCGGCTCCAAAGGCGCGCAGCAATATTCGGCGTTCCTTTGACATGCTATCGGGCATGGTCAGAATGCACTTATAGCCCTTTGCCGCAGCGACCATTGCCAGGGCGATTCCCGTATTGCCGCTGGTCGGCTCGACGATAACCTGTCCCGGCTTGAGCGTGCCCGACTTCTCCGCCGCGTCGATCATCGAAAAGCCAATGCGGTCCTTGACGCTGTGCGCCGGGTTGAAGAATTCGAGTTTCGCAACGATCTCGGCATTTACGCTTTCTGTAATCCGGTTGAGGCGTACCAATGGAGTGTTACCGATCAATTCAGTTACATTCGATGCAATTTTCATGTTTTATTCCTATCTGAATTTGTTACCACCAAGTCACTGAGACACACAACTTATTTATCTTAGTGTCTTTGAGACTTAGCGACCTTGCGGTTATGAGGCTGTATAAGTCAGGTTAAATGACCCACGCTTAACTGGTAATCAAAAAGGACAGCGACCAAGCGCTATGCGGAACGTTCGCATGCGGGATTCGGCCACCGTCCTTCAGTCAGTTAAGCGTGTTTTTTGAACACCGAGGGCGGCAGCTACAAACCCCGCCTCAGACACGAGCAATAGTACATGAATATGTCTCCGATTAATTTACTAGAAAATACTGACGTTTATTGTACTAATTTTACCAAATCTGTCAAGACAAAAATTGTGAGCAAGCGCCATAGAATGGATGCTCTACCGGCCGCAATTCTTACAAAAAAACAGGACGGGGTTTCGCCCGTCCTGTTTTTCAATCCTATTCTATTCTTCCTTTTCAGCCAGTTCTTTCTTGTGGGCTTCGATGATGTCGGCTGCCAGGTGCGCAGGGACCGTTTCGTAATGATCGAACTCCATCGTGAAATAACCGCGCCCGCCCGTAATGGAGCGGATATTAGTGGTATAACGCAGCATCTCCGCCAGCGGAACGTGCGCCATGACCACCGTGTTGCCACGTTCAGACTCGGTACCCTGTACGCGACCGCGACGCGTATTGAGATCACTCATCACGTCGCCCATGTTGGCGTCTGGCACGATAACACGCACGTTCATGATCGGCTCAAAGAGCACGGGACCGGCATCCTGTACGGCCAGCTTGAAGGCCTCCCGCCCGGCAATTTCGAAGGCGACCGGTTTGGAGTCGACCGGGTGTTCCTTGCCGTCATACACGATCACTTTGACATTGCTCATCGGGTAACCGGCGACGACGCCTCCGGCCATGGTGTTGGCAATACCTTTCTCAATGGCGGGCAAATACGACTTGGACAGGTTCATGCCAACCAGTTCGTCCGTAAATTCGAAATCTTCATCCGGTAGAGGTTCAATACGCAAATGCACTTCACCAAATTGACCCGCGCCACCGGATTGCTTCTTGTGGCGATACTGCGCGGAGGCTTTTTTGGTGATGCCTTCGCGGTAGGGAACCTTCGGCTCGAAGGTCATCAACCCAACCTGGAATTTGTTCTCGGCGCGACGAATGGCCACGTCGATATGTTGGTCACCCATGCCCTGCAAGATGGTCTGCCGGGTGGCCGGTTCGTTGTGCCAGGACAGGGTCATATCTTCTTCGCACAGCCGCGTCAACGAGGGACTGATTTTGGCCGCATCGGCCTGGGTTTTGGGGCCAATCGCTACCTGATACAACGCCGACGGATATTCAGGGACCGGCATGGTCAGCGGGTGGCCCTTGTCACAGAAGGTGTCGCCTGTAGCAGTAACAGACAGCTTCGCAACGGAAGCAATGTCACCGGAATGCACGGTCTTGATAGCGATCTGCTCCTTGCCGCGCTGGATATGCAAACCGGCCATGCGTTCCTCTTCACCTTTGTTCTGGTTCCAGACACGCGCGTCGGCCTGCATGGAACCGGAAAAGATGCGGAAATAGGTCATCTTGCCGACGAACGGGTCAGCGGTCGTCTTCCAAACGTAAGCAACCAGGGGGCCAGTGTCCGTGGCGGCCAGTTCTTCCTCGCCGTCCTTGCCCCGGGCCTTGCGCGCGGGAATGTCTGCTGGTGAGGGCATTAAATCGACCATCGCATTCAGCAACGGACCGATCCCGATCTCACGTCCGCCCGCAGTACAGAACACTGGGACAAAGTTTCCGGAACAGACAACTTTCTTTAGACCGCGTAGCAATTCTTCTCCCGTGAGAGAACCGCTGTCAAGATATTTCTCGAGCAGAGCGTCTTCCCCTTCCGCAGCCGCTTCAATCAGTTCGGTATAGGCTGCGTCCGCTTCGTCTTTCATTTCAGCAGGGATATCAGAGGCGTTTTTACCGTCGCCCAGATAAGCCTTCATGCTGATCAGGTCCACCACGCCTTTGAAGTCATGCTTCTCGCCGATCGGTAACTGCACCTTGACCAGGCGGGTTTCAGAGAATTCTTCTATACTGGCCAGCGCTTTGGCAAAATTGGCGTTATCGCGGTCGAGCCTGTTGATGACTACAAAGCGCGGCAGGTTGAAATCGTGCGCATAGCGCCAGGCGATTTCGGTGCCAACCTCCAGGCCGGCGACCGAGTCGACCAGCACGACCGCTCCATCGGCCACCGAAAGCGCCGAAATGACCTCCCCAACAAAGTCAGTATAACCCGGCGCATCCAATAGATTGACCTTATGGTTGCGATGCTCTACGGGAATAACGCTTGTATAAATGGAAATCTTGCGACGAATTTCCTCCTCATCATGATCCGACACGGTTGTCCCATCCTCCACACTGCCGAGACGCGTGGTAGCCCCAGAAAAATGCAGAATTGCTTCCGCCAACATGGTCTTACCCGCACCGCCATGCGAAACCAGCGCAATATTGCGTAAAAACTCAGTGGTATACTCTTTCATTGAAAACCTTTCCTACGATTGGGATAATACCAGCCGAGTGATTCTAAGTGAAGTGCCTCGAATTGTCAAAGTGTGAACCGTCACATTCAATACAGGAACAATGAACCAAATCTTAAACCAGTATTCCGCCGTATGGATGGCCGGCGCATTCGTGCTGCTGGTCGCGTTGATCATTTTCCGCCACAAACCCAAGGTTAGCGAATTCATCGCCCTGGGCGTGGTGATCCTTGGGCTGGGAGTGGCGTGGAGCCTGCTGCACCCCAGGCAAACCCCTTTAATGGACGACGCCAAATCGGTGCAGGCCATGATCGGGCAAGGCAAACCCGTCCTGCTGGAATTCCAATCCCCCTACTGAATTGCCTGCACCCAGATGAAGCCCGTCGTGGACGAGCTCGAAAATGAACTTGGGGACCAGATCCTTTTCATCCGCCTTAATATCCAGGAAGAAGTCGGGCGCGAACTGGCGCCGGTCTATGGCTTTCAATTTACACCTACCTTCATTTACTTCGATGGGCAGGGGGATGAACTCTGGCGTCAAGTAGGAGGACTTGATACGCAACGGGTGCGAGAGAGCGTGGAGTGAGGTACCGCGAAGTCACTGAGACACAAAGACACCAAATTTAATTGTTTTGTGTCTTTGTGTTTTTGTGTCTTTGTGGTGAGACAAGTATGCATAACTTTCTGCACCGTCTCACGTTCAGCCTGTGGTATTACTTCAATCCGCCCTGGGACAGCGGCATTAGCCCGCCGGAGCTTCTTGACTTCATCGAAAAGCATCCTTCGACAGGCTCAGGACAAGCCCCCAGGAAAGCGATCGACATCGGCTGCGGGACGGGCACCAACGTGATTACGCTGGCGCAGGCCGGCTGGCAGGTCACGGGTGTGGATTTCGTCCAACGCGCGATCAAGATGGCCAAGCGAAAAGCCCGAAAAGCGGGAATACAGGCTGAATTGTATGTGCGCGACGCGACGGATTTGGAAGGAATCTCTGGTCCTTTTGATTTGGTGTTGGATATCGGTTGTTTTCACAGTATAGGAAACAAGAAGGCGGAATATTTATCAGAACTCGAACGCATCCTGGCCCCCGGCGGATACTGGCTGATGTACGGTTTCTTCAACCCCGCTGCCGATCAGATTCAGAATGGGCTTGCTGAGGCGGATCTGGAGTCGATCCCGGCCTCGCTGACTCTCGTCTGGCGGCAGGATGGGTTCGACCGAGGCGAACGGCCTTCGGCGTGGTTTTTGTATCAAAAGTCCAGAGCCTAAAGGTCTTGAAGACCTTTAGGCTCTTCATTAGAATAAGCAAAACATGACCAGAATTCTCTTTATTTTCCTGGACGGCATCGGGCTGGGCGCGGACGACCCCGCGACCAATCCCCTGGCTTGCGCGGAGATGCCCTTTCTAGGTTCATTGCTCGGCGGAAAGAAGTTGACTGCCTCCGCTGTACCGTATGAAAGCGAACTGATTTCGCTTTTGGCGCTGGATGCCGGGCTGGGCGTGGCCGGTCTGCCACAATCCGCCACCGGGCAAGCTGTGCTGCTGAGCGGGATCAACATCCCGGCAGAATTGGGCTACCACTACGGTCCGAAGCCAAATCCGGGGGTTGCGGGGTATCTAAACGACGGGAATACTTTATTCTCTTGGCTACGCGCAAAGGGCAAAAAAGCCGCGCTGTTGAACGCCTATCCGCCGCGCTATTTCAGCGGGATCGAGAGCGGCAAGCGGCTGTACTCGTCCATCCCGCTGGCGTATACCAACGCGGGTTATCCCCTCTTTACCCAAGAAGACTTTTTCGCAGGCCGGGCGCTCTCAGCCGATTTCACCGGGCACGGGTGGCGGTCACTGCTCAAGATCGCGGATGCACCAATACAGTCCGCGCGCGAGGCTGGGGAAAAGCTGGCGAGGCTGGCGCAGGGATATGATTTCTCCTTGTTCGAATATTGGGCCAGCGATTATGCCGGTCACAAACAGGATATGGATTGGGCGGTCAGGCAGATGGAAGTTTTCGATGAGGTGCTGGCGGGGCTGGTCAAGGCCTGGGATATGGACGAGGATTTGATTCTGGTCACCTCCGACCATGGCAATATGGAAGACCTGTCCACCCGGCGACACACGGACGCCAAAGTGCCCGGGTTGGTTATCGGGGGGAAACACCAGCGCTTTACAGACGGCTTAGTCGACCTGGCAGGCGTCGCGCCGCGCATCCGGGATTTGGTCGTGGATAGCAAGTAGCAAATTCAGTCCCCCAAAAATGTAAATTATGTTGTTCAAGCCGAGATTGCTTCGTCGGTCTTCGACTTCGCTACGCTCTGCTCAGACTCTCCTCGCAATGACAATCTGGATCAACCCACAAAGCGCATGAAGACCTGGTTGCCGAGCAGGCGGCCACGGCGAGTCAAACGGACTCTCTCCCTTGCCCCCATCCCCTTATCATCCCCGGAGGGGGCTCCCATAGGGAGAGGGGAATCTAGCCACTCAAGCAGCCCTAATTTGATCAGTTTTTCAATCTCATTCCCAAAGACATCCTCCATCTCCTGACTAAAACGCTCGTGGAAGGTTTGGGCGGAAACGCCTTCACGCGTCAGGCGCAGGCCGGTCATCATGAATTCGCCCATGTCATCTTGTAGAGTCTGGCGGTGGTGGTTGACGGTGGCGGGGGTGAGAGGAAAGTCAGTTTTCAGTGACCGGTTATCGGTATTCAGTCTGTCAATGTAGGTTTTGATGCGCAGCACATTGGAGTAACGATAGCCGTTGACGTAGCCATGCGCTCCAGCGCCCGCGGCGAGGTAGGGTAGTCCGCGCCAGTATTGCAGGTTGTGCGCGCAAGCACGCGACGGTGGACGGTCCCCAAAGGGGATGCTATAGACGGTAGGCGATGAGTGGTCTTCGGTCCGCGGTCTACGGTCCACGGCCCAATTGGATATTTCGTATTGCTGATAACCGGCAGCTTCCAGAGTCTCCTCGACCCATTCATACATATCAGCGGCCAAGTCGGGGTCGGGGAGGGGCATCAATCCGCGGGCAGACCAGCGTCCAAAGGGCGTGCCATGCTCCATTGTCAGGGCGTATAACGATAAATGTTCGGGCGCGAGTCCCAAAGTCAATTTGAGGGTAGCAGACCAGTTGTCAAGGGTTTGGTGCGGGAGGCCATAGATCAGGTCGAGGTTCAGGTTGTCAAACCCGGCTTTTCGCGCCCAGGTCACGGCGTTGATGACGTCAAAATAGGAATGCTGCCGCTCCAACATGCGCAACTCGAAAGGGTTGGCCGACTGCACGCCAAAGCTGATACGATTGATCCCCAATGAACGCAGGTCACTCAAATCCGAGAGCGAAACCGTACCGGGATTGGCTTCAATCGTGGTCTCCAAGTCTAACAAGTCGAAGTGGTCGGAGATGGTCTTCAGAACTGCTTCAAATTGACGCGGATTCAACAACGAAGGCGTGCCGCCGCCAAAGAAAATCGTGTGCAGTGCCAGTTTCTCCGGCGCGCTTTGACCGGCAAACTCGATCTCGCGGCAGAGCGCCTTCACATAAGCCGGGATCGATTCTTCCTGCCCGGCATAGGTGTTGAAATCGCAATATGCGCAGCGATGGCGGCAGAAGGGGATGTGGAGATACAGAGAGAGCGGAGAATAGAGATCAGTCATCAGTACCTTCACCCTGAATTTCACCTTGTGAGAGAGGAGGTAGCGAACGATGAGGCAAGCCAACGAGCAATGCCAGCGGACCAGCCAATAGCAACCACATGGCAGCGCCGAGACCGAAGGACTGCGCGGCGAGACCGATACCGAAGGGTAATAGTTTACCAAACATGCTGCTGACGTTGTCCAGCGCCTGGGTGATTCCGCTCTGCCCCGGCATGGCCGAAAACAGGTTCGCTTTCAGGATGGTATACCAGCCGGCATTGAAGAAACCTACCGCCCCAATGATGACCAGTTTCAACCAGGGAATGGAGACCAGCAAAAAGGCGGGGAACAAAACCAGTTCGATCAGGACACTCCAGCGTAAATAGTGCATACCTTTGACCCGTTCCAGCAAGGGGATGAGCAGGAAATCCCCCAGCAGACCCACGCCCGTCCAGACAGCAACAGAAGCCGCCGCCTCCACAGTCGTGAAACCGACCACGTCCACGAAATAGAGCGGCAGGAAACCATAGAGCACGTCAAGCATCAGGTCGGAGAATTCGAGCAACACCAGCCAGCGCAGGACGCTTCGACCCCGCAGCGCTAAGAACGTGTTGCGCAGCCCAGCAAAAACGAGCTTCAACTCTGGCAGGAGTGAAGTGGAAGCCCCTGGGGCGGGAATCCGTCCCCAGACGAGGATCAGCATCATGACCGTCAACACGGCAAGGAACCCAAAGGCAGGCCTCCAACCCAGGCCGATAGTCAGCAGAGCGGAAAGCAGCAACGGCCCGATAACCACACCGAGAGAACCAGCAAAGGTCCAGCGCGCCATATTCTGCTCGTGGCGCGAGGGTTCCAGATCCATCAGGTTCGACTGGGAGAGACTGACGAACATCCCTGAAGCGGGATAAAAAAGGATGTAGGAGAAAAGCAGAAGAATAAAACCGGTACTGACGGATGTAAGCGCGAGGGAAAGTGTAAACAGAACCCCACCCGCCAGCAGGATAACGCGGCGCTTCCAGACATCGCCCAGGATGAACATGAACGGTTCGATGAAATTGGCGATCAAACCGGGGATACTGAACAGCAGACCGATCTGTATGTAGGTTAGCGCCAGGTCATCCCGCATGAGCGGCGTGGCGGCGGCGCTGACCCCAAAAACGAGTTCATCCAGGAACTCAATGAGTAAGTAAAAGAAGGCCAAGGCTTATTGGTTCAACAAACGCATATGCGCAACCAGGACTGGGGGAATTTCACTGATTTGCCCGCCCCAGGAAAGCGGATGCGGGGCGGGATCCCTGATTGGGAGCGGTCATGTCAGTCATGTCAGAATTTAACCACAGATTTCACATAAATTTGGGCACAACTCTACCCCAGAGTGGCTGTTAAACCTATTAGCAATTTGACATATACCCAGGTCGGTTGAAAATTGCGCTTTTTTACGAGAAGGAATGCGCAATTTTCAACCGTGGGTATTATAAAATGATTGGTAAAATTGCCCGTACAAAGATCAATCGCAACATTCAAGTTGAGTGGGCGGGCGCTCGTAGAAAATCCAAGCTCTCGGAGAGAAAACATATGACAGCAGAAGTAATGGACACAAAAGCCAGGAAACGCAATCACTGGGCCTGGTATATGTACGATTTCGGCAACTCGGCTTATGCGGCTGTGATCCTGCTGGCTGTATATTCGGCGTATTTCAAGGGTTCGGTGGTCGGCGGCGCGGAGGGCTCACGCTTATGGGGCTTTTCGCTGGGAATGGCAATGCTGGTCGTCGCCGTCATCTCTCCTATCCTGGGAACCATCGCGGATTACAGCGCCGCCAAGAAGCGCTTCCTGTTTGTATTTTCCGCCATTTCCTGGCTTTTTACCGCCCTGCTCTTTTTTGTGGAGAGTGGCGATATTTTTACCGGCATGTCCTTCTTCATCCTGGCCGAGATCGGCTACCGCGGAGGACAGGTTTTTTATAACGCGCTCCTACCGGATATCGCCACCTCCGAAGAAATGGGACGCGTTTCCGGAAATGGCTGGGCAATCGGCTCAGTGGGAGGCATCATTTGCCTGCTCTTTATTTTGCCAGTCATCGTGCTGACTAAAAGCAACCCGCTGGTGGTACGCGGATCGTTTGCTTTTACGGCCGTCTTTTTCGTGCTTTCTACCTTGCCGCTTTTCCTGCGCCTCAAGGAGCGCCGCGAGGGCCGCGCCTTGCCCCCCGGGGAGAATTATCTCAGCCTGGCATTCAAACGCTTGAAAAACACCTTTGGGGCTGTGCGCGATTTCCGTGAGTTCATCAAATTCATCGTCTCGTTCCTGATCTACAACGACGGCATCTTGATGGCATTGGATTTCGCCGCGATTATCGGCGCGGTGCTGTATGGCATGAACCAGACTCAACTGATCATCTTCATGATCATCGTGCAGGTGACCAGCGCAATCGGCGCGTATGTGTTCGGCATCTGGGGCGAGAAAACCGGCTTCAAGCAGGCCTTAATCTACTCCATTTTGCTGATGATCGGCACAATCGTTTGGATGATGTTCAACACCACCCTGACCGGCTACTTCATCATCGGCGCGCTGGCCGGTTTTGCGTTGACCGGCGTGCAGTCGCTCAGCCGCACAATCACCGGTCTGTTCGCCCCGGAGAACAAAGCTACCGAGTTCTTTGGTTTCTTCGCTGTGGCGGGCAGGTCTTCCTCCTTTATCGGCCCTACAATCTACGGCATTATTGCCTTCCGCACAGCGCTGTTCTTCGAAGGCCAGGGAATGGAAGTGCTGCTAGCTGAACAAGCCGGGCAAAGAGCTGGTATCTTTTCGATTGCCATCTTCCTGATCATCGGACTGCTGATCCTGGTCTCTGTCGATGAGAAGAGCGCCCGCAAGATTGCCATCGAACATGCGGCAGCCGCTGCAGATTAAACTATGAGCAAAAGGCCGGAGTTCAAATATCCTCGCCGAAAGTTCATCCGCTACATCATGCAGAAACTGTCCATCCCAGCTTTTGGGCTGGTCAGTAGGATGGAAATCATCGGCCAGGAAAACCTGCCAAAGAATGGCCCATTGCTGCTGGTAGGCAACCACTTTTCCTTCATCGACCCGGTCAGTTTCGTGCGCATTGCGCGCTGGCCAATCGAATTTTTAGGAGGGGCAGACTTTGCACACGCGCCCGGTTGGGTGGGGATACTCCCAAAGATGTGGGGCTACTATCCGCTTTACCGGGGGACCGGTTCGACCTACGCCTTGAAGGCTGCTGAGGCCATCCTGAAACAAGGAGGCGTCCTAGGCATTTTCCCAGAAGCCGGCAACTGGGCCGAGGTATTGCGCCCGGCGCGGCCCGGCACGGCTTTCCTGGCAACATTGACCGGCGCGCCGCTGGTGCCGGTCGGCATCCACGGGCTGAATGACGTTTTCCCCTCACTTGGGAAGGGTGTACGCGCCAAAGTGACTGTCCGCATCGGGGAGCAATTCGGTCCCTTCAAAGCAAACAGTCGCGGGCGGGAACGCCGCGAGCAACTGGATGAAATCGGCCACGAGATCATGCGTCACATCGCAAAGTTGTTGCCCCCCGAAAAACGCGGCCATTACTCCGATGATCCCGCCATCCGCGAGGCGGCCAGAGGGACGGAGGTCTACCCCTGGGCTGACAAAGTGGAAGGGGAATACAAAGGGGAGATACACTAAAATTAGACCCTAAAGGTCTCAGAGACCTTTAGGGTCTAATTTTTCAAAGAAATCCAGCCGCATATGCCCCGTTGTCATTTCGACTTCAGGATGGGATTTGGCAAATTCCCGTAACCGTGGTTGATGGGGGCCTAATACAAACTTCACCAACCATTCAGGGGCGTCTTCGGAGAAAGAGGCCGCATCGCCCACATGGAACAGCCATCCGGCGCCTTCTTTAACGGCCACCCCGCAATGACCGGATGAATGTCCAAATAACGGGAGCAGCCACATCTCAGGTTCGAACGGCAGGCGGATCGCGTCGAAGTCGTACCATTTTTCTCCCCTCTCTTCATAAAAAACGAAATCCGGTCCGTGGTCGAGGACGCGCCGGTTGTAGCCGCCATCCACCCAGCTACGGATCTTACCGGACTGGATAGCTTCATATTCACGACGGTGTACATGGACTTTCGCCCAGGGAAAATCGGGCAGGCCGCCGGCGTGGTCGAAGTGCATATGGGTGAGTACGATGTGGCGCACATCTTCAGGTTGATATCCCAACCTGGCGATCTGGCGAATGGCCGCTTCTTCGGGGCTCAGCGGCACGATGGTGACCAGTTTGAAAGTCCACAGGATGCCCGGCTCATCAACGTAATCTCGTGCGCCCAGGCCGGTATCCACCAACACCAGCCCTTCGTTGCCCTCGATTAACAGGCACAGGGTCCCACTCTGCCAGTGACGGGGGATGCGGGCGTTGCAGGTAAAGCAGTTGAGGTAGTGGATGGTCATTTCACCGAATCTTACACCAAAAGTATCATAAATTTCATGGAGTGCAGACTTTAGTCTGCTCAAATCAAACGCGGACTGAAGTCTGCACTCCATTTTAATTTAAAAAGACAGCGGCAATCACCGCTGTCTTTCCAACTACAATCGAATGGAAGACTACTCGCCTTCTTCCTCTTCGCCTTCTTTCTTGCCCTTATCGATCACTTCGGGTTCTTCGCCTTCTTCGCCTTCGAGGACTTTCTCTTCCTCGACTTCTTCGGCCGCCATAGCTGTGGCAACCACGATCATCTCTTCAGGGTCGTCCAGGATTTCCACGTTTGCCGGGGCGACTACATCCTTTACATATACACCATCGCCGATTTCAGCCAGACCGGAAATATCTACCACGAATCTTTCCGGTAAGTCAGTAGCCAGACATTCCACTTCCAACTCGGTCAGGCCGGTGACTAAAACTGCGTTGAAATCCTTGACCGCCGGGGCAGTGCCCTCCAGGTGAACACCAACGCTGGCAGTCAGCTTTTCGGTCATCGAGACCGCCATGAAATCGATATGGATCAGGCTGTTGCGAATGAAATCAAGCTGCTTCTCGCGCACCAGCGTGGGATACTGCTTTCCTTCCAGTTCTATCGTCACCAGGGTGGACGAGCTTGCCTTTGCCAGAATTCTAGATGCGCTATGCGCGTCCAGAACAATGCTGATGGGATTGATACCGTACCCATAGATCACCGCCGGAAGTTTCCCATCGCGGCGCAGGGCGCGCACCTGCTTTCCAACCACAGCGCGTTTTTCAGCTTGAACTACTGTTTTATCCATCTTTTACTCCTCGAGCGCCTCTCACCCACCCCCCTTGCATCTCCCCATTTTCGGCAAACTTCAACAGAAAATGGGGGGGAATGAGGGGGTACAGATTACCTTCGCTCTTTGAAATGAATTTCTGTAACGCGATTTACATCACGAATACATTTATGCTTTATCCGCTAATCTCTGCAAATGAGCGCCAATCTTTTTTTCATTTCGCAGGATTAGCGATTTCCTTCATTACGACCTTCTTCCGAACACCAGGCGCCCGATCAACAGAACGATGCCTGCCAGTACCCCGCCAACCGTGCCGGCAATGAGCGCGCTGCGTGTGTCCACCACGGTCTGGATATCGCCCTCGACATGGTTGCCGAGCAGGATGAGCGTCTCGATCCGTTCGCCCCGCACCTGTCCGCCTGCCACCAGACCGGCATACGTGTTCCCCATGTTGACCGACTCGGCCAACACAACTCCAGCCTGCCCTACCATACTGACATTCTCCGCACGGATAACGCCCGCCGCGCTGTTGGTCATTTCCACATCTCGGGCGTTGACTAACCCCAGCGCCGCCTCGTGCGCCGAGAGTTCGACGGTGGTCACGTCCAAAGCCACAGCCTGGTGCAGGACTACTTCGTCGGCGGTAATTTCCTGGGCGGCGCTCTGGTGCATGCGCACCATTTCCGCTTCGATCACTTCTACTCTGGTTGCCTCCAGGTTGGTCACCTGCGGGGCTTCTTCTACGTTTTCTTCCGGGTCAGTTTTTTTCTCGGCCATCTCTACTCCGGGCAATTTCGGGGAAGCCCCAGTCGGTTTTGGGGCAAAAAGCACGCCTCCTTCGTGCGGAGGCGGTGCGTGGACGGGCTGGATTGTACCATAAAAAGGATTACCTAGCGACGCTACATCACCTACACCATCTGGAAGAAAAGCGACAGCCACCCTTGCAGCAGGTGACTGTCATTTTTCTGTTGTTTACGGTTAAATAGACCTGAATTACCGGGGACTACGGAATGTACTCCAGTCCGAAGGGGTTCAGCCCAACGGTCACCTCGCCGATCAAGGTCAGGACGGGATTCTTAACAGAAATCTCATACATGGTCACCTTATCCGACGCGCCGCCGGAGTGGGTCAGGAACAGCTTTCCGTTTCTAGTCACTACTACGTTATGCGGCACGGGATAAGGAGTATCGACCGAATCGATGACGGTATTGGTTTTGGTGTCGATCGCAAACAGACCGTCCGTGCCTCCGCCGGGCAGATTGGTGGTATAGAATACTCTGCCGAGTGGGCTTGTACCAGCTCCGTGCGCGCCGGGAATCTCGATCTCATCGATCAGTTCGAGCGTGAAGCGATTCAGCACAGTGACAACATTGCTGTTCTGGGCAGGCACATAAAGCTGCCGGCTGCCTCGCGGTATCGAGACATGTGGGTCTTTACCTACTGGGGCACGGTTGATTTCTTGGAACGTGCGCGTGTTGAATTGCACCAGGTAGTTGTTATCCGGATCCGGGCCGACCATGGTCACATAAGCAAGTTGCCCGCCGGGACCAAGAATCACATCGTGCGGCTTGTATCCGTCAGTCACCAGATCGGCCGGCATATCGACCGTGGTGATGACACTCAAGGTCTTGGGATCGATAACCGTAGCAGTGTTGTCGATATCGTTGTTGACCCACAGCTGTTGGCCCGCGTCATCCATCCACATGTGGAAGATGCCGGCGCCTGCGTCGATTGTGGTAACAACTTCATAGCCATCGGCGTCGAACACCACCACACGATTGTTGGCGCGGTCACCGACAAAGACGTGGTTGCCCCTTCTGGAATAAACGACATACATCGGCTCCGGCGTGTTGTCGCCTTCCGGCAAATCGACGGTGGCGACCACCTGCTCGGTTTGCACATCGATGACAGAGATCGTGCCAGAAGCGCGGTTGGCAACCACGACCTCTCCCTGGGAATGACCCTTTGCATGAACCATGCCAGTTGGGAACAAGGCAGTCAGCCCGAACAAAAGGGTAACGACGAACAAAACAGTCTTTCTCATGATATTCTCCTTTGGCGATACAAATTTTGTGATTATCCGGTCACAAAAGGACAAAACGCACGAATTGACCCGGCAGACTCTGATATTTGGATTTTGTAGTCTTCTATCAAATCAATGCAATTTTCCTTATGAACCGAACTCGGACAAAAGCAAGATAACGGAAAAGGATTACAGGGTTCTTACAAAAGGCTTATCGTTGTATTAGCTCCGGATAGTTTGTTTCAAAGAATCTCCGCTGGTAGAGTAGGCAGTATTCGTCCACCGTACACCTGCACCGAACGCAGGTACGGTGTCGAGACTACCAAGGCAGGTATAAAATCTAAATCCGTGGTCTCCCTGGCCCGGAACGCCAGGACGGGCGATACTCCGCTTTGCGGTACTCGACCACCAGAACTGGCAGGTATAATTCCCCCCATGCAACGCTACATCGCCTTTACCGTCTTCTTCTCCGGCATGACCACCTTGGCCGCCGAGTTCGGCGCTTCGCGCCTGCTGCAAATGCGCTTCGGCAGCGTCAACCTGGTCTGGGCGGTCATCATCGGCTTGATCCTGATCTATTTCGCCGCCGGGTACGCCATCGGCGGCAGGCAGGCCGACAAATCCCCGCATGCTGAAACAATGTTCACCTTCCTGGCCTGGGGCGGCGCGACTCTCGGGCTGATTCCCGTTATCGCCCAGCCCATCCTGCTAGCCGCCGCTTCCGCCATGGACGCGCTCAATCTGGGCGTAATCGCCGCTTCGTTCCTGGCCACGCTGCTGTTGTTCAGCATCCCAGTCACGCTGCTGGCGATGACCTCGCCCTTCGCCATCCGCATCACGCTCAAGGATGCCGAACAGGCGGGCAACGTCTCCGGGAACCTGTATGCGCTCTCTACGGTCGGCTCAGTGCTGGGCGCTTTCCTGCCCACCCTGCTGCTCTTCCCGCTGATCGGCACCAGCCGCACCATATTGCTCTTCGGCCTGCTCATCCTGCTGGTCGCCCTGGGCGGCCTGGGGATGGAAAAACGCTGGGGCAAAGCGGCGCTCTTTGGGTTGTGGGCGCTGATCCTGGCAGGCTTCCTGTTCTTCGGCGATTTCCACGTCAAGGACTCGCCCGGCCAGGTTTTCGAGACTGAGTCACAGTACAACTACATCGAGGTCCAGCAATTGGATGGCTTCACCCTGCTGCGTCTGAACGACGGACAGGGCATGCACTCCATCTACCATCCCGACCAGCTCTACTACAACGGTCCTTGGGAACAATTTTTAGTCGGACCCTTCTTCAACCCGGACTACACCCCCGAACAAGTCGAGCATTATGCCATCATCGGGCTGGCCGCCGGGACGTCTGCGCGTCAGGCCACCGAGGTGTTTGATTCCGTTATGATCGACGGGTTCGAAATCGACGGCGAGATCGTGGCGGTCGGGCGCGAGTATTTCGGCATGACCATGCCCAATTTGAACGTCTACGTCGAAGACGGGCGCTGGGGACTGGAACACAGCCCGCAGCGGTATGATCTAATCGCCGTGGACGCCTACCGCCCGCCCTACATCCCGCCGCACATGACCACGCGGGAATTCTTCCAGATCGCCCACGACCACCTGAGCGACGACGGCGTGCTGGCCATCAACGTCGGGCGCGCGCCCGGCGACCGCAGCCTGATCGACGGCCTGGCCACCACGATTGCGACCGTCTTTCCTTCCATCCACATCATGGACATCCCCAATACGCTCAACTCCATCGTCTACGCCAGCAAGCAGCCCACCAGTGCGGACGACTTAATTCGCAATTACAATGTCCTCTCCGCGCGCGGCGACGCGCATCCGCTGTTGCTGACGGCGATGAGTTCGGCGATTGTCAACATGCGACCGGGCTATGAGTCCACGCAGGTTTTCACCGACGAGGTGGCCCCCATCGAGTGGCTGACCAATAATTTGATCGTCAATTTCCTGCTGCATGGGGATGTGGAGGCGTTGCAGTAGCCTTTGTCATCGCGAGGAGCGTTCGTTGCGACGAAGCGATCTCCAGTTTAACAAGGAGATTGCCAAATCCCTTGGTTTCGATACTCCGCTGCGCGGTACTCAACCAACGGGGCTTGCAGTGACATATGAAATGGAATAATCATTGAATACAAAATTATCTTCTCTTCTCTCCTACATCACCACCCTCCTGACCCCCATCTTCCTGCTGGGACTCGGCCTGCGCATCCTGCTCACACCGCTGTTCTACAACGTAGAATACCGCCTGCCCTGGTTCCCGCCCGACACTTACGGCTTCATGCTGGAAGACCGCCTGCGCTGGGCGCCCTACGCCGTGGATTACTTACTCAATAATGAGGGCATCTCTTTTCTCGGTGATTTGACGTTTGATGATGGCAGTCCGCTTTTCAACGAGCGCGAACTCAGCCACATGCAGGATGTCAAAGTGGTGACGAAAGGCGCGCTACGGGTCTGGTATGTGGCGGTCATTTTGTTGGCAGGGTTAGGGGCTTGGGCCCACTACAGGAATTGGTGGCAGGCTTATCGTCAGGGCTTGAGGCGCGGGGGCTGGCTAATGATCGGGCTCGTTATTGCAATTGGTCTTTTTGGCGCGCTCGCTTTCTGGCAGCTCTTCACCCTGTTCCATGGATTGTTCTTCGAGGGCGACTCATGGCTGTTCCTGTATTCTGACACGCTCATCCGCCTGTTCCCAATCCGCTTCTGGCAGGACGCGTTCATCTGGGCAGGCGTGATCTCCATTGGTGGAGCATTAGGACTGGCACTGGGGTTGAAACCAAAAAAGAATTAACGGGTTTCAGATGTTGTATAATTCAGCCCTAAGGAGCACAGGATGCCCGAAACTTTATCGTTGGAAAATCGCGTTGCCATCGTGACCGGCGCTTCGCGCGGGATTGGTCGCGCGGTGGCGCTGGAACTGGCCGCACGCGGCGCATCGGTAGTAGTGAACTACAACAGTTCGCCTGACAAAGCCGAAGAGGTTGTGAGGGAAATCGAAGCAGTGGGTGGCAAAGCGGCCGCCTTTCAAGCGGATGTTTCGAACTTCGAGGCTGCGAGTAGCCTGGTAAAATTCGCAGTCGAGACGTTTGGCGACCTGCATATTCTAGTCAACAACGCCGGTATCACGCGCGATATGGTCATCATGATGATGCCTGAGGCCGATTGGGACGCCGTGATCGATACCAACCTGAAGAGCACCTTCAATTGCTCCAAAGCTGCTGTGAAACACATGATGCGCAAGCGCTACGGGCGCATCATCAATATTGCTTCGGTGGCCGGGCAGATGGGCAACCCTGGCCAGACCAATTACTCGGCTTCCAAAGGCGGGCAGATCGCCTTTACCAAAGCGCTGGCACGCGAGATAGCGGCGCGCAATATTACCGTCAATGCCGTTGCGCCCGGGTTCGTAGAAACCGAAATCTTGGACGCCATGCCAGAAGGTACACTGGAAACCGCGCTCAAACTGGTGCCGCTCGCGCGCACCGCGCAACCCGCAGAAATAGGTTATGCCGTTGCATTCCTCGCCTCCGACCAGGCCGGTTACATCACCGGTCAGGTGCTCGGCA
Organism: Anaerolineales bacterium; assembly: GCA_016928525.1. Next base: position 17,974 of record JAFGKO010000352.1, on the reverse strand, counting down.
TCGACGGCGGCATGGCGATGATGTAAAAAAGAGAATAGGGAGAAGGGATTAGAGAGTAGTCGCAGTAAAATCACTGTTCTCTACTCACTATTCCTTACTCTCTAACTAAGGAGAATCATGTCTAGTTCAGATCGCCCACCAGGAAAAACCACCGTCTCCCCTGACGTGTTGATCAGCATCGCCAAACTTTCGGCGCTGGGCGTGCCAGGCGTCAGCCGCATGGCGCCCGTCTCGGGCGGGGTCAACCGCCTGTTCCGCAAAGGCGCGAATGAAGGTGTGCGCATCGAGGTAGAAGATGACACCGTCTTTGCCGATATCTATCTCGTGCTGAAAGAAGATGTCAACATCCGCGAAGTCAGCCGCAACGTGCAACACAAGGTGGCTCGCGCTATTCAGGAAATGGTCGGCATGGACGTCGGCCACGTCGATATCCACATCGAAGACATAGATTACGAGGAAAGCATCGAGGCCTGAACCCCTATGAAGTCCCGCACCAGGGCGCGTAGCCTGGCCCTGCAAGTACTTTACGAAATAGATGTAAGCAACCATTCTCCAGGCGAAGTTTTCAAAGCGCGGCTGGAGGAAACTCCCTTAACGGACGAACTGGGAGAGTTCGCTCGCCAGATCATCTTCGGGGTACTTCCCCTGCTCCAAACCCTCGATCAAATCATCGCCCAATATGCCCCAGAATGGCCGCTCGATCAGATCGCGGCGATTGACCGCAACATCCTACGCATCGCCTGCTGGGAATTTGCCTCTCAAGAGGGAAGCACGCCGATCAAAGTTGCGATCAATGAAGCGGTTGAATTGGCAAAGCTTTTTGGCTCCGACAGCGCGCCCCGCTTTGTCAACGGTGTACTGGGCAGCCTGGCTGACCACCAACATGAAATCCGTCAAAGCCTGCAACAGGAGAAACCAAGATAAATTATGGACATCTTCGGCATTGGTCCTACTGAACTTGTTTTCATTATTTTGATCGTCCTCATCGTGCTTGGCCCCAAGGATATGGAAAAAACCAGCCGCACCATTGGCCGTTGGCTACGAGACCTGACTACCTCCGATGGATGGCGCGCTTTCCGCGATACCTCGCGCGAAATTCGCAATTTACCCAATCGACTGATGCGTGAGGCAAATCTGGAAGATCTCGAAAAAGATGTGGGCAAGATCGGAAAAGAAATCAAGGAATCTACCGACGTAAAAGGATTCGGAACATGGGCCAATCCGGCCTCGGCCAGACCGAAACCGCCTCAATCCAGGCCCGCGCCTGCTGAGGAACCCGAAAACAATATCGCCTCTCCTGAGGCAACCCCGCCACCTGCGCAAGAGAAGGCCAAAGAAAACAACAAGGAAACCAACAAGAATGCGTAAGTTTTTTTACGGCCTGTGGAGACTGATCACAGTTCCTTTTCGCCTGCTTTGGTGGGTCATCTCCTTCCCCTTCCGCGCCTATCGCCAAATCCAGGAATTCCTGACCGAGGAACCCGATGAACACGCGCTCATGGACGTGGTCAGCGGCGTGGTCACTGACAAAGACATCCGCCAGGCAATGTGGGATCAGGTCGAGGATTTGCGCAAACACCTGTTGCGCTCGCTTCTAGGGTTAGCCCTGGCGGTAAGTGTTTCGTTTACCTTCACACAAAGCCTGATAGGTTACCTGGCCCAGCCCGTAGGCGGCCTGGAAACCCTACGGGCTATCGAGGTGACCGAATCCATCGGCGTGTTCATGAAAGTGGCGTTGCTCTCCGGCCTGGCAATTTCACTCCCCTACATCGCCTTCGAATTCTGGTTGTTTGCCGCCCCAGGCTTGAGGCCCGGCTCGCGCAGGTTTGGCCTGATTGCCATTCCGCTGGCCACCTTCCTCTTTATCTGCGGCATGGCCTTCGCCTATTACATCATGATGCCCGCTGCATTGCCTTTCCTGCTCAATTTCATGGGCATCCAGGCCGAGCTACGCCCGGCATCTTATTTCAACTTCATCACCGGTGTGATGTTCTGGATCGGGGTGGCCTTTGAGTTCCCGTTGGTGATCTATGTACTCACGGCAATTGGATTTGTTAAACCGAGAGTGCTTTCCGAGCATTGGCGTATTGCCATCGTAGTGATCGCCATCCTGGCGGCAGCCATCACGCCGACTGTAGACCCGGTCAACATGGCGCTGGTCATGGCGCCCATGAGTCTGCTCTATTTTGTCAGCATTGGATTAAGTTTTATCGCCTATCGAGGAAGAATCCGTCGCGAAGGTAGACAAGAAATTCCCCAGGAGGGAGAATGAAACTGATAAAACCGAGCATACGAAAGCTTGGCCTCCTTGCATTACTTTTCATCTTTATTGTAAGCAATTCCGGTTGCCAGTTGTCCTTGATTAAACTACCTTCGTTTCCTGGTAGAGGTGAAAACCCCACCGCATCTCCTGCTCCCAGCGGGCCAACACCAACGCCCAGGCCCATGGCACAGGTCACCTTTATTGCAATCATTCCCGAACCGCTTGCAGCAGGTGAAAGCCTGGCAATTGCCATCCTCGACGAGGTCACCGGCCTGGCGCTGAACAGCGTGCTCTACCCGATGGAACCCCGCGACCCGCAGACGTACGCGATCTCCCTGCCTCTTTCGCTCAACTCGATTGTGAAATATCGTTACGTTCGCCGTTCCAATGTTCAGTTACAGGAAGACAGCGGTACGGATGTAGCCGTCCGTTATCGTTTGTATCAGGTCAACGGTCCGGGAGAAACGCGCGATATGGTCGCGAGTTGGATCGACCGCACGTTTGCGGGCAAGACCGGCAGCATCCAAGGTGAAGTCTATGCGGAAGGCAGCGGTCCGTTGGCGAATATCATGGTCACGGCCGGTGGCGTACAAACCATCACCGATTCCGCCGGGCGCTTCGATTTGGAAGGTCTCCCCCCCGGTACTCACAATTTGGTTGCATACGCATTAGATGGAACCTATCAAACCTTCCAGCAGGGCGCAACGATACTTGAAAACCTGAACACACCGGTCAAGCTTTTCCTGAAACCTGCGCCGCTGGTGAATGTCACCTTCAACATCACAGTGCCGTCCAACACCTTGCCGGGTGCGCCGGTGCGTCTGGGCGGGAACCTGTTCCAGCTTGGCAATACGTTTGCCGACCTGCGTGGCGGCATCAGCGCCGTGGCCGACAGAATGCCGATCATGACGGCCCTGCCGGACGGGCGCTATACCATAACACTGCGCCTGCCGAGCGGAGCGGACGTTCGTTATAAATACACATTAGGGGATGGATTCTGGAACGCGGAACACAGAACCAACAGCGAGTTTGTCGTCAGGCAATTGATCGTCCCGGAAACAGATACAGTTATCAACGAGTCCGTGGAAACCTGGCAGGCGGGTAGTTCTTCGCCCATCTTGTTCGAAGCGGATGTGCCCACCAACACCCCCGTTGGCGATATCGTCTATATCCAGTTCAACCCTTACGGCTGGACCGAACCCGTCCCAATGTGGCCGATTGGCAATAACCGCTGGGTATACAAGCTGTATAGCCCGCTGAGTATCTTGGGAGACTTTGGTTATCGCTACTGTCGCGCCGGTCAATGCGGCAGCGCAGACGACACCGCCACTACAGGCGATTCTGTCCGTGGACGGCAGGTGACGACCAGCCTGGCCCCACAGGACATCAAAGACACCGTCAATGCCTGGGCCTGGCTCGAAAGCACTCCACCCGGCAATCTGGTAGGCATTCCAGTGAGCGTGCGTCAAAATGATTTCATAGCCGGCGTGGAACTGCAACCAACCCAGCACCCAAATTGGGTGACATCCATGCCGCAGGCGATGCAAAATGTCCAGGCGCTCGGTTCAAACTGGGTCGTGTTGACGCCCACCTGGACCTATGATAAATCCTTCCCACTGGTGTTAGCTCCTGTCCCCGGTAAAGACGCGTTTTGGAACGACACCTATCGCATGGTCACACAGGCGCGTGCGCTGAATATGAACGTGACGATCTTCCCCACGCCACGCTTCGCATCCAACGCGGACGATTTCTGGGCCTCCGCTCCAAAGAATAGGGATTGGTGGCAGACCTGGTTCGACCATTACCGCGCCTTTGTCATCAACTTCGCCGACCTGGCCACCCAATCCGGTGCGCAGACATTAATCCTGGGCGGCGACTGGGTCGAACCGGCGTTACCTAACGGCACGCTGTCGGACGGCGCGACCTCATCGGGCGTTCCGGCTGATGCCGAGACCCGCTGGAAATCCATCATCGCCGAAGTGCGCACACACTTCCGGGGCACGATCCTTTGGGCATTGCCCTACGACTACGAGTACGTGGACACACCGCTCGGCTTTTTGAGCGACATCGATGGCGTCTACCTGCTATGGAGTTTAAAGCTGAGCGATTCATCCAACCCATCCAAAGAGAGTATGACTGACGAAGCTGGCCGCTTGCTGGACACAAATGTTTCACCGTTGGTTTCCCTGCTCGGCAAGCCAGTCATCATTGCGGCAGCTTATCCCTCGGCCAGCGGATCGGCCAGTGGATGTCTCTCCGACGGACGCGGTGGATGCCTGCACTGGACGAAACTCAGCCCGCCAAACCCAGACGCAACTTCCGTGACCCTGAACCTGCAATTGCAAGCCGATATTTACGAATCCCTGCTGACGGCGATCAACCAGCGCCAATGGGTAGGCGGCTTTATCAGTCGTGGTTATTATCCTCCGACCATCCTGCAGGACAAGTCGGCTTCCGTGCACGGCAAACGAGCCGCAGATATTTTGTGGTATTGGTATCCAAGGTTGCTAGGGACAGTCAAGTGATCCATTCCTATATTGCAGGGTGGTGATGATCTGCTGGTAAATCAAGTAAAAAATAAGCGCCGGGATTTCTCGGCGCTCAATGCTTATGGAGAATTTCCATCGTACTGAAAGATAATTGCATTGTCTGTCTCGTGAACTGGCTCGTACTGTTCTGAATCGCGGACAGAATCCAACAACAACGCCAGCGATGCCCGTAACGAAGAATTGCTCTCCTCCGTCAAGACTTTAACAAGAAGATATTGGTGCTCCAATCCGGTGCGCTCCCCCCAGGCTTCGATGCAGCTGACATCCGCACAATGCTGTAAGGCGACCAGTTCGCCGTAAAAGGGGAAAAAGTCCGCGCCTAGGGTCCATTCAGCGCCTTGTAACGTTGTCTGGCTATGCTGGTTTGTCAGCGCCGGGAACCACTCCTGGAAAGGGTCCTTCATCGAATATTGTTCGCCCGTTAGCAGCAAAAAGTCACTCCCGGCTGGGATATTTGCGTCCACCCAGGCTATCGTCTCTCGGTCAGCCGCGGACAGGCTCCCACTAACCAGCCCAACCCCAAAGATGCCCGAGCTAAAGAACAAATAAAAAGCTATCCCCAAAAAGCTCAGGGTCACAAAGTGATCCGTCAGCCACTCGCCTTCGCGCCCTCGCAAAGAGAGCAAAGCGGGCGCCAATAACTGGTCGAAACCATACGCCGCCAGTATAGACATAGGCAGAAAGGCCATCCCGCCCGCGCTGCGTGGATCCACGAAGAACGGCACGACCAGCCAGACTGGCAGCAGGAATTTTCGCCGCGCTAATACCCCCAGAAAACCGATCACTCCCAAGGCTACTGTCAGGCTGAAGAAGACACCGTCGCCGAGTTGCAAGGTCAGCAGTTCGGCCAGGTGGAAGGCGCCGTCGTTGCTGGTCTGCATGGCCGACTGGAAGGGAGCCAGGCCATGCTGTGCCAGCACCGTTCCCCACCAGGGCGCTGTCAACGCGGCGACCCCGAAGGCAACGACCGCCGACCATAGCAAAGTCCGCATGCTACGCCCGCGAAAGAGCCAGAGCAGGATACAGGCTGCGGCAGCCTGCAGCCCGGTTTCGGGGTGGCTGAGAAAGGCCAGGGCTCCGAAGATAGCCGTCAGGACGGCATGCAGGCTGGAGGTCCGTTTATAGAGGCGATTGGCGAACGCGATGGTCAGGAACAGGAATAAAAGTCCAAAGGAACGCGTGATCCCGCCGCCCATGATCGCCCATCCAAAAGAATCAGGGACAAGTCCATAAAATATCGTCGCGAGGGCGGCCTGTATACGGGAACCCAGGATTTCGTCGGCCAGCAAATAAAAAGCCAGAAGCGACAGCGTACTGACCAGGGGCGGCAACCAGCGGACGACATCCAGGGCAGGGATGCGGAGCAGGCTGGAGATCAAGGCGCTGGCGTAAAGGCCAAAGGGGGGGTACGCAAAAGGAATATCAACCAGGTTATATTGGGTGAAAGCAGGGAGCAGGAAGTGATTGGCCTGGAGTTCCTCGACCATGACGTAGAACATGCCGCCATCATTGACCGGGAAGCCAGCCATCGCAACCGGCGCAAAACGGACAATACCGCCCAGCAACAAGGCCAGCCATAAAAATAGCTTATGGGCATCTTTTACGTTCATTGACTTTTTTTTATTCACTCCTGAATAGCGTTACGAATTGCAGCTTGCTGTGTTCCTTCTTGAGTATAATCGTTTATACCCAGGGCGGTCACAAATTGCGCTCTTTTACGAGAAGGAACGCGCAATTTATGACCGTGGGTATTATATATTCGCCATTCGGAGGAGTGACATGAAAAAGGTAGGGCTTATCTTTTCACGCGTTGGCATTGGGGTAGTCGTTCTCGCAGTGCTTGCAGGCGCATCCGGTACGTATTATCTCAAAAATTATATCCCTAACACTGTCGCGCCAAAATCCTTCCCGCAGATAGACGGGGAACTGCAAATTAGCGGGCTTGATGGCCCAGTGGACATCTATCGCGACAGGATGGGCATTCCGCATATCTACGCCAGCACACTGCACGATTTGTTCTTCGCGCAGGGCTACGTGCATGCTCAGGACCGTTTCTGGCAAATGGATTTCTGGCGGCATATCGGCTCCGGACGGTTGTCGGAGATGTTCGGAGAAGGCCAGGTAGATACTGATAAATTCCTGCGCACACTGGGCTGGCGTCAGATTGCCGAACAGGAATATGTCATGCTCAGTCCTGAGTCTCAAGCCATCCTCGATGATTATGCCGCAGGCGTAAACGCCTACATTCAGAGCCGCGAACCGGTCGAACTCAGCCTGGAATACCTGATCCTGACCGGCGCGCTCAACCCCGATTACACCATCGAGCCCTGGACGCCGGTCCATTCGCTGACATGGGGCAAGGCCATGGCCTGGGATTTGGCAGGCAATATGGACGATGAGATCGAGCGCGCCATCCTGCTCAAAACGCTGACCCCAGAACAGGTAGATGAATTATTCCCCCCATACCCGCAGGATCACCCGGTGATTGTGCCGGAGATTGGGGAGGGTAGCGCTGCAGCGCAGCAATCTACTGTAAAATCAGAGCATTACGTAGTACCCGCGGAAAGCTTGATCGCCCTCCAACAAAACATCGCTCTGGTTGACAAAGTACTTGGCCCGCGCGGCGATGGCATTGGCTCCAACTCCTGGGCTGTCTCAGGGAAGCTGACCACAACGGGCATGCCCTTGTTTGCCAATGACATGCATCTGGCCAAACGGATGCCTTCTATCTGGTACCAAAATGCATTGCATTGCCAACCCAAGACCGAGGCCTGTCCACTGGAAGTAACCGGCTTCTCCTTTGTGAGCGTGCCGGGCGTGGTCGCCGGTCACAACGACCAGATCGCCTGGGGTTTCACCAACGTTGGCCCAGATGTGATGGACTTGTACATCGAAAAGGTCAACCCGGAGAACCCAAACCAATACGAAGTAAATGGCAAGTGGGTAGATTTCGAAACGCGCACGGAGACCATCCATGTCGGTGGTGGCGATCCTGTTGAGCTGACTGTTCGTAGCACCAGGCATGGTCCGGTTGTCTCCGATACCTATGGACCGCTCAAAGACGAAGTGGATCCGAAAGATAAAGAAGCCATGCCATTTAAGGAAAAAGCAGGCGTCGAACTGCCTGAGAACTACGTCATCTCGCTGGCATGGATGGCCCTGGAACCATCCACGCCGTTCGAAGCCATTTGGGGTTTTAACAATGCCCAAAATTGGGAACAGTTCAGAGACGCGGCGCGAGACTTCCATGTCCCGGCGCAGAACTTGCTATACGCAGACACAGCAGGCAACATCGGCTACCAGATGCCGGGCGATATTCCCATCCGTGCTCGCGGCGACGGCCACCTGCCTGTCCCCGGCTGGACGGATGAATACGATTGGACAGGTTTCATCCCCTTCGAAGAACTACCCTACGCCTTCAACCCCGATAGCGGTTACATCGCTACTGCCAATAACCAGACCCATCCCTGGGATTACCCATACCTGGTCACAACTGACTGGGATTACGGCTTCCGCGCCGAACGCATCGTAGATATGCTCGAAAATGCCCCAGGGAAGATCGACATCGCTTACTTCCAATCCATGCACGGGGACTCGAAGAATTTGAACGCTGAAACACTCGTGCCTGTTCTGCTTTCGGTAGAACTGGACCCTGAGCTTGCCACCGTTAGAGAGCAACTCCTTAGCTCATGGGACTACCAGAACCGCGCCGACTCACAGTCCACAGCTGTATTCGAATGGTTCTGGTGGAACTTGTTGATGAAGAACTTCAAAGACGATTTGCCTGAAGAATACTGGCCCGGCGGCGGAGCACGTTGGTATGAAGTGATGCGTAACCTGGTGACCCAGCCCGCCAGCCCCTGGTGGGACGACAAAGACTCTGAAGCCGTTGTCGAAACGCGCGATAACATCTTTGCCCTGGCCTTTGAGGAAACAATAGAACAGATGCAAAAAGAGTATGGCCGGGATACCGATAAATGGCCGACATGGGGCGAGTTACATACAGTTGTCTTTCAAAACGAGACTTTGGGTGAATCAGGCATCGGCCCGATTGAGGCTTTGTTCAATCGCGGCCCATTCGAAACCAGTGGGGGTAGCGGAATCGTCAATGCCACTGGCTGGACAGTGGGCGAATCCTTCGCGGTCGACTGGCTGCCCTCTGAGCGTGAGATCGTCGATTTGAGCAACCTGGATAACTCATTCGCCATCCACACCACTGGGCAGTCCGGTCATGCCTACCACCCTCATTACGCTGACATGGCTCCGCTATGGGCTTCGGTCGAATATTATCCGATGTTATGGAATGAACAGGCGGCTGTCAGTAATGCCGAGGGACATCTGCGGTTGATACCTTGAATATGATATTGAAGAGGTGAATGCCCAGGCAAAGATGAAAAGGTGACTGTCATCTTCGAGATGGCAGTCACTTCATCTTTAAATCAAACAGGAACCGTTCAATTTTCATTTTTCTTTCAGCAACTCTTCACATAACCTGACGCCTGCCATTGCATCCGGCATCCAATAATCCGCCCCCACATACTGGCAGACCTGGTCATCAATCATACCACCACCGATGATGATGGGGAAGGAAAGATGGTATTCTTTGGCCTGGGTATGCAAGGCAGTGATAGTCTCTTTCATGGTCTCAAAGGAAGCAGAGATAAGACCGGACAACCCCACGATATCAGGTTTTGTTTCAACAGCTTTGGTCGCAAAGACATCAGGTGGAACGTCTACGCCCAAGTCGGTGACGTCAAATCCGTGACAGGAGAGCAACATGCCGAACATGTTCTTGCCGATATCGTGGATGTCGCCGGAGACGGTACCGACCAACACGCGCCCCGAGGCGTTTCCTTCCGATTGTCGTTCTATGAGCGGTTGGACAAGCTCAACAACTTCGCGGAAGATCTCCCCGGACATGATCAGCCCGGCAACAAAATAATCACCATTTTCATAGCGCTGACCTACTTCGCGCATGCCTTCATTGCATTCATTAATGATTTGCAGAGGATCACCCCCGGCATCGAGACGCTGTTTTACCAATGCAAGCACAGTATCTTCTTCCAGGTCCGCGACTAATTGGGCAAGTTGACTGTTCGAGTTCGGTTCGCTCATAGGAGACACTTTTATCCCTCCAGAAGTCCAACCTGGGTGGTGAAGCGCAGCCGGTCATTGCGTCCGATGAACCAGCCCCAACTGATGGGGTGGTCGTCAAAGTCGTAAAAGAGATGTTCAAAGCAGAAGGCCGCTTTAGGTTGCTCGACTTGCAGCAGGCGCGCTTCTTCTTCGTCCAAGAGGGTGGCTTCCAGACTGATATCTCCACATTTGAGGATGGTTTCGCCTGTCCCGCTAAAGAGACGTTGCAAGGCGGTGACCTCCAACTCGGCCTCGACGATGGGGCGGGCGGGGTCATAGACCAGGTACTCACGATGATATAACGCGGGCAGGCCATCGGTCCGTAAGATGCGGCGGATGTAGACAGTTCGCTGCCCAAGCGGGATTTCCAATTTACGTGCTACACGCTCGTCAGCCCGTACGATCCGCGCTTCCAAAACGTTGACAGTGGTATGCTCGGTATCGTTCAACAAATCCTGCAGTTTTTTCAGTCCAAACGTGGCTTCGCCCATCGCAATGGGCTTGACAAAGGTGCCGCGGCCCTGTTCGGCGACTACAATGCCTTGATCGACGAGCGCGTTAATAGCCCTGCGGACGGTCATCGGGCTGACACCGTAGCGCTCGCACAACTGCGCTTCGGATGGCAGTTGACTGCCGGGGCGCAGGATGCCCGATGCCATACTCTGACGCAAGATATTGACCAGTTGAGCGTAGGCAGGCTCGTAGGAACTGCGGTCTATGGAAGCAGTTTTTTCGAGAATCTGTCCGTTAGGTCTTTGAGTCATTCGAATCGCAAACGGGAAAAGGTGACATTTGTCACTTGAACACTTCCCTATATAAGTGTATAACTTTAGTAATTCAATGTGATTGTATCACATCAAATATCAATTCTACAATGAACTTTTCCGCCAAAGTCCAGTGAATAATATCCAAGAATCAGATCGTTGGTCCCATCTATACTCCGCCAGTCGCCGGGTGATTGCCTGCGAGACGGTCATCGAGGAAATGCTGCCTTTCCTTCCCCCGGACGTGCCGCATGAAGTCCTGGATTTTGGCTTGCACATCAATCCCGCAAAACTGAAAAAAGTATTGCAGGAAAAAATAGACGAGGCCAGCCCCAAGGCTGAAGTTCTTTTGCTCGGATACGGCCTGTGCTCGATGGCTGTGGTGGGCTTGAAGGCAACAACCGCAACTCTGGTTATCCCCCGCACGGACGATTGCATTGCCATCTTCCTGGGTTCATGCAATGCCTACAAGGAACAGGCCAAAAAAGAACCTGGCACATACTATCTTACCAAAGGCTGGATCGAGGCAGGCGACACCCCATTCGAAGAACATAAGCTGTTGATCGAAAAATACGGCGAGGCTAAAGCGGAGCGCATGACCAAGCTCATGCTGAAAAACTATAAACGCCTGGCTTTTATCAACACAGGTGTATATGAAATCGAGCGATACCGGGAATACGCACGAAATACGGCCGAGAAATTCGAACTGCGCTACGAAGAAATCGAAGGCTCGCCTGCCCTCGTTAAAAAGATGGTGTTCGGTCCCTGGGATGGCGAATTTGTAGTTGTGCCCCCAGGCGAGACCGTTACCTACCAAGATTTTGCTAACAATAAACCAGACCCTAAAGGTTTCTAGAACCTTTAGGGTCTAACTATTCAGGAGCAAACGTGAAAATAATTGGAGAAAAGATCAACGGAACCCGCAAACGCGTTGCCCAGGCGATTGCCGAGCGGGATGCAAAATTCATCAAGGATCTGGCACAGAAACAAGCCGAATCCGGGTCGACCTGGCTGGATGTAAACGCGGGTACGCATCCGGACCAGGAACCGGACGACCTAATCTGGCTGATCGAGAACATCCAATCTGTAGTGGATACCCCATTGTCACTGGATAGTGCCAACCCCAAAGCGCTGGATATCGCTATCAAGGCTGTAAACAAGACCCCGATGATAAACTCGATCAGCGGCGAGCCGGACCGGCTGGAGAAGATCCTGCCCCTGGTGGCAGAACACGGTTGCGAGGTGATCGCCCTGGCAATGGATGAAAAGAAAATCCCAGAAACCTTCGACAAAAGCATGGAAGTGATCGACAAAGTGCTGGTTGCCACCCGTGCCGCGGGTGTGCCGGACGACAAAGTCTATGTCGATCCGTTGGCGATGACGATTGCCACCATGAACCAGAGCGCGGTGATCGCCTGTGATACCATCCGGGCTGTCCATGCCAAATACCCGGAAGTTCATTTCACGATGGGACTGAGCAATATTTCCTTCGGGCTGCCCGCCCGCAAACAGGTCAACCGTGGGCTGCTGATCCTGGCGATGCAGGCCGGACTGGACAGCGCCATCCTTGACCCGCTCGATAAGGAATTACAGGCCGCCATCTTCACCACTGAATTGTTGCTTGGCAAAGACAGGCATTGCCTGAACTATCTGAGAGCATCCCGCAAAGGACTTTTTGAATAGGAATCATGAGGAGGTGAAAGGAATCTGGGCAAACGTAAGCACGTGAATTGTGTAAAGTTTTCTAACCAACAAAGAAGAGGAGACAAACTATGTCACAAAAACTGATCGACGCAATTACCGAAATGCGTGAAGAAGACGCCGTTGCGATCACCAACGAACTGCTTGATGGCGGCGCTTCGCCTGCTGACATCCTGGGCGCCTGCAAGGATGCCATGGATGTGATTGGCAAACGCTTCGAATGTGGCGAAGCCTTCATCCCCGAACTGATGTTGGCTGGCGAGATGATGACCGCCATCTCTGGCGTGCTCAAACCCCGCATGGCCGAAGAAACCGCCGTTGAAAAGCTTGGCAAGGTTGTTATCGGCACTGTGCAGGGCGATATTCACGACATTGCCAAGGATATCGTTGCCTTCATGCTGGACCTGAACGGCTTCGAGGTCACCGACCTGGGCGTGGATGTGCCGCCTGATAAGTTCGTTGAGACAGCCAAAGCCACTGGGGCCAAGATCGTCGGCTTGAGCGGTTTCCTGACCCTGGCTTTTGATCCGATGAAAGACACGGTCAAGGCCCTAAAGGACGCCGGGCTGAAGGATGTCAAAGTGATGATTGGCGGTGGGCAGGTCGATGAGAACATTCGTCAGTACACCGGTGCGGATGCCTATGGCAAGGATGCTATGGCCGCTGTCGCGTTAGCCAAAGAATGGGTAAAGGAGTAGTCATGTTTACCAGACCTGATAATTGGAGTGAGTTGTCCCCCCTTGAACGGCGGAAGGCGCGTCTCGACACCTGGCAGAATGCACCGATGCAGTTCGCCAGTCCCGAAGCGGAAACGAATTACAAAGAGCGCATCGAGCGCCTGCGCAAAATCTACGATATGGATCCGCACGACCGCCCTATTGCTGACCTTTTCATGGGTGCGAATGAATATGTCGTGCGCCGCAAAGGGATTCAAGGCAAAGATATCATTTACAACCACGATAAGTTGCGAGAACCTCTCCTTGAATTCCATCGAGAATTCCAGCCGGATGTGTCCGTTGGGACAATGCCGTATCCCGGCAAATCTTGGGAGATATTGGATTTCAAGTTATATGTCTGGGCTGGTCAGAAACTGCCCGATCATTTAGCCATCCAAGCGGTGGAAGGCGAGTACATGCGGGCAGACGAATACAAAGACTTCATCGCTGACCCGACCGCTTTCTGGCTCAAACAGTATTTGCCGCGCGCTTATGGCGCATTAGCCCCGCTAGCCATGCTGCCAGATTTCCCGCGCATCTCGGAAAGCGTAGACACCATTGATTTGTTAGTGCCATTTGGGTTGCCGCCCTTCCAGGAAATGCTCCACAAGATGATGGAAGCCGGGAACGAATTGATGAAGACGCTGGGCGCAGTCGGTCAGACAGGCGCTATGGTCGCCGCCGAAGGCTTCCCCAGCATGGGCTTGAACATCGTCAAGACCCCCTTTGACTATCTGGGCGACACCCTGCGTGGCACAAAGGGCATCCTGATGGATATGTACCGCCGGCCAAATGACTTGCTGGCAGCCTGCGAGGCCTACGTACCCGTCCTGATCAAGTCGATCGTTAGTGCCAGTGACCGTACTGGTGCGCCTGCCGCGCTGTACGTGTTGCACAAAGGCGCGGATGCGTTTATGTCACAGGAACAGTTCGAGAAATTCTATTGGCCGACCTGGAAACAGGTCATGCTGGCGCTGTACGAAGAAGGTATCACCAGTTACCTATTCATTGAAGGGACTTACAACAACCGCCTGGAAAACCTGGCTGAAATGCCAGAAAAATCATTGGTGTGTCACTTCGATAAGTCAGATATGCGTCGGGTGAAGGAAGTCTTGAGCGACAAATTCATCATTGCCGGGAATGTTCCCGCCTCCCTGATGGCGGCTGGCACAACTGATGAAGTGCGTGCCTACTGTGCTGATCTGGTGGAGTTATTCGAAGATACACCAGCCTATATCATGGCGCATGGATGCTACTTTGAAAATACCACCGACGAAAAGATGCGCGCTTTCATGGATGCGGTTAAAAAGTAACCATTCTTAACAACCCCGTGCGCCCGGGTGGCGCACGGGGTTCTGCAAAGAAGATAAATTCTCATGGCACAAGCTCTACATGCTCAACAAAATCCAACCGCAAAGAAGAAAGTTGCGATTGGTTTATGGGCCGTTTTCATTGCCTACTTCCTGTCTTATTTCTTCATGAATGGTGTTAACATCGCTCAGCCCAAAATGGTTGAGGAATTCAACGGCATGGCGCTGTTTGCCTGGTTGATTGCCCTGCATGCGCTTGGCTCGGCGGTTACTACACTGTTATTTGGCAAACTCTCTGATATGTACGGACGCCGCTCTATCTTGCTCGTTTCGTTGGGCCTGTTTTTTGTGGGTGCTATCCTGTCCGTCCTCAGCACTTCGATGGCTTTTGCCATTATGGCTCGTGTTGTCCTTGCCTTGGGGCAGGGTACCATTGCCCCGCTGTGCTTTTCTGTCATCGGTGACATCTTCGCACCCACTGAACGCGCCAAATGGAGCGGCATGCTCAACCTGCCCGCCGGCATTGCTGCGACCATCGCCCCCACCTTGGGAGGTATCATCACAGACAGCAGCATGGGGTGGCGTGGTCTATTCTGGATTTGTGTACCGATCGTGTTGGTTTCTGGCGGTCTGGTTGCAGCGGGTATGCCTGGACGTACGCAGAAGGTCGAGCATCAAGTGGACTTCCTGGGAATTATCATGATAGTGGTTGCTTCTGCAACGTTGATTGTTGGCGTTTCCTGGCTGGGCGCACCCGACAAACTTGCCATTAGCACCGGCCTGGTCGCAGTTTCCATCATCTCCTGGGCTGGCTTCATCACAACAGAAGATAAAGCTAAAGCGCCCATCCTGGATCCACAGGTTCTCTTCAATCGCACATTCATCACCGCCGCCGGTTCTGGCTTTATGTCTTTATTTGGCCTGCTGGGTGTGATGATTTATTCCCCCATCTTCGCGCAGAATGTAATGGGAGTCAGCCCGACTATCAGTGGGTATATGCTTACGCCCTTCACGATGTTGATGGCCTTTATGGGCATCCCGGCAGGCTTCCTTCTGGCCAAGACTAAGAAATATAAGTGGATGTATATCATTGGCTACGCCATTCTCACCGTCGCCCTGTTCATCATGTGGAGCTTCACCAAAAATACCCCGCCCTGGCTGTTTGTGCTTGTGACGGCTTTGTTTGGTTTCAGTAACGGTGTCATGCCAACCATCAACACTTTGGTGGCGCAATTTGCAGTTCCCAGGCGCTTACTGGGTGTGGCCATTGGTGCGATCTTCTTCTTCGTGATGATGGGTATGGCCACCGCTCCCGCCATACTGGGCCTGGCACAGAATAGCGTCCCTGATCTCGAAGCCGGTTTGAAGCTTGTCTTTCTGGTCGGCGCAGTGACTATGGCAATATCGCTGCTGATGATCGTTACCATCCCCGAAGTCTCGATGGATGCGGAAGTGGCAGATAAACAAGCGGCGCCCACAGAACCGCTGCTCGAAGCCGCTGATTAGGGCTATTGTACGTCCAGCAGAATTCGCGCATCCAAAACGCTATACCCGGTTTCATAAATGCGGATCGGATTCAGATCGATTTCCTTGATTTGCGGAAATCGCGCGGCTAACTGTGACACTTGCACCAACAATTCTACTAGACTCGCGATGTCCTTCTGCTTCTCGCCGCGCATACCTTTCAAGACCCGATAGCCTCTGGTCTCCTTGATCATGTCCAACGCGACTTCTTCGTCAAACGGCGCGATGCGGAAACTCACATCTTTAAATAATTCCACAAACACACCGCCCATGCCAAACATGATCGTGGGGCCGAACTGTGCGTCGCGCACCATCCCGATGATGAATTCGGTGCCCGGTTGCGCCATCGGCACGACCAGCACACCGTGAATGTCTGCTGTGACTATTGCGCGTTTTACATCATTCACCAATTGGTCATAGCCCTGACCTACCGCCTCGTTACCTTGAAGGTTGATCTTGACACCGCAGACATCACTTTTATGAATGACTTGCGGCGAAACAATCTTGAGCACGACCGGACCCTTCATGTCCATCGCGGCGCGCTGCGCCTCTTCCCGGGTTCGCGCCAAAACGTGTGGCATCACAACAATGCCATGACCGCTGAGAAAATCGAGCGCCTCGGGTTCTAGAAGATGGCGCGCTTCCAAAACAGCGCGATCGAGGATCGGGTGATGAGTAGCAGGCACATCGATAAGCGGATAACTCACGCTGAACGTTGCCTGGGTCAACGTCGCCAACGCACGCACGGCATCATCGGGCGCATCGAACGTGGGGATGCCGTTCTCTTCGAGATAGCGGCGCGTCTCTGTCATAGCTTGGCTGACCGTGAAACATGTCGCGACCGGTTTGCCAAACTCCTTGACGACCGGCACAATGGCTTGCGCGACATCCATCGCGGGTAGGAAGGTGGGCGGAATGCTGTTCAATAAAACCATATCCACATTCGGATCAGACAAGACGAGACGCATTGCGTCGCCGAATTCCTTCGCCATCGCGGCGGCGGACATGTCCACATACCCATTCGGTTTGCAGACCATCGCCATTGGCGGCAACAGGGTAGTCAGTTTCTCGCACGTCTCTCGGCTCATCGGCGCAAGCTCCAACACGCCGCCGGCTTCCACCTCGTCCATGCTGATGACGCCCATGCCGCCGGCTTCGGTAAGGATGCAAACCCGGTTGCCGTGTGGTTTGGGCAACATCGAAATTGCTTTTGCGCCAGCAATCAAATCGTGCATCGTGTTCGCGCGCACGACGCCACATTGTTTGAACGCGCCGTTGTACACCGCATCCGTACCGGCGAGCGTGCCGGTATGCGAGAGCGTCGCCCTGGATCCGATCTCGGTGCGCCCAACTTTGAGCACGAGCACCGGTTTGTTTTTGGTAACCTGGCCCACGACGCGAATGAACTCTCGACCGTACCTGACTCCTTCGAGATAGACAAGAATCACCTCGATCCTGGGATCATTGCCGTACTCTTCGATCAATTCCACGTTCGACACATCGCACATGTTACCAACGTGACCGAATCGCGCAAAGCCCAGCGGCTTGGGCTGACTGAGGGCCAGTGTCACCAGCGAGCCGCCGAGCGCGCCGCTCTGCGTCACGTAACCGAGATTGCCTGGGATGAGACTAATCCCCGGATGGAATCCGGTGACGAGTTTCAGGTCTGGGTTCATAATCCCGATGCAATTCGGCCCGAACACCCGGATGCCGGCACGTTGGGCGATCTCGACAAGTTGCCGTTGCGTCTCGACGTTTTCCGGGATCGCCGTTTCCGCGAAGCCAGCGGAGAGTACCACAACGCCTTTGACATCACCGCGTTGCTCGGCTTCTTCCATCACTGTGATGACCGCCTTGCCCGGCAAACTGATCACGATGAGGTCAAGCGGCTCCTCGATCCCGGCGATGGAACTGTAGCACGGCAAACCCAGGATTTCGTTTTCGTTGGGATTGACCGGATAAATCTTGCCCAGGTATCCGGCGGCAAGCAGCGTTCGCACAACCTGGTGCC
>JAFGKO010000023.1 GCA_016928525.1 Anaerolineales bacterium | reverse complement strand
TGCTGAGTACGACTTCTGCTTCATCTAAAAGACATTCTTTCCGTCAGGCCTGGGCCGGACTGTCAATAACTTCAACTTCCAATTCAGGCTTAGTGATTTTACCAGCCAGACGCCGAATGTCTTCAGCTATCGAATACAGACACGGCACAATTACAAGCGATATAGTTGTGGCAAAGAGTATCCCGAAGCCCAGCGATATAGCCATTGGAATCATGAACCGGGCCTGCCGTGACGTCTCGAAAATCATCGGAGCCAATCCTCCGAATGTAGTCAGTGTAGTCAGCAGAATAGGCTGGAAACGTCGCACGCCCGCCTGGTGAATCGCTTCCAGCGGCGGCGCGCCATCACGGGCCAGTCTGTTTGCATAATCGATCAATACAAGCGAATCGTTCACAACAACACCAGCCAGAGCAACAATACCCATCATACTCATAAGGCTCAACGCATAACCCATAAGAATATGACCAAGAACCGCCCCAACAATTCCAAATGGTATTGCAATCATAACTATCAAAGGCTGATAGTAACTCCTGAATGGAATGGCCAGCAAAGCGTATATCCCGAACAATGCCAGGATCAATCCGGTGAAGAGACTTGCGGTGCTTTCCCTCATGTCCTGCTGTCGTCCTTCCCACCCGTAAGATAAACCGGGAAAATCCTTAGCCAATTGAGGCAGCAGCTCTTCTTTCAATATGGCTTCCATCTGGCTCGTTTGTGAAATAGGCTCCACATTCGCCGTGACACTGACGGTCCGCCGACCGTTGCGCCGGCTGATCACAGTATACGAGCGGCCTCTCTCTACATTCGCTATCTGAGTCAGTGGTACATCCGTACCAAGGGGAGTGCGAACAAGCAGCTCCTCCAGATTATACTGATGCACCCGCTGATCTCGCGGCAGACGAACCTTTACTTTCACTTCGTTACGCCCACGTTGCTGGCGAACGGCTTCGGCCCCGTAAAACGCATTACGCAACTGCCTGGCCAAGGCCTGCTGGGTAAGGCCAAGACTGTGTCCCGCTTCGGTCAGGCTGTAATCGAACTGCTTCTTGCCCGGAGTGTATCCGTCATCAATGTCCTTGACATTTGGGAAATTGGAGAGCCAGTCGGCCAAAGTAGAGCTGGCTCGATCAAGCACTTCTATATTACGGTGACTTAACTCAACAGTCAGAGCGGCGCCTCGTCCGGGACCACCGCGATCCGATTCGAACTTCAGACTCTCCAGACCCGTTATCTGTCCAACTTGTGTACGCCAAAGTTGCGTCAGCTCAGTTGTGCTGATAGGCCTAACATGCGTTCCTGTCAGATAGACACTCAGTTCAACCTGGTTCTCATCTATCAGCGAAAAAATACCCTCGACAAGCTTCTCTCCGCCGTTCTTCTCTGCAACCGCCTTGGCACCTTCAAGTAGTTTTTTACTAACTTCCTCCGCTTTGGAAAGCGGTGATCCATAAGGAAGGACGGCAGTCACTGCGGAAACATCCGACTCAACACGGGGCATCATGATAATGCCGATGCGTCCACTTTGAACGTAACCATAAATGAAAATAAGGATACCGATTCCCAAAGCAATTGTTACGACTCTGAAACGAATGCATACATCGAGAAACGGAGCATACAATCTGTTTATAACCCAATTCAGACCTGAACTGACGAGGTGCTGGACTGCTCCAATGATCCCGACTCGCTTGGTTTTGCCATGTCGACCATGAGCAAGGTGACATGGCAGAATAAGTAGCGATTCAACCCATGAGATCGAAAAGACCGTGATTACAACCAAAGGGATTACTCGCCAGATTTTACCCATAACACCCGGGACAAAGCATAAAGGCAGGAAAGCAATAATATTAGTCAGAATACTGAAAGTCACAGGGAGCAATACATCGCGGGCTCCTCTGATAGCCGCCTGCATGGCGGTCATACCATTCTGGCGATATTCATAAATATTTTCACCAACAACAATCGCATCGTCCACCACGATACCGAGCGCGATAATGAAAGCGAACATCGAGATCATATTTATAGTGACATCCATCTGAGGCATGAAAAGAAAACATCCAAGGAAGGATATCGGAATTCCCATGGTAACCCAGAATGCCAGGCGAAATTCCAGGAACAGGCCGAGCAGAAGCAACACGAGCGTCAGACCCATAAAAGCATTTTTTAAAAGCAACTCGAGTCGCTGGCGATAAATCTCAGACCGATCACTATTTACAGTCCAGTACACACCCGGGGGCAATCGCCTTTCAATATCCTCCATAGCCTTGCGAACCGCGTCAGAAACACCAATAGGTGTCTGCTTTCCAACGCGATATACCGCAACTCCTATCGCCGGCATCCCGTTATACGTGGCGTACCGGTCCGTTTCCTCGAAAGTATCTCTGATCTGCGCAACGTCACCAAGCATGACAACCGAACCGTCGGAGGTGGTAATAAGTGAAATCGTAGCGAATTCCTTCGCCCAGTCGCGCCGCTCACTTACGCGCAGGAGAATATCACCACCCTGTGTTTCCACCGTACCGCCGGGGATCTCTATCGAAGTCTGTCTCACCCTTTGAGCGACCTGGTCAAGGGTCATATTATACGTCCGCAGAGTGTCCTGATCTATCTCAATGGCCACCTCATAGTTTCTTGCTCCTCGAAGATCAACCTGGGTAATATCCGGATCCTGAAGCAGTTGATCACGAACCTGCTCGGCCAGCTCACGCAAAATCCATTCGCTCGTGTCACCATATATTTGAAGTTCCAGAACCTGACGGCGCATCATCACCATACTGACATCGGGCTTTTCCGCATCTTCCGGAAACGTAATAATGCGATCAACCTGCTGCTTGATGTCCTGGTAGATTCGCTGCGCATCTCCACCTTCCTCCAGTTCGGCACTAACCATTCCCATGCCTTCAGAAGCTGTGGCCGTGATTTCCTTAATCCCGTCAAGGCCGCGAATAGCCTCTTCTATTGCAAGCACAATTCCCTGCTCAACCTCCTCAGGGCTCGATCCCGGATACGCGACTCTGATTTGAACCATATCAAGATCGAATTCCGGAAAAACCTCCTGCTTGATCTGTATCGCCACAATAAGTCCACCCACCAGGCAGACTATCATTATCAAATTAGGTGTAATGCGATTGCGGGCCATCCAACCGATGATTCCCTCGCGACCTGGCTTGCTACCGGGATAATTTTCATTACTCATGAGCGTCCCTCACTTTTGCCACTAACCACAGGAGCACTTTCGGCTATCTCATCCTGATCATCAGCAACACGCAAAGGCATTCCCTCCACCGGTGCGCCTATATCTGTTAAAACCAGCCGTTCGCCTTCGCTGAGCCCCTTGGTGATATAGATCCTGTCAACTCCACGGTAAACAATTTCAACAGGTCTGATTTCCAGCTCGTTCGCATCGTTCATAATCCAGAGTGTATCGTCGTCCCGAACATACGAACGCTCCACCGGAAATACCTGAGGTAGTGTGTGGCCCTCAATCTCGGCACTGACAAGCGAACCCATCAACAGTTCGGGCTTGCCATGGTTTTCGGGCTTCAGGCAAAATGGGTCATCCACCACAACAAGCAGTTGAGCAAGTCTGCCCTGCTGCTCCAGTTCTCCATAGAGTCGCAGAACATGCCCGATTCGAAAACGATCAGGACCCCATATTTTACTGAAGACAGTCACATTCGAGCCCGTATCGCCATTCTTTTCAGGAACAGTAATCCATCTGAGTTTGTTTACAGGCACTTTTAAAACAATCCAAGCCTGGTCGGTCCCAATTAATGTCACCAAAGCTGAGTTGGTCCCAACGGTAGCTCCGACATCGACATGCTTTTCCTGAACAATCGCATTGAAG
>JAFGKO010000351.1 GCA_016928525.1 Anaerolineales bacterium | reverse complement strand
CGACGGCGAGACGATTGGCACACTGATGCAAGACGCCGAAGCTCAGACGCGCCAACGTATGGCCGAAGGACTGGACGCAATTCAGGCCGGGTGGATGAAGCCGGATTCGACCGAAGCACTGCTAAAAGCGTACTGCATCGGCACACCTGGCAGCGCCACAGCCGCCGATGAAAAACAGGCGCTTGCAATCGCTGGCGAGATTGGGTATCCGGTCGCGCTCAAGCTGGCCGTGAAAGGACTGTCACATAAAACCGACGTGGGCGGCGTCCAGCTGGGAATCGCAACACCGGAAACATTAAAAACGGCTTTTGCCGAGATGATGCAGCAAGCCGGAAAACTTGTACAGGACTCCGGGGCAATCCAAGGTGTGACCATCCAGAAAATGATCTCCGGCGCGGCGGAGGTGATTGTCGGCATTGTACGCGATCCGCAGTTCGGGCCGCTGGTCATGTTCGGGGCCGGGGGCGTCGAGGTGGAAGGGCTCAAGGACGTGGCCTTTGCCCTGGGGCCCTTGACGCAGGCCGAGGCCGAGTCCCTGGTGCGTAAGACCTGGGCAGGCCGCAAACTGGACGGGTATCGCAACATCCCTCCCGCCGATAAAACCGCTGCGATCGATGCGCTGGTCAAATTATCACATTTGGCCGCCGAGCATCCCCAAATCGCCGAAATCGAGATCAACCCTTTGCGCGTGCTGGATAAGGGCGCTGTGGCAATCGACATCCGGGTAAAATGGTCCGCATGATTACCGTTGCCTCCCTGATTACCTACCCCATCAAGGCCTGTCGCGGTTTCGAAGTGGACGAAACGAACGTCGAGCGCATGGGCCTGGAAAGCGACCGTCGCATGATGGTCGTCACCCCGGAAGGAGATTTTCTCACGCAGCGGGAACACCCCAAACTTGCCCTCGTTACCCCGACCATCTCCGGCAAAAGGCTGATTCTCTCCGCTCCTGGCACGGATAGCCTGACCGTCTCGATCCGGAAATCCGGCCTCACCCGCCCTGTGGACATCTGGCGCAGCAAAGGAGTCCAGGCTGTGGATCAGGGCGAAACCGCTGCCGAATGGTTTTCGGACTGGCTAGGAACATCCGTGCGGCTGGTTCATATTGCAGATGGCTATAAGCGCAAAATCAACGAGAAATACGCCATCAACGCGGACGACCATACCGCCTTCGCAGATGGCTACCCAATTTTGCTGGCATCCGAAGAGTCGCTGGCAGATTTGAACGCCCGCCTGGAGACGCCCGTCCCGATGAACCGTTTCCGCCCGAACGTCGTAGTCAAAGGCTGTGAACCGTTTGCCGAGGATGCGTGGATGCGGCTCCGCATTGGTGAAGCTGAGTTGGCGGTCGTCAAGCCGTGCGCACGCTGCGTAGTCACCACGATTGACAAGGAAACGCTGGTCAAACGCAAGGAACCGCTCAAAACGCTGGCATCGTACCGAAAACAGGAGAACGGGGCCATGTTCGGGCAAAATGTGATTCCCTTGAACGAGGGCAGGCTCAGGTTGGGGATGAACGTGGAAATTCTGGCATAGAGGAAACCAAATGGCTATTTTCGTCGACGTGCTCGGCTGGGTCGGTACAATCCTGTATCTTGTCGCCTATGCGCTTGTTTCTGTCAAAAAGGTAGAAGGGGATTCGTTCCTTTACCAGGGCCTCAACATCGTGGCAGGCATCTTATTAGTCATCAACACCTTCTACTGGCGCGCTTACCCGTCGCTGGGACTGAACGCAGCCTGGATCGGCATTGCGCTATTTACGCTGGGGCGCAAGTATGCAGCACAAAGGTAGTACTTTTCATCTGCGTTCATCTGTGGTTAAATCCTGACAATGATTTCCATCACCCGCCGAGATTTTCTGAAGTTGAGCGGCCTGTCGCTTCTGAGCGCGGCGTTCTTCCCGTTCGAGCCGGCTGCAACTGTTTACCAGGAGCAGGCCGTCCTCTACCAGGGCAGCTCACATTACAACCGCGTGGCGCTGACCTACGACGATTGCTATCTGGTGACAATGTTACACAAGCTTGAAGAAATTCTGGACCAACATCCGGACGTGCGTATCACACTGTTCCCGGTGGGCGAGGCGTTGCTCAACAACCAAAATAAGGACCCGGGAGTATGGAATCGCTTTTACAAAAAGGGGCACGAGATTGGTTATCATTCGTTCGACCACACCAACCCGCAGGTGGTGTCGCCGGAAAATGTAGTGGCTGATTACGACCGCTGGTTGGATGCGTTGCGGGAGGTACTCGAAGAGGAACCGGTCGTACGTTTTGCACGTCCACCCTTTGGCAATACCAGCCCATCTTTCCTATTTATGTGCGCCCAACGCGGATTGGTGCCCACCATGTGGTCCACCGGCTGGGGCGGACCGACCGAGAGTGTCGTAAATTACACCGTTCCGAAAATCAAACGCGGCGACATCGTGTTGCTTCATACTCGCCCGGAAGACATGGAAACCACAACGGACGCATTACCGAAGTTGGCCAAGCGCGGCATCCAGCCCGTGACCCTGTCACGCCTGTATCTGGATTGGCTCAAAGAGCAAAACGAATCCACGGGTTGTTATGCAGACCCCACGTCTCTTACACGCACTTGTATCGAATAGGCCTAATTGGTGGTTGCCAAAAAATCAATTATATGTAAGAATAGGGTTGCCTCGCTTAGGGTGCCCCCCTCACCCTGAGTGGGGCACTTTTTATTCCACGACCTTTTGACAACATCACATTCAAAAAGGGAACCCGAAAATTGGGGTGCAGCAAAAGCGACATTGTCAAACTACAAGCCAGGTGAATACTTATCAGCAAACAGGGCTGGCTGTCCGCCCGTATGCCAGAACAGGATAGTTTCGTCTTTTTTGAAGAATCCTCTGCGAACCAGGTCAATTAAGCCAGTTGCGGCCCGCCCGGTATAAACCGGGTCGAGCAATAAACCCTCATATTTGGCAAACAACTTCACCGCTTCCCGTTCGGCGTCGGTCAGCACACCATAACCGGCCTGGCAGTACGCGTCAGTTGCCATGACATCATCGGGAGTGAATTCGATGCGATCCCCCAGCAACTCCGATGAATCAGAGGCTAAGGCTGAAACATGTGTTTTCAGCCACCCTTCGGATTCATCAATGCTGATACCAAGTATCTTCCCCTTGTAGCCAAAGACTCGCTTTCCAAGCGTCAACCCGGCATGCGTACCGCCAGACGAAGTGCCAAAGAAGATCCAGTTTGCATCGACATCTTGCTTTACTAATTCTTCTACTGCAAAAGCATATCCCAACGCGCCCACCGGGCTGGAGCCGCCGTACGGAACCAGATAGGGCTTTTTCCCAGCTTGTTCCGCTTTAGCAAACGTTTCCTGCAAGATACGGTCACGCTCGGCCCGGTCTATCACGTTGACAATTTCAACGCCGAACAATTCGTCCAACAACAAGTTGGCAGATGGTTGGGAAGGCATGTCACCGGTCAGCACAAGCGCACATTCGAAGCCAAATCGAGCCGCGGCGGCAGCCGTCTGCCTACAGTGATTGGACTGGATTGCGCCCGCCGAGATCAGCATCTTCGCGCCCTGTGAGTGTGCTTCAGCCACCAAGAATTCCAGCTTACGGGTCTTGTTGCCGCCAAAGGCCAGGCCGGTCTGGTCATCACGTTTGACGAGCAGGCGCGGGCCGCCAAGGAATTCTGACAAGCGAGGTAATTCTTCTACTAGTGTTGGCAAGTGGGCAAAATGTAATCGAGCTACATTTTTCATCTTATGCTCCAATCTGTTGCTTTACTCGCGACTTCCCGCGCGAGCGCATCACATCCAACAGGCGCGGGATGACTTCCGAATACATCTTGTACCAAAATGGCTTGGGCGTGTAGTCCCAGGCGCCGAGCGTGCGCACCACCTGTCCGCCCAGGCCTTCTTTGAAACGGAACACACCCCACATCGAGTCGCTCTCGTTGAACTCGTCCGGCGCACCCCACAGATCATAAAGGCTGCATCCCGCTGCCTTCGCCCGCTGCATGGCTTCCCATTGCAGGAGATAGTTCGGCATCTTCTCACGGTGGGTTTCACGCGACATCCCGTACATGTAATAAGCGCGGCCAGCAAAATAAAAGACGAAAATCGCGGCCACCGGCTCCCCGCCCACTTCGGCGATTAGCGGCTGCGCCTTAGGGATTGACGATTGACGATTGACGGTTGACGGTTGCATGAAGGCCTGCCAGACAGTCTGATAATAGCCCGCATCGCGGATAACAAAGCCATCGCGCAGCGAGGTCTCAGCGTACATTTTGTAGAGCACGGGCAAATCGTTCATGGTTCCAATGCGCACTGTGACGCCCTTCTTACCCGCCAGACGGACGTTATAGCGCGTCTTCTGTCTCATGCGCGCCAGCATCTCATCTTCGGATGGGGATAGATCGAGCATAACAGTGTTGCGGAACTGGATCTGATCCGATGAGAATACCCACCCCCGTCGCTTCAACTCGGACATCACGGCCTGCCCATTGTTGTCTACAACGTTATCTTCGCCCTCAGGAATCCCTGTCCCCAACACTACATCGGGGTCGATTTTCAGGAAAATTGCGCCCTGGCGCTTCGCAAAAGATTGCAAATCATCCAGCACTCGTTTCCGCAATGGCTCGTTCGACCAATCCATGAGCGGGCCTTTAGGAATATACAAGATGTTCAGGCGTGCCCCCATCCCTCGGATAGGGATGCGCCGTTTGAGCACCAGCGCAGCAGCAACAATGTCTGACAGGTCTAATTGGTCTAACAGGTCTAACTTGTCTGACTTGTAAGACTGGTAAGACTTGTTTGACCAAATGAGGTACGTTGGCTCCCAACCATACTTAGCCTTGACCTGCGACCATTCCCAGGTTTGCAGCAGGTGTGGGTTTGGCAATCCAGAGATTAGCGTATTCCACTCAGAAGAGACTTCCTCAACAGACCGCATCATCCAGCCTCCCGCCCGGCCATGCGCCAGAGATACAGTTTATACAACAAGGGATTGTAAACGCGATCTATCGCCTGGGCTGCACGTTTCAACTGGCCGCCAAAGCCGCGCTTGAAACGGTACACCCCCCACAAGCCATCATTGCGTTCCGTGAATTGAGCTTCAAGAGTTTTCTCGTCCGAATCGGGTACACCCCACAGGTCGTATTCTTCCGCGCCTTTAGAGCGCGCCCAGCGCATGGCTTCCCATTGCAGGAGATAGGTCGGCATGCGGTTGCGCTCCTGATCGTTAGAAGCGCCATACATATACCAGGCGCGCCGTCCACGGGCGAAGACCATCAAGGCGGCCAATGGCATCCCCTCGTATTCGGCCACCAGTAATTCAGCTATACCAGCCGGATGAAATAAGTCATAAGCGCGCTGGTAATATTCCAGGCTGTGGACGCCGAAGCCATCCCGCCCGCCCGTGACCAGCATCATTTGGTGGAAGGCGGGCAAGTCGTCCCAGGGGCGAACGGTGACGCCTTTTTTTTCTGCCAAGCGGATGTTATAGCGCGTCTTCTGTTTCATACCGGCAAGGATGTCGTCTTCGCTTCCACTTAAATCAACAATGATGGTTCGAGACGGTTGGATGTTGTGGCTGGACGTGCGAAGTGCGATGTGCGAAGTATCAATCGAAACAGGCACACTATCCCAAGCGTCAAGTTCTACTTTAAGAAACACCGCCCGACGCTTCTTACAGACCGCATCCACCTCCCCCAAAAACTGATCACTGATAACTGCCGACTGATTACTGAAAACCGGTTTCGGCAGATATGCCAGAGTCAGGCCGAGGGGCAGGCGGCGGAACAGGATCTGCACGCCAAGCCCATTGTCCACCGTTCGTGCCGCGAGCGACGACGGCACGCCGGTGCGAGACGGCAAAACGAGGCGGACCGGTTCCCAGCCAAAGGCGGATTTCAACTCGCCCCACTCCCCGGTCTGGAGAATGTGCGCATCAGGATGATTTTTTAGAAAGCTACTCCATTCGAGGAGGGATACTTCAGGCATGGTGGTCTCGATACGCTCCGCTACTCGACCACCGTTAGACAATCGATGTAATATCAGGCGGCGGCGTCGAGCGGACGGCGGCGCTGGGGATGACTTCATCCAACACACGGATGATGGTGTCGACTTCACCCTGGCGGGCAAGATGTTCCAGTTGCTCGATGGCTTCCACGAGCCGTTGGCTGTCTACTTCCTCGTCTTCCTTGGAGCGGAAAATCTCGGAGTGCGCCGTCGGTTGGAAATGCGTA
The DNA here is from genome assembly GCA_016928525.1 of Anaerolineales bacterium. The sequence goes on along the minus strand of JAFGKO010000351.1, from coordinate 21,254 downwards.
CCCTGCTCCCACAGGTCTTCACTCAACTTCTCGCCAGGGCGGATACCCGTGAAGGCAATTTCGATATCGCGCCCAGGTTCCAGTCCTGACAGGCGGATCAAATCTTCCGCCAGCTCCAGGATGCGTACTTGCTCGCCCATATTCAGGATGAAGACTTCCCCGCCTTGCCCCATGGCAGCCGCCTGTAAGACCAGATGCACAGCTTCCGGAATGGTCATGAAATAGCGCTCCATGTCCGGGTGGGTGATCAACACCGGTCCCCCTCGTGCAATCTGAGACTTGAAAAGCGGTACCACCGAGCCGCGGCTGCCCAACACATTCCCAAAACGGACCACCGTAAAGGCACGCCCGCTGCGTTGAGCTGCATCAATGACGATCATCTCAGCCAAACGCTTGGTGGCTCCGTAGACGTTGATCGGTTTGACAGCCTTATCGGTAGAGATAAATACAAATCGCTCGACATTAAAAGTGATTGCGGCCTGGACAACATTACGTGTTCCGACCACATTGTTGGTAATGGCTTCTTCCACGTTATATTCCATCAACGGGACATGTTTATGCGCCGCGGCATGGAATACGACTTCCGGACGAAGGGCCTGGGAAACAGCCTGCAGGCGCGATAGGTCGCGCACGTCCGCAATGATGGGATGGATCGATAGCGTCCCATAGTCTTCCTGTAGCTCAAGCAAAGCTTCGAAGATGCTATTCTCACCATGTCCCAGCAAGACCAGCTCGGAGGGACCCCAGCGTGCCACCTGACGGGAAATTTCTTTGCCAATTGACCCGCCCGCCCCAGTGACCAGCACGCGCTTACCGCTCAGGCTAGACCCAACCAGCCGGTCATCTATTTTTGCGGGTTCACGGCGCAACAAGTCAGTAATCTCCACTTCACGCAGACGGCTGACGCTGACCTTGCCGCCGATCAACTCATAGATTCCGGGCATGGTCCGTGATGGGATGCCTTTCAAGCGGCAAATGTCCGTGACAAAGCGCAACACATTACCCGCCGCAGAAGGGATGGCAATGATGACTTCATCCACAGGATGGTTGTCAAGCACATCCAAAAGGTCGGCAATCCTTCCGATCACCGGAACACCATTGATCTCATGCTTCTGCTTGGCAGGATCATCGTCCAGAAATCCGATCGGCAGGAGGTTGAGTTGGGAAGTTTTTTGAAGCTCGCGCACGACCAGGGCGCCAGCGTCTCCCGCGCCCATGATCAAAACCTTCTGCATCTTGCCATTGCGTGGTGCAGCGGATTGTTCTGCCAGAATACGCAATGCAAAACGCGAACCGCCAATCAAGACCAGCGAAAGCAACCAGTCGATGCCCAACGAGGAACGCGGCATGCCAGGTACAACCCAGCCAAAGCTAATGAGCAAGAGCATCAGACCGGATGTCACCACCGAGGCTGTAGTGACTGCAACAGTGATCAATCGCAATTCATTCGTGCTGGCATACACCCACAAACGGCGGTACAACCCGAAGGCATAATAGACTGGCACCTTGGTCAATAGGGCGACGGCCATCATAATCAAAATCGCCGGGAAATAAAACGGCAACTGGCCTACATCCAGGCGCAGGGCAAAACTGCCCATCACCGAAACAACGATCAGCGCCAGATCCCCCAGGAGCACGTAGCGATTACGGATATGAACACGCGGCCGCGGCGTTATGCCTGCATCCATGCAACCGTCTCCCTTAAGCCTTCTTCTAAAGTAACTTCAGCCTGAAACCCTAACATCTGTGCAATGAACTCCGCGCTGCCCACCGAACGATAGATATCGCCCGGGCGCGGGTCGGCGAAGACAGGCTCCTGCACACCGGGGAATAAATCGAATAATACTTCGAGTAAATCCAATATGCGCGTCTCTTGCCCCGTGCACACGTTGAAGACCTGTCCGGGGGCCTTGGGGTGCTCCGCAGCAATCAGGTTAGCACGCACAACATCTCGTATATTTATTAGATCGCGCGTCTGGCCGCCATCTCCAAAGATGGTCACAGGCTCACCATCCAGCAAGCGGCGGACAAAGATCGGAACAGCGGCAGCATACATCGAGTCTGGGCGTTGACGCGGGCCATACACATTGAAGTAGCGTAATGCTACCACGTCCAGTCCAAAAGCTTTCGTATACATCTGGGCATAGATCTCAATCGTCCGCTTGGAGGCTGCATAGGGCGAGATCGATTGCGTTGGCGTGGTCTCTTTCAAAGGCAGGGCGTCAGATTCACCATACACCGCTGCGCTGGAAGCAACCACAACGCGCCGCACACCTGCCGACCGGGCAGCGTCGAATAGAGCAACGGTAGCCGTTACATTGACATCGAAGCAGATTTGGGGCTTCTCCATGGATTCTGGGACAGATACAAAGGCTGCCTGGTGGAAGACGACATCTACATCCCGGAGGGCTTTCTCCACTGTAGCCCGATCCCGCACGTCTCCTTCCAGGACCTCCAAATTGCCAGCCAGACCCGTCAGGTTTTCTCGCTTCCCGGTTGAGAAATTGTCCAGGACACGCACATCCGCGCCCTGAACGAGCAATGTGTGCACGAGATGGGAGCCGATGAAACCGGCCCCACCGGTAACCAGATAGTGCGTCATGCTACCGGCCTTTTCCAGACAACATCGTACCGATAGTGCGTAAAATAATGGTTAAATCCATTCCTATTGTCCGATGCTTGATGTAATACAAGTCATACTCGAGTTTGACGGCGGTATCCCCCACTGTTGAAACATATCCATAATTGATCTGCGCCCAGCCCGTCAGGCCGGGTTTGACCAATAACCGCGCCCGGTAGAACGGGATTTGCTTCTGAAAAGCATCTACCAACTCAGGGCGCTCGGCGCGTGGTCCCACCAAACTGACCTCGCCACGCAGCACATTCCAAAATTGGGGAAACTCGTCCAAACGGGTACGGCGCAGGAGATTACCCACAACTGTCACGCGCGGGTCGTTTTTTTCAGCCAGGCGCGCCTGTCCATCGGCTTCAGCATCCTGACGCATGGTACGGAATTTGTAGATCTTGAACACCTGCCCGCCTTTGCCCGAGCGTACCTGTGAATAAAAAATTGGAAGGCCGCTATCGATAAGAGTAGCCAACGCGGTAAAGGGGAAGATAACAAGAAAGATGATCAAACCGATCAATCCGCCCAAAATGTCGATCAAACGCTTGACCAGCAGATACATCCCACTAACACGCGCCTCATCAACAAAAGACCGGATCACCCAGTCCGATTCGAGATGATGGATCGGGACACGCCCAGTCATTTCTTCGTAGAGCGTAGGCATACGAGCAATCTCCACGCCTTGCTCTTGCGCATCCAGGATCGTCTGGAACGTCGTCCCTTGCATCCTGCCGCTCACTGCAACAACGATATCTGATATTCTATGCGTGTCTATAAGATCCAACAATTCAAAGCTTTGACTGATGACCGGGAAATCACAAACCGACTGGCCCAATTTCTGGGGATCGTCATCGATAAAGCCAACCAATTTGAAAGGAGGCGGGGTTTGAGAAAGAAAAACTTCGGCCAACGTACGACCGGCTTTCCCGGCGCCTACGACCAGAATGCGGCGCAATTGTCCTGAAGATGAATAGAAGCGGATATAAAGTGAACGCCATAGCAAGGTCAACAAAGAAGAATAAAGCAGGAAGGCCCCGACACCAATACGAGGCAAACCAGTTTGTTCTTTCTGGGTAATAAAAACCAATGAATAAATCACAAGTCCTACAAATGCAGCAATCGCTATTCCCTTTATAGTTTTTCGCCAGTTTGCGGCGGTATGGGGTTCATAAAGTTCAACCATCAATAAAAGCCAGACAAACGGTAATAAATAAAACCAAACCGGGATGTGGATGTTCTGCATCAATTGCTCAACGACTTTCGGCTTGAGATCGTCTGCGAACAATATGTAGCGCTGATATTCCCTCCAGGAATAGATTGCTGCAAAAACCGAAGCAACAGACACCAGCAAATCGCCAAAGAATAAAAGCCCACGGTGCTCGCTCGGCCGGAGACGCAATCGAGGAGTCTGATGATTAGCCATTCCTGCGTTTTTCCAATGTTGACATGAGTATGCTCCACAGGAAACCACCGCCCCAGGCCAGGTGCATTGTGGCGATGGAAAGCGGTAGTCCTATGAAATGATATAGTTTCTGTTGGCGGAATGATGATAGCACACCTGCCAACAAAAGCACTGTGGCATATGTTGTCAGCTCCAGCGCCAGAAGCCAAGCTGCAAGCGGCCACCAGACGAACAAAAGTAGCCCAATGAGACTGGCAACAAACAAGGGCGGCAAAGCCTGGCGCCAGCGCAGCGTATTCGGGTAGCGGCGTAGCATGTGGAATTTCCAGTAGCCATAGCGCCAGTATTGCCGCGCCAGCTCTCGCAACGTTGGACGGGCATAATAAACGGTAACAATTTTCGGGTCCAACCAGACGCGCCCACCGGACTGGCGAATACGCGTATTGAATTCGTAGTCTTCATTCGAGAGCAAGGATTCGTCAAACAGTCCAACCTTGTCAATCAAAGTGCGACGAAACGCGCCAAAAGGGACGGTATCCACCGCCGAAGCCCGAGCGCCGATGCGATAGCCTGCATCACCCACACCCAGTGGGTGCGCAGCAGCAACAGCGATCGATGCAGCCATCCAGCTTTTGCCGCCCGGCTTGATCTCCCATATACCGCCGACGCTATCGCCCAAGCCCGCATCCAGGGCAATGATACAGCGTTCCACATAATCGGGGTAAGGACGGGAGTGCGCATCCATGCGGATGATGGTTTCACCGCGCGCAGCTCGAATGGCACAATTTATGGCTGAAGGGATAGTACGGGCGATATTATCTATAGTATGAATAGCCAGATCAGGGTGCTCACGCTGAAAAGTTACTACTTCATCCCGTGTAGCGTCTTCTGAAAGGCCATCCGCAATCACCACCTCCATCTCCGTGCGCGGATAGGTCTGGTGGTAGATAGCTTCCAACAGTTGACGAATGGTTGTCTGTTCGTTGTAGCAGGGAACAATAATGGATATAGTAGGCAACTCCATAAGATTTGAAAGGTTCCGATCAATTTTGTGTTTTACTGTCGTAGCAATTAAGGTCGATGCAATCTATAACTTTCATTCTTTCCCTGGTTGTTTCGACCAGGTATCCTGGCTCTAGCCACAAACCATAACTCGCTCCGGTTGCAAAGTTTTCCACATCCGGCCTGGCAAAGCCAGGAACAATGAAATTCGAAATAAAAATAAGCGATAAGAGCGCCATGAGGATTTTCCGTTGATTTTGAAAGAGTATCCCAATGATTATCAAAGAGAAAGGCAAAATAACCAGAAGGTAGGAAGGATCGAGGGGAGCAAAAAAGAACAAGCCTTCATATGTAAGAAAGATCATGAAATTTACTACGATGAGTTTGAAGAGGTTGCTCTCTATATGTACTTTCTTGATCAATAGGTGAACGATTACCACAAACAGGAACAATAACACTGGAACGCTCCAAAACACAATGTTCTTGTAAACAAACCTCCCAGCTCTAAGAATCAACGACCAATACTCGCTTCCACCCATGACCGGCTTGAAGATCCGCCACCATCTCCATTTCACAAAATCAAGAGGAGGAAGATAAAAGATAACAGCAAATATACATGCAATTAAGAAAGATATGGCCGCACCTTTAAGGCTTATGATTCTCGCTACTATCAATAGAATGAGAGCAAAAATAACGAGCAGAACGGTAGTCAGGCGGCATCCTATGGCGAGACTAAAAGCAACACCGGCATATATTTCTTTTTTCTTAAGTAAAAAAGAAATGCCCAGAAATAAAAATCCCATTGCAAAGACATAGTCCATTGTGGTTGTGGACGCCACCCAATAATAAGGATGCAAGGCAACAGAAAGAACCAGATATTTGGCATTTGAGATTGCTAATGTTTTGCATAATTGATAAAAGCCTTGCAGACAAATCAGTGACATAAAGATGGCCATCAAATTCGTGGCAATACTTCCCCCAACAAGGTTAACAAAAAATGTAATTACCTCAAAAACCAAATAACCCGGATTTCGGGATGGGATGTAATCAAAACTTCTGATAAAAGTTGTGCCCGTCCTGAGCGTTTCAAAACTATCACTATCTGCCCCATAGCCCAGGAATATAAAAGGAAGATAAAGAAAAACTGGAATCAACAAAAAATGATTCTTCTTTTTTAAAAAATGTTGGATAGAAGAAAAAAACATAGTGAGAATTGAGAGGAGAAATTACAATGATAATCCACTCGCAAAAACAATCGAAAGATTTACTTATTCGCCAGCGGCAGGAAAACATTAAAGGTCGTTCCTAGCCCCTCCTGGCTGCGAACCGTAATTCTACCACTATGTACGGTAACAATCTCATGCACAATTGCAGGTTCTTCAGGATCCGCCGTGAAAAGGTCCGGATTTGGGGGGGTGAGCGTGCGTACGCACGCTCACCCCCCCAAATCCGGGTATCTACCACGGAAATTCCCGGAGAAACCAATTACAAGTCCCAACCCGGCACGCAGTGATCGGCAATAAGTAATTAATGGTCAGTCGCCGTGACCGGGAGCGGCCAGCGCGATGGCTTCGATTTCTACCGCCACGCCTTTGGGCAAGGCCGCCACCGCGACAGTAGAACGGGCAGGCGGATTTTCGGGGAAGAATTCCGCATAGATGGCGTTCATCTTGGGAAAATCAGCCATGTCGCGCAGGAAGACCGTGGTCTTGATCACATAATTCAGCCCGGAATTGGCAGCTTCCAACACCTGCTTCAGGTTGTTCAACACCTGGCGCGTTTCGGCTTCCACCCCGCCGCTGACAAGTTCCATCGTGGCCGGGTCGAGGCCAATCTGCCCGGCGGTGTAGACCATACTCTCTGTGCGAACTGCCTGTGAATAGGGACCAATGGCTTCAGGTGCTTTGTCTGTGTGGATGATCTTTTTGCCCTCAGTTGTGTACATGTGTCACTCCTTGATTTTGATGTCATGATTGTAAGCCAACAGAGTGGAAAGGTCAAAGTTGCGACTACAAAGAACCATTACAAAATATGCAACCGACATCGACCTGGAAATCCAACCACGAGACACACACCTGCCCTGGCGGGCGGTGCCAGGGGAGACACAGAGATTTATTTCTCTGTGTCTCCTTACCTTCGTGGTTCCCTGCCAATATCGATCATCTTCTATTTCTATTCCGATGTGCCAGAAGAATCTGCCGGGCGAGTGGCGTCGCGCAATTCCTTGACCGTTTCGACTGCTTTCTCGCGGTCGGTCACCCTGCCATCGGGATCGAATCCCTGGTGAGAGTTGAGGATACCTTTGGCGCTCTCGTATATCGGATGCGCATCTTTGAGCGCCTCTGCGCCCGGTTTCGTGGGAAGGGGCGATCCTATGTATGGAAGTCATTTTGTAATTGTGTCTTCGTGGGCAAGGCGACATAAATGTCGCGTTACACATATTTTTCAGGCCGCCGAGCAGGCAGAGATGCTTCGAGAACGATCAAAAAATCTTGACATATGCTCGTTATTTCCGTATCCTATGAATATCAACAAATTTCGTCTCTCATTGACATGAACGGAGGGATTCCATGCAACGCCTGACCTTGCTCACAATCATCATCTTGATCAGCATAGCCGCCTGTGCCCCAGTGACGGCGCTCCCCATCGAAACGGCAACTGCCATCCCTACGACGACCGCCACGCCCGCGCCCACCGGCACCCCCACCCCAACCCTGGAACCCTGGATGGAAGCGCTGCCTGGGAACGTGGCCTCCGTGGAGATCGATGGGGAGGAGATATTCGGTCTCGATTCCCAGGGAAGCCGGGTGATGGAATACAGCCTGGATTCCGGCGAGTGGCTGAAGATCATAGAGCAGGCGCAGTGGGTGCCGGAGGGATTTGCGATCGGGGAGGCGGGGCTGCTGCGAGATCCCGCGACTGGGAAGGATGTTTTGGTGCTAAACCAGGAGGTGGATTGGGAGGCGGTGCGGACAAAGTGGCTGACCGGACTTTATGAGTCTGGGAGGAAATGGAATGAGTGGAGCGGAGAGCCGAATGACGCTACCAAGTATGAATCGGCGGAGGAGTGGATTGCGGCTGTCGAGAGCGCGCCGGCGGGAACTAAGTTTACGATTGTACTTCCCAGAAGAACTGATCTGAGTAGGTTAGATCCAGAAATGGAATATTATGAACAGACATATGACGATCGAAATGAAGCTGTTTCGTTTGATACAGTCCAGGCAGATTTGAGTAGATTGACTGTCCAAGTTGTTGATGCTGATCGATTTAAAACTCTTACCGGAGGTATGGATTGGGCAGATCCCTTGAATCCGGCATTCAGTCTTATAGCACATAAGTTGTATGTGGCAGCCTTCAACGCCGTGATGTTTGGGGTAAATGAGCAGGGAGAAGTGGTTATGACGGTTGGGAGCTATTCGTTTACAAGTGATATTCCGCTGGGCAGGAAAGATTATTATATCGGAAGGTTCGGTGGCGATGGTTTGGGAGATGAGGCTGAGCAGGCAGCATCACAATTTGTGGGATTGGCCTTGGATATGGCGCTGAATCTCCCCAAAGAACCAATAAAAGGGATTTACACACAAACAGCTGATGGTTCTAAACTTGTCTATTTTTCTGCTGGACACGTGTATGCCCAGGAGACAGCGAATAATGATCAAGTTAAGTTGTTTGAATTTGCAGAAGCGAAGTAAGTTGTTATACTGAGGGGGTGAGGCTATTTAATCTAGGCTGGTATTGGTGGGTTACGGGGGCGGTGGTAATTGCGACAGTTTTTCTGTTATTGTTCGTGCAAATTATTGTACTACCTAGCCCGATGATTATTGACTGGTGGGAAGTGGAAAAAGCTTTGATTGGAAAAGGACAAGTCGGATTGCAGCTTGTAAAGTTCGAGAAGAGGGAGGTGTGGAGGGATACGGGGGATTGTATAGCGCAGTCGATGGGGAGGGAGAGGATTCTTTGTGTGGAAACGACAAGGAACACCTTCGGGGTGATGCGGGTAGTTGTGTATCCTGATGAGGTGAATATCGCTGCGGTGGATGAGAACGTGTTGAATGGGCTCCTTAGCAATTTGGTGATGGGTAGGTTTGCCAGGGAGTTGGGGGTAGAAATGAACGTTGTTACTGTCGGTGGAGCGGCGAGTGAGCCGGTATTGAGATGGTGAAACGGGTCTTGCTAACACTAACTGTTTTAGTGGCGGTTTCGCTGTTTACCCCTAAGGTCAGCCTGGCCATACCTGAGGGTAATATATTGTGTGGGGAATCTCAGGGTGCTGGATGTAGCTGTACAAATGATTATCGGGCTTGTAATGAAGGTTGCGGGTTTGAATGTGATTGCGGGTCTAACTGTCTGGGGAGTGGAGGAGATGGTGGATGGACGTGTTTCCCGGCGGGGACGGGGGTCACGATGGGGGATGTAGGAAATGAAAGGTCATCCACATTCCAGGTCGTGATACAATCATTTTGTATTGGTTTAGCAAACACTTATGCTAAAAGATATTGTAAAAGTCAAACCGCTGAAAGGTTTTCGCCTGCATTTGGAATTCGAAGACGGCGCTAAAGGCACAGTGGACATTCGCAAACTTGTCAAATTCAGGGACGTGTTCGAGCCGCTGAAAGATGAAGACTTCTTCGCCAAGATAGATGTCAATCCCGAATGGGGAACGATCTTCTGGCCCAATGGCGCTGACCTTGATCCCGATGTGCTGTATAGTTTGGTGACAGGTGAGGAAATTCCTGAGACAATTTCGATTTCGGGGTAAAAAGCTTCTCTTCATTGCCCCTGTACCTTTCCCCGGAAAGGTTACCTGAAACTCTGCGCTATTCCCGCCGCAACAGCAGCATGGTCAGGTCATCGGACTGTTCCTCATCGCCCACAAACTCATCCAATTCGGCTTCGACGCCCTGCAAAAGGCGCTCGGCGGATTTGTCTGTTCCGGCCTGCAAGGCTGAAATAATACGTTCCTCCCCAAACATATCGCCGCTAGAAGAGAAAGCTTCACTCAAACCATCTGTGTATAGCAGCAGGTTATCGCCTTTCTTCAGCTTGATGGATCGTTCTTCGACTTTCTCGCCCTCTATCACCCCCAAGGCCATACCAGTACGAGTCAGTCGTTCAACTTTGTCATCGTGAGTCAACCACAACGGCGGATTGTGTCCCGCGTTGGCATAGACCAACTTCCCGCTTTCCGGATAGAGCACAGCATAGACAGCCGTCACGAACATACCCTGCTGAGTATCCGGGATGAGCAAGTCATTGACACGGCGCAAGGCCTCGGCCGGCGATTCGGTCCCGATCACGGAAGCACGCACGAGCGTCCGGGTGAGCGCCATAAAGAGCGCCGCGGGCACACCCTTATCGGCCACATCCGCAATGAACAGGCCAGTGCGCCCGCCGGGCAATTCCATCACATCGTAGAAATCGCCGCCTACCTGCCGGGCTGTGCGCCAACGGGCTGCCAGATCCCAGCCGGAGAGCAGCGGCAAGGTTTCGGGGATAAAGGTCTGCTGGATCTGGCGAGCAAGCTCGACTTCAGCCTCGAGGCGTTCGCGGACGAACATCTCGGCTTGTAAGCGGTCATTCTGGACTGCCAGGGCTGCCTGCTGCGCGATGCCGTTGATGATGTCCAGACGACGGGCACGGAAACGCAGTCCGCCGGGCGCTTCCTGTACCAGCATTACCCCGAAAATGTCGTTTTTGATGAGCAGGGGCACAGCCAGGAGAAGCTGGTGGTTGCTGGTGAGGGCTTCACTCTCTACATCCTCATCCAGAACGTCCAATCCCACCCAATCCCGGAAAGAAAACGAGTCATCCACTGGAAACGCCAGGGCATGCGCCTGGGCTCGAGCAGCATCCAATACAGGCGAGGCGCCTGCCGGGAATTCTCTCTCCCAAAAATCGATCTCATCCTCTTCCGAAAGACCATACTCTTCGTAAGGATAGTTTGCGCCCTTTTCTGCGTCCCATAAATAGAGCGCACAACGCTCGACACCCACCAAGATGGGCATGATACGCACGATAGTGCTCAGAATTTCATCGAGATCGCTCAGGCTGACGACCGCTTGCGCGACCTGCAACAAGGCCGCCGAGGCATAAGCCTGTTCTTGGGCAGAATCATACAGGCGGGCATTTTCTATCGCAACGGCGGCATAGCTGGCAAATGTAGTGGTCATGGCCTGGGCCTCGTGACCATAACGCCCAGGTGTGGAATGCGCCAGTGTCAACACGCCAACGGGTTGATCGCCAACGTGTAATGGCGCAGCAATTGAGGAGTAGTTATCCTCAAATCTAGCGGCCAACCCGGAAGGCCATTTCGGGTCATCCGGGCGGCGGATCACGGGGCGCTCAGACACCAGGGCGCTCATCAAAGCAACGGATGCTTCCACAGAACTCTGACGCGCCTCTTCTAATAAGTCGGCTCTACAGCCGCGAACCGCAGCCAGATACAAATCACCTTCTTCCAATAACCAGATGGCAGAAACATCCACTGGCAACGTCTTATACAACTCCACAAGAACCGCATCCAGTACATCCTCGACGCCCACGTTGGCAGAGAGCAACACCGCTACTTCGCGCAAGCCGTCGGCTATCTGGCGACGCCATTGCTCCGAAGCATACAGGTCAGCGTTATGGATGGCCGAAGCGATGTTGTCAGCGACCGCTTCGAAGATCATCCGGTCGTCTTCGGTAAAGGCATTCAACTTGTCGCTCTGCACATCCAGCACACCCACAACCCGCCGGTCAAACAGAAGGGGAACACATAACTCTGAGCGCACATTCTTGGGAGGAAAAGGCGAGTCGACGTAACGATCATCCTGGCCCACATCGTTCGTAAGAACCGTCTCGCCTTTTCGGGCTACCCAGGGAATAATGCCCTGTGGGTCATCCAGCGGGATGGCATACCCCTCCAGCTTGCGGCTGCGCGCACCGCTGCCCGCCTCGTAGATCACCTGCCGCCGGTTAGGGTGCACTGTAAACAAATGCACAAACGGATAGCCGAATTTTTTGTGGATCAAATTAGCCGTTTTGTGCATCACTTCGCTCAAATTCAACGTGGAAGTAACTGCATCGCTCACTTCGGCGATCAATGCCAACTGATCCGCTCGACGGCGCAAAGCAGTGTACAGATGCGCTCCTTCCACTGCGCGGGCGATGTTGGCAGCTAATGCATCCAGGATCAATAAGTCATTGGGGTGAAACGCCTGCAACTGGTCACTTTGCACATCTATCACGCCCAATACCCGATCCTCGATTTTCAAAGGCAAAACGACTTCGGATTTTGTTTCCGGCAGGCTGGGGATGAAACGAAAACGGGCGTCCGCCTGGACATCATCCACAACGATCATTTCCCCAGACTGCGCGGCCTGCCCGATCAACCCCTGGCCAAGTTTTACCTCCAACGCCCGTTGTGACTTGCGCCGTCCCTTGCGTGGGGCAGATGCGCTGGATCGGAAGCGCAATTTTTGAGAGCCCGGCTCATGCGTAAAAACGCCAACATAAGAATATTTAAATGTCTTCTGGATAAGTTCGGTAACGCGCCGTGCCAGTTCGTCCATGTCCATTACATTGGCGATCTGGGCGCTGACTTCATGCACAAGGTTGATCTGGTTCAGACGAAAGCGCTCGACAGCCACCCGATGTGAAGCGAACAGGCTCACCGAAATGACACTGGCTAACCCTATCAGGACGTCCAGTTCCTCTACGGGAAATTCATTGTTATCTGGGTGGCTAACTTGCAGTATGCCCAGTGTCAGTCCCTGATCCTCAAGTGGGATGGCAGCGCAAGTTCCACTTGAATTCCGGCTGGTTGATTTATTGCGGACTACCGGTTTCCCTGAATGAAATGCCTCGCGCATCCCCTCTAATTCGGGTTCGGGTGGAAAAAGGGGCGCTTCATTCCAGTCAGGCAAGCGGAAAAGACTCTCGTGAAGCCATACATCGACTTCACCGGCCACCAACCTGCGGGTCACGTCAATGATGCGATTACGCTGGTCAACCAGCGAGGTGGTGCTGACAAGTTGTTCCCCGAGTCCGGCGAGTGCTCGCCAGTCCGATGACTCAGGAGAACGGGCAGCAGCAGTCACCCGGCGTCTCCTTTGCGCTTGATCATGGTCAAGGCATTGCCCGTCTTTGGCGACGCCTCATAAGACACCTCGTCCATAAGCTTGCGCATCAAATACATCCCCAATCCTCCGATTTTGCGTTCAGAAAGATCGGCTTTCACATTCGGTTCAGGAACACTGGATGGGTCAAAGGATTTTCCATTATCGCGCATAACGATTTTCAATTCCTCGCCCGCGATGCTACAGTCTATTTCAATTTTGCCGTTTTCAATGCCGGCATAAGCATGCTCGATAATATTGGTGCTGGCTTCATCAGCCGCCAATTGTATGGAATAAATCTCTTTTTCCGAAAAACCAACCTGGCGAGCAGCTTCACCGACAAATTCCCGGATCTCATCCAGGTTGTGGAAGTTTGCATCAAAAGTGGATTTGCGCATCTCGACACTAAAAGCCGCCTCTTCATCCGCAGACGGAGGCGGCTCATACAATAAAAAGCAAATATCAACGCAAAGGACTAAAAATGGCCAACCGCTTCAACCGCATCGTCGAAAGTCTTGAACAATTCGGTAAACCCGGCCAACTCCAAAGCTTCTTTCACGCGCTCTGGTACGACAGCCAAAACAATCTCGCCACGATTATAGCGTTTGCAAACACGCTGGCCGGAAAGCAAAGCACGAAATCCCGCACTCGACATATACTCCAGGTCACTCATGTCCAACACAATCTTAAAGCGGCCATCACCGGTAATACCTTCAAGCGCTTCGGTTAACTGAGGGGCAGTGCTACTATCGATGCGCCCATTCACAACGACCATATCACAACTTTTGAACTTTTTGGTTGTTATCTCCATAAGAAATCCTCCAAGGATTAGGGGCTTTTGGATAAGCGCGAAAATTATAACATACCGAATGTACAACGACGATAGGATTTGTACTTGAGTTTAACGCACGAATCCGATTGTCAAACACAAGGTTCCTACCCTGATAACACAATCACCCACCATTGATGGGGATTGTCGCCTGTTATAGGATAAAATTCAAAGTAGCCTTATAATCTCACGTAGTTGCCCCGCCGGCCTATAGCGGGGTTGCGGCACCAATCATTCTGTTGTAGCTATAGAAAATACACTCACATGCCTCGTTGGCTTCCTACTCTCATCGCACTTGCCCTCGGAATTACGCTTGGCCTAGTCTATGGCTGGGTGATTGACCCGATCCAGTATACCGACGTCACCCCTGATGCCCTGCGCATCGATTACCGGACCGATTACGTGCTCATGGTTGCTGAAGCTTATCACGCCGAGCAGGATCCCGCACTGGCCGCCCGGCGGTTGGCTGTGCTTGGGAGCGAACCACCCGCGGTCATCGCCGCAGAGGCCGAAAGCTTTGCCCGCCAGGCTGGTTATCCCAGCGATGATCTGACTCTCATCCAGGAATTGTCAGTCGCTTTACAAACCTGGCAGCCGATCCCCGGGACAAGTTTGCCATGAAGACAAGGCGTTTCGCGTGGGAATGGCTTCTTGCGCTCATCCTGGGTTTCGGGCTGGGGTTGGCATATGCCTGGGTTCTCTCCCCCGTCAAATATGTGGATGCTGAACCCGTAGCCCTGCGAGATAATTTCAAAGACCACTTCCGTTCCGCGATTGCGGCCGCTTTTGCTTCAAACAACGACCTGGAACGTGCGCGCGCTCGCCTGAGTCTGCTCGGCGACCCGGACCCTACACAAGCTCTGACCGCACAGGCGCAACGAATGTTGGCCGCGGGTGAGGCGTTTGAAGCCGTACAACAAGTTGCTATGTTGTCTTCTGCCCTGCAAGGAGGGGTGGTCGCCAATTCACCCACCGCAATTCCTACGGACACACAGGAACCAGCGGGACAATCCAGCGCTCCATCAACTTCTACAGCCGAAGCCTCCTTGCCGACAATCCAGGCCGAGCCAACCGGCACGCCAATCCCAGTGTTGACGCCTACGCTCAGGCTTACTCATACCCCCACTCCCACCCTGGGCGCACCCTTCCAGCTCGTAGGGCAGGACACCATCTGTGACCCGGAACTTGCCGAGGGCTTGTTACAGATCGTTGTCATCAACGCAACACGCAGGCAAATCCCTGGCGCGGAAATTATCCTCACCTGGAGCAGCGGTGAAGAGCACATCTTTACAGGATTGAAGCCCGAACTCGGTCACGGCTATGCAGATTATCTGATGACGCCCGATGTGATGTATTCCATCCGTATGGCGGACGGCGGCACACCTGCCTCAGGCATATCCCCCCCAACATGCACAGCCACAGACGACAGCACCTATCTGGGCGGAATAAAAATTACCTTCCAACAACCTTGATAAAAAACTGCCGCAGGAATTCACCTGTGGCAGCATTTATAACGATTAGGGTTAACGCGCTTTGCAAAAAGATATCAAAAATAAGGGACGCTACGGAATGATGTTAAGGGCGTCGGCTCCTACCCGTACTTCTATATCCACAGTCGATGCGGCGTCTGGAGCGAATAGAATTTGATTTGTGGCATCGACGCCAAAAACAGTCATGAGATAACGCAAGGTATACAATTTTGGCCCGTACATGACGATCGTAGTACGGTTATATTGTTGGGCAGCATACCCGCCTGCTTCAACCACTTGCATCCCTTGCGCCAGTAGATAGTTGCCTGTTCTTTCTGGCAGGCCTTCCGTATACGTGCCATTTACAACGCGCACACGCGCAGCATCTTCCTGCATCAATGCGGCTGGATCTCCGCTTGCCATGGGGCTGAGCGGACCTGCTGCCGAGAAAATTTCATCTCGTAGCACACGGATCTTATCCGGGATGGGTTTAAAAATGCTGGCATTCTGCCCGGCCAGGGTCACGTTATCTAAAGTAACCATGGAGTAATCGATCACGCCGCGTTTGATATTCTCCCTGGGAACCTGCGATAGCAGTACGCCCAGTTTCAAGGCATCATCAAAGGTTAAGTTTGTACGCAATCCCGATTCTGCTTCTTCATAAATCTTCGGCGCCTTGGAAACCATCTCAGGGAAATTCTGCGGCGAGAAAACCTGATCCACCAGCGCCATGACAACCTTTTGTTGACGGTTGGCGCGATCCACATCGCCGCCTTCCGTTTTGCGATTGCGTGCATAGCCCAATATCTCATAACCCCAGTAACTGCGACATTCCGGGCCCATCTTGACAGGCGGCTTAGGGCCGATCGGGTCAATCGTAATCCTTTCCTCCGGGCACAGATACAATCCTCCCATAGCATCGATTGCTTCCTCGAAGGCCTTGAAATCCACTTGCGCATAATATTGGATTGGCACACCAATGAATTGTTCCACTGTTTTGACAGCCAACCCGGGCCCGCCACCTGGCAACTTGTTCCCCTCGCCAGATGAATAAGCGGTATTGATGCGACTGTATCCAAAACCGGGGATATTGACCCACATATCGCGCGGGACGGAAAGCATTCCCGCTGTTTTACTGATCGGGTCGATGGTGAACAGGATCATCGTATCCGAGCGCGGTGCACCCTCCCCTACTTCCCAGTCGCGTTCATCCAGGCCGATGAACAACAAGGTGACACGGCTACCGCCATCCCAGGAAGGCAATTTTTCTTCGGGCGCGGCAACCTCCTCAGGAACAGGCACCTCACTGGAAACTTGAGGGTTCCCTTGCTCATCATACTTAACAGCCACACCCGGCAAATCCGTAATTCCCCAACCTACCACAAAATCGCGGGTGAAAATAAAGACGGGTATTGCCAGCGCAAATGCGATCACCAAAAAGACAATCCGCCAGATGGAAATTCGTTTTAGAAAGTTCAATATTTTCATTCTTCCTACTCAGGTTTGAGGTAAACCATATCCAGGCCCAAACGCTCCAGTCCCTCTTCTGCCCAATGTTGTATCATGATGGAGTCATCTTCGAGAGCAGCCATGAGAGCTGGGATAGCGCTATGGTCAGCAATTTCAGCCAGGGCTCGGATCGCGTTGATGCGCGCCATTTGTGGCGTATCTTTGGGCATTTCCAACAGAAATGGGACTGCCGGCTTCCCGATCTCGACCAGCGCATTACAGGCCAGACTCGACACCAATGAATCCGCGTCGCTCAGAGCCCGGACGAGGGAGCTGATGGCTGTTTCATCGGGATGGCTGCAGAACCCGAGCGCCGCCGCTTGGCGCACTTCAGGGACTGAGTCGTTCAGAAGCGGGAGCAGCCACTCGGTCCGCGCTTGAGGCGATTGGGCCAGTGTCCGCAGCGCCCACCAGCGCTGGTCCGCATCCGTAGAACTCAGCAGGTCACGGAGGGCCGGAAACGCATCTTCCCCAAGCTCCACCAATCCAGGGACGGCGCCTTCGGCGCGCGTTTCGTCTCCGCTGGTCAGGTCAGCCAGCAGTGCATCCAAATTCGACACAAAGATCTCGCTTTACTTGGCCGGGGGTGGGACAGGCAATTTTTCAACAGCCACGCTAATCCACTTGTCCCCTTCATCGATCAACATAACCGGTATATCGTCCACGATTGGATATTTGCGTCCACAATCCTGGCAAATCAGCCAGGAATCTTTGTGTAAGGTGAGCAGGCCATCCTTCTCACGCACACAGTTGGGGCAACGCAATATTTCAAGCAAATCTTGACTGATCATCTAAGCTCCATTTCAACAGTCCGGTATTTTACCATTTTGTAGGTCAAATTGGCAATTTACCATTGGTTTTAAGGAATGAGAGTGAGCGCATCGGTCCCTAGGCGTACTTCGACATCGACAGGGGATGCGGGGTCTGGGCTGAACAAAATCTGATTGGGGAGGTCAACTCCAAAAACAGTTCTAAGGTATTGCAAGGTATACAGCTTTGGGCCGTACAACACGATCGTTGTGCGAGTATATTGTCGTTCGGCATAACCGCTCGCTTCAAGGACCTGCATCCCCTGCGCACGCAGGTAGTTCCCTGCTCGTTCGGAGAAGCCTTCAGTAGAGGTACCATTTACCACGCGCACACGCGCAGCGTCCGCCTGCATCAGCGTGACCGGATCGCCGTTTGCCATCGGGTTGAGCGGGCCCGCGGCCGAAAAGATTTTGTCACGCAATACACGGATTTGATCCGGGTACGGTTTCAGTATACTGGCTTTTTGACCATTCGCTACCACAACACTGTCTAGAGGAGCCATGGAATAATCGATCACCTCGTGCTTGATATTTTCTACTGGAATTTGCGACAAAAGTACGCCAAGCTTCAAGGCATCGTCAAAGCTAAGATTCGTGCGTAAGCCCGATTCAACTTCTGCGTAAATTTCAGGCGCTTGAGACACCAGTGTAGGGAATTTTTGCGGTGAAAAGACCTGTTCCACCAATGCTAGCACAACTTTCTGTTGGCGACTGGCGCGGTCGATATCGCCGCCAGTCGTCTTCCGATTACGGACATATCCCAATATTTCATATCCCCAGTAATTGCGACATTCTGGTCCCATCTTCACCGGTGGTTTGGGGCCGATCGGGTCGATTGTGATCCTTTCACCCGGACACAGATACAAACCACCCAAAGCGTCGATGGTCTCCTCAAAAGCTACGAAATCAACCTGGGCAAAATACTGTATGGGAACACCAATGAATTGCTCAACCGTTTTTATGGCCAACCCAGATCCTCCACCTGGCAACTTACTGGCTTCACCATATGAATAAGCCGTATTGATCTTACTGTACCAAAATCCGGGGATATTGACCCACAGGTCACGCGGGATGGAGAGCATCCCAGCGGTCTTACTGATCGGATCGATGGTAAACAGGATCATCGTATCCGAACGAGGCGCGCCCGCACCAACTTCCCAGTCACGTTCATCCAGGCCAATGAAAAGCAAGGTTACGCGGCTGCCGCCATCCCAGGAAGGCAAGGTCTCTTCGGGCGCGGCAATCTCTGGCGAGGGCAATACCGGAACTGTCGCCGAGTTTCCCTGCTGATTGTCTACGATAACTCGCGGCTCATCCAAGCCGTTGTCGACACCGCAGGAAGTTGGAGCGATGCCTGGTAACTTTGTGATCGACCAACACTTAACGAAATCCCGGACAAGAACAAAGGCAGGGATCGCCAGGGCAATCGCTATCAAAAATAAGATGGACTGTCCGATTGAAATTTGTCGCAGAACACGGACTTGCAGGGTTTTCATTTTACGTAGATGGGGACCTGCACACATTATGCCGCTCGGCCAGCCTCTCAGGGTCTTCGGTACCCGGCGCAACCTCGCAAACCGCCCGCCAGGGTTCGTAATGCGTCTTGAACTCATCGTTGAAATAGACGGCGCCATTCTTCAGGACTGTGCGTGTGACGGTCACATCTGCGCCATTAGCGGCCCAATCTACCTGCCTGATCTGGCCGGCTTTCAACTCGTCGCTTTCTTCAAAACGCGGTTCGGGAGCCGGGACAACATTCTGCGGCCCGGTCGTCTCCCAGGTGACACTACGGCCTTCGCTGGTGGAGTACATCTTCCAGGTAAGCGTACGGGCTTCAGCGCTGACGTAGGTTTCCATCAAGAGCCAGTAAGGCGTGTCATTGGTGAATTTGAAATCCACCAGCGGGAAATAGACCGTAGCATCCAGACCCGCAAGGTTGGAGTCAACAGCCCCGCTGGAGGTCTGTTCATAATACGAAACGCGATAAGCATGTGAGTAGCGCTCTACGACCGGATACCCGCCGTAAAAAACCGTGCGAAACAGGGTCGTGCTCACCTGGCACACGCCGCCACCCACACCTTTGATGGTACGCCCGCCATAGATGATGAGCGCTTCGGCAAAACCATTGTCCAGGCTGACATCGCCCAAGGCATCGCCCATCGAGAAAGTCTCTCCTGGCGCGACCAGCACGCCATGAAAACGGGAGGCTGCTGCCTGAATATTTTGAATGCGTTCGGCACTGGAACCGTAGAAATAAGATGTCTCTGAACTGACCAACTCCGTAATGCCCAATTCTCCGGCTGTGGAATTATCCGTCACAGCCGGCTGCTCTTCGACGATCCGCAAAGCGATGTTGTGCTCGCCTTGCAACAAAGCATCATTGATGGCCGCAATGCTGGCCTCGGTGTCGACGACACGCCCAACTTGGGCATATTGGATCAAAGCCAGTTGGCGCGTATTGTCATCGAAATAGAAACGTGCATTTTCCGATTTGCGATCCACCTGCGTGGCGATCCCGGTCAGGATTTCTCGCAATGGCGCCGGGTCCAGCGCCACCTGGATTTCGTTCCCCACCCGATGAACGATCAGCATTTTTGCCAAGATCTGTACGTCATACGTCCACGGGCCAGGGTCGTTTTCACCCGCGTTGGCAATGTAGAGACGCATTGGCTGACTCAATACACGCCGGGCCACTTCCGCCTGCGCAGAGACATCTATCAGTTCCGGTGTCTGCTCACGGATAACCAGCGGCACTTCACCGTCGCGGAAGGTTTGCATCTGGGCGCTGAGGAAGACCAGCGTGCCTTCCACATCCAATGAGCGCCCAGCCTGACCGGGAACAGCAACCACGTTCGTCCCTTCGACCTTCAAGCTGGCTTCCACGATCTGCTGATCCACCTCAACCGATAAAGCTTGCAAATACTGATAGGCCACACGCTGGTCGAACAGGATGACCGGCGGCATTTCTACGCCAGTGCTGCGAGCAAGTACTTGACCGTCAAGGCTGGCTAACAGGCCGCCGCTACGACCAAGTTGATAAGCTGCCTGCGCACTGGATGAAGCATCAAAGGCCATACCCATCTGGGCAGGCGTGACAACCCACACCCTGCCCCCATCGCGCAAGACGATCTTGCCCGTATAAGGATAAGACAACGTCTGGCTCAACTTATTGGCTGCATCCGTTGGCGCAAGGCCGGAAAGGTCTACCCCGGCAACGGATACACCCGGAAAGATGCGACCGGCATACAGCAACTGGAAGCCGATCGTCCATAGCAGGACTACGCCCAGGAAAAGTGTCAACCCGCCAATAAAAGCGGTCATGATTTGCAGCACAATCGAATTGCGCTGTGAATACGGATAAGAGACGGTAGCCATGGGTAGATTATACCTTTTCCACATAAATCGAAAATTAATAAGGGCCTATCGTATCGCCTAAATATTAATGATGAGGAAGTTGGGGTGTTTTCGGCTGGCTACGCCAGCCGAAAACACCCCACACCCCGCTTTTT
>JAFGKO010000350.1 GCA_016928525.1 Anaerolineales bacterium | reverse complement strand
CAGGCGGTAGCGCGTCCACTCGCCGTTTGGCTCGGCAGGCGCGGATGTGGCTACCGTGATGCCCCCCTCCGGCACCTTCATGTTGACTTCGAAATCCGCCGAATCATAGACCAGATGCTCGCCAAAGGCCCAGGGATCGTGCAACACCCAGTCGCCCTTGTAGGGCACGACGAACGGATACCATTCGGTCAGGTTGACTTGATAGCCGAGGTAACCATGTGGGTGGTCGAAGTATTTGGGCGGGATCGCCAGCCAGTAGCGCATGGACAAATTGATCGTGTTGCCGGGAGCCAGCGGCTGCGGCAGGAAAACCGTCAGGCGGTGGCCGTTCAATTCGTAGTTGGGCGTGGTTCCATCCAGGAAGAGCGTTTCCAGCGAAAAGCTGTTCGGGGTCAGGTTGGGCTCTACGGCGAGGACAATATCCGCCAGCGACACGCCGGTCTGGTTGGTGTAGCGAATGGTCTCGTCCACGGCCAGTTGACGGCCGGAGTAGTCGAACAGCACGTAGAAGGTGTACTGCGGACGGGTCGAGGCGGGAGCTGATGGCGATGTGGGCAGGACAGAAGTCGGAGCGCTGGTAAGCGTCTGGGTTGGGACAGCGGTGGGGGCGTTCGTAGCCGTCTGCGTGGGCAGGGGCGTCATGCTTGGCAGCAGGGTCAGCGTTGGGCGCGGGGTGAAACTCTCGGCAGCGGGCTGGAAGGGAGTCGGGGTGGCCGTGGCGTTCGGGTCAACAGTCACCAGGTTGAAGGGCGGAGGTGAGGCGGACGGGTCCGCTTTTGGCAGGCAGGCCACAATCGTCAAACCACAGAGAACACTGAGCGCACAGAGATTAATGAATCTCCGTGTTCTCCCTAGCCTGTTAGCCAGGACGGGCTGTGCGCTCAGTGGTGAAGAAAAAGTCCGCATTAATAAGAGTTCGTGAAGTACGTGGCGATCAAGTCAGAGAAATCCGCGCTGGTGTGCTGGCGCAGGATGGCGAAGAAGTCCTGAGGCGTGGCTATCTTACCATCCATTTGTGCCGCATAATCACCCAAAAAGGCAAAGAAGGCCTCGTCGCCGGTGCGCGCCCGCAGGTCTTCGAGGAAGTGTACACCATTGAAATATACAATACTCCAATATTCATCTTCAGTCCCTACTGAGTTAGTTGGGCTGTCAATAAACCCATGAGGCTGGTAAAAATCGATACGAACTGGCCACCACCATTGTTGCAAAGAGTCAGGGGATGCTGTTTCATAGTAAATTCTCTCGCTGTAAGTGCAGAGTGACTCATCGAGCCATGGATTTTCAGCTTGGTCATTAGCCACTCGCTCAAACCACCACTGGTGAGCAGTTTCATGGACAGCCACTGTTGTTAAGTAATTGTTTGGCGTCCCATCGTAGGAGTTGTAGATAGCACGACTATGGAAATAGAAGGCCGAATATTCCATACCATCGTTGAAATCACCCATTACAATTGAAAGTGTATTGTGCGGGTATGGAGCAAATCGCTGACTGTAAATTTGTAAGGCCTGTGCGCTAGCGCTTAGTGCGGCCTGTCCAGGAATGTCGTATAAGGGAAAATAGTAACTGTAAACTGTTACATCTTCTACTTGCATTGTGGAAACAAGATATTCAGGACTAGCAGAAACAGCGAACGCTCGTCCAGCCTGGAGCGTGTAGCGCGTCCATTCTCCATTTGGTTCCGCGTATCCGCTGGCAGCTACCACCACGGACGGGTCGGTCGTCAGGTTGACTTCGTAATCGGCGGCCTCGTAGACCAGGTGCTCACCGTAGTACCAGGGATCGTGCAGCACCCAGCCCTTCCCCGCTGCGTACGGAACAATGAACGGATACCAGTTCGCCAGATTGACCTGCCGGGCGGTGTAGCCGTAAATGCGCGGGCGCTCCACGCTGGGGTCCTGTTGCTCGGCAAAGGGCAGGATGAGCGTGTATTGGAGTGCAACCGTGACCGTCGTCTCCGGCGCGAGCGGCGCGGGCAGGGCGAATTCGAGTTTCTGGCCTTGTAAAATGTAATTCGTAATTGGCGTTCCGTCCACGCCCAGGGCGGACAGGTTGAAACTTCCCGGCCACATGTTGGGGACGACCGCTAGGACCAGGTTCGGGAGCGTCTCGCCGCTGTGGTTGGGGTAGAGGATGGTCTGGTCCACGCTGACGGTTTTGGCGGCGTAATCGAGCGCCGCGTTGATCGTGTAAGTTGCCCGCTCCGGCGCCGGGATGGGCGTGGCTGTTGGTTGGTCAGTGGGAATAATAGCCGTTTCGGTTGGGGGTGCAATCGTAGGAGACAGAGTTGCCGTTTGGGTTGGCTCAGGGGCAGGAGCAGGGGAGCCGCAAGCTGTGAGAATGGAAAGCAGGAAGAGCCAGGAAAACAGGCGGAGGGATTTTTGCATTGCGGTATTTTAAACCATCCTCGGGTTTCTTGCTCTGGCTATTTGTGGTGCGGGAGCGGGAGTATTCAAATGTTATTGATTCATCTATGCCAATCGCCTGGGGATAAACCCCCAGGCTACACATAGGAAGCCCCATTCGGGGCTTATCCCCTTACGGGGACTTAGCCCGCTACGCGGGCTTCGTAGGTTTGCCGGGGAATTCAGTCCCCGGCGGTCATGGAACGCAATTTTACCGAATTTGAATGCTCTCTTATGGTGCAATCGTGCCTGCATTGAAGGATGGCCGTGCTATACTCGATACAGTTATTCCATTCGGATTCTTTTGCCTGAGGAAGCGGAGGTAGATATGTCTGAGGAGCAGGGCTTCAATAAAAAACGAACCAGGGTGTTGAAAACCCTGGGAATCAGCGCGGGTGTGGCGCTGCTGGTCGCTGCCACCTGTCTGGCCGGATTGATGCTGGCAGGCCCCATGGTGGGAAACTCGTTCAGTACGATCAATGACGAACTTTCAAGCGT
Organism: Anaerolineales bacterium; assembly: GCA_016928525.1. Next base: position 11,827 of record JAFGKO010000350.1, on the reverse strand, counting down.
AAGCGGCGGGGACACGTACGCTACCCGGAGCGCGCAGTTAGCGCCCGTGCAGGTAACCCAGCATGTCATCATCCGGGACGGGTACATTTCGATGAGTGTAAAGGATACGTCGGATAGCAGCCAGGCGATTGAGGGGATCGTGCAGGAACTGGCGGCAGAGGGGGCTTTCATCGTCTCCAGTCAGGAATTTGGCCGGGCCGATAGCCCTATGCCTGCAATCAACATGACCATCCGCGTGCCCGCCGAACGCTTCGACGAGGTCATGGACCGCCTAGCCGGGCTGGCCGAGCGGGTGCTGGAACGCAGGGAATCAGCCGAGGATGTGACCGAGGAGTATGTGGACGTGCAGGCGCGGCTGGAAGCGATGCAGGCGGCGCGCGAGCGGCTGATGAAGCTTATGGAACAGGCCGCTAGCGTGGAAGAATTGCTCCAGGCCGAAAACCAGTTGACCCAGCGGGAAGTGGAGATCGAGTCGTTACAAGGGCGGCTGGATTACCTGACGCAGTCCGCAAAGATGTCGAAAATCCAGATCAACTTGCAGCCCTCCACGCTCAGCCAGCCATTAGGGATACAGTGGCGGCCTGGGGAAACCGCCCAGAGGGCCTGGCGCGGGCTGGTCAAGAGCGCCCAGGGGGCGGTCAATTTGCTGATCTATTTTGGGATCGTGATCCTGCCCTGGCTCCTGGTCCTGGGGGCGCTGGTTTTCGGCGTCCGGCGAATTATCCGCCGCCACCGGGAGGGACGGGCGCGCCAAAGCTGATGGGGCAGGTCGATTCTGTTATTGGTATATCAAAAGCCAGGCTGGATGTGGCCTAGCTTATTCGTATGCCAGACTCTCGTTGACGCTGATGCGGGTGGCGCGGCGGGAGGGGACCCAACTGGCGATGACCGAAAGCACGATGACGATCCCCAGCCAGATCCAAACGCCGTGCGTGGCGGGGTAGTATTCAGCGGGAAAATCGATCACGGCTCCCAGCGCTTTGACGAACGCAGGACCGGCGCTCAAGCCAATGGGCAGCGCCAGGAGCCAACTGGTGAGACCTAACATCAAGCCTTCCCCGGTGAAAACGAATCCCACATCCCTCGAGGAAGCGCCCACTGCGCGCATCACGCCGATCTCCCTCCTGCGCTCGATGACATTGATAGAGAGCGTGCCCGATAGCCCCATGCTGCCAACGACGGCCATCAGGACGGTCATCATCATCAAGAGTTGGGTCAGGATGGAGAACTGGGCGCTGGCATTGTTACGGTCTTCGGTGGCGATGGCGGAATAACCGATCTTCATGCCCTTGGCATCAAAATAATCGATGAGGTCGGCTTCGATGGCTTGTTGGGTCGCCAGGCTTTGATCGGCACCTTGTACCATAGCAACCGCGGATTTGCCAACATTGTGCAAGACCCGGCTAAGCGTATCGATATTGGCGAAGGCCGTATTCTGGTCACGGCCGTTGAGATCGAAGACCAACCCGACGATGGTCCAGGTGGTTTCGCCGACATCGGGTAAGTCGATAATGATTTCATCGCCCACGCCAACCCCCATTTTTCCCGCCAGCTTTTGATTGAGCAGAATGGCCTGCTTGTCCATTGGGTCGAGCGTCCGCCCGGCGGTGAGCTGCGGTTTGAAGATAGGAGAGTCGGACGGGACGCCGCGCACAAAAACTTCGTATTCGCTGCCGGGGCCGCTGGCGCCAGGTACCTTCGTATTTGCAGTGCGAAAAACCCACATTTCAGCGTTCTTTACATTGGGACGGGATTCGATCAGTGGAATCACTTCGTCGATACGCTGTAATTGCTCGAAGTCGATCTCCACTTCGTAACCGAAACCGGCAAAAATAGTATCGATGGTTCGCTCGAACGAATGTTGGGTGCTGTAGACCATGATGAAAAACGCGCCGGATACGGTCAGGGTCAGCAAGGTGAGGATGACCCGTCCGGGACGCCTGAAGGTGTTCCGCAAGGAAAGAGCCGCCATGACAGGGATACCGCGGATGCCAGAGATCAGGCGGTCGATCAGGCGACGTCCGTAATGACCGTTGCCTAATCCGCTCTGGCTGATCGCGCGCGCCGCGGGGACGGCTACTCCCTGCAAAATCGGGTAGAGTCCAGCCGATAAGGGGGTCAGCAATCCTACCAAAATTTGCAGGAGGAACACATTGGGCAGAATTTCAAAGGGCAAAATCGGGACATTCAACAAATACAACATCCACTTGGCCATAGCATTCCCGGCATAAGCGCCGATGGGGACAGCAATCACCAGGCTCAAAACTCCATAGACAAAAATGGCCGACAGGTACATGGTCGTGATCTGGCGCCGGGTGCTGCCAATGGCCTTCATAATCCCAATCTGGGGGATCTGCTGGGCAATGAGCGCATTGATGGTGTTGATCACCAGCATGACGCTCAACCCCAGGGATGCAATCGCCATAACGGTCAGCACCATCCCGACGCCATCGATCATTTCCTGTAAATAATGTTCTTCGGGATGCAGGACTTCTGAATAGGCCACGGATACGCCCTGGGGTTTCAGCTTTTCGTTGATATCGTCGATGGCCTGCTGCACGTTTTCCTTGCTATATTCAGGAACCGTGATTTGCAGCACATCGAAACCGTGATAACCGGCGATCCTGGTAAAGTCATTTTGGGTGACGTAAAAAGCCGCATCCTGGCCAAATGGCGTGGGCCATTCCCAGGGGTTGCGCATAATACCATTGACAGTGTATGGGCGGGCGTGTTCGTTGATTTCGAAATAGACCGTGCCGTCGATCCCGGGCGCATTATAAGAGTCGATGTGAGCTGCCTCCACCCCAATATGTTTACTTTCAGGCCAGGCGCCCTCTTTCAGGGTCAACCGGTCATAGGTTTGACTTTCGAAATCCGCATAGGTAACGACATGTCCATCTTGCCATTCAGCATCCAGAGTCCTTTTCCAGTGGATGCTCGACTCCGCGTGACCCTCGATATCCTTGACACTGGGAATCCGCTCTAAACTTCGGATGATGTCTTCATCTACAGTGCCCGCCAGCCACAATATTCCGTGGGATGGGTTGCTCTCGATATGGGATCCGGCCATCTGCCCGAGCACCAGGGTATTGCCCGAGACGACCATCCCCACCGCCATCACGCCCACAGAAATACTCATGATCACCATGAGTGTGCGGCCTTTGTTGCGCCACAGGTCACGCCAGACTTTGCGGAATGACATTTTCATTTGTGGCCGTTTCCATTATCAAACAAATCCCCGTCCAGGACTTCCACCACGCGGGGGATGCGGCTGGCAAGCCCTTGATCGTGGGTGACCATCATGAAGGTCTTTCCCTGCTTGACGAGGTCCTCGAACAGATAAAAGACTTTGTCTGCAGATTTGCTGTCGAGATTGCCAGTAGGTTCGTCGCCCATGACCAGGGCAGGGTCGTTCGCCAGGGCGCGGGCGATGGCAGCCCGTTGCTGCTGCCCACCGGAAAGTGTATTGGGCAGTTTATGAGCCTGGTCAGCCAGCCCAACTTTTTCGAGGAGATGCATGGCTCTTTCGGGCCGCTCGCGCGGTTTCCAAACGCGGCAGCATTCCATGGGGAGAATGATGTTTTCCATGACGGTCAAGGTGGGAAGCAACTGGAAGAATTGGAAGATGACGCCCACATTCTTGCCGCGCCAGCGGGCGAGCTGATTCTCATCCAGGTCATTGAGATCCGTTCCAGTGACGTGGACATCCCCACGCGTGGGGCGGTCGATTCCGGTGATCATGTTGATCAAGGTCGATTTACCGCTCCCGGAGGGGCCGCGCACGCCGACAAATTCTCCCGGATACACTTTGAGGGAAACGTCTTTCAAGGCCTCGATGGGACCGGCCGGCCCATTGAAGGTCTTGTTGACGCTCTGAAGATCGATAATGGTATTTTCAGACATGGGATTTCTCCAAATAACAGTACCTGAGTATTCTTGTCAATAAATCGGGGTGTGGGGTGTTGTGGTCGGGTATAGCCCGTCCACAACACCCCACTTCCCCTATCCTTTTGAGGAGATACGCGCCTGAAAATATTTACGAGAGAAAATCAGGAAAGTTGCAGAAAGTATTTGTGAAAGTTGTATCTGTGTAGCAGGCAATTCGCCCCCCCAATGAATGTTGATTCTAGTGAGTGCCTGAAAACTACTGCTTCTTGCAAAAATATCTGAATTTTCTTGCCTTGAATTGCCCGTAAATCCTGAAACCTTGGTTCAAATATTTACGCAGTACTCTGTAAATTGAATGTCATTCTGAGCGAGCGTAGGGAGCGAAGAATCTCCCCTTTCAGCTATACTTTTCTTGAAAATTCGGGGATTCTTCGCCGCTTCGCGACTCAGAATGACATGCTGAAACAGATTTTTCACTTTTCAAATATTTTTCTAAAGTTCACCTACCTATTTGCAAATGAGTGCAATCGTTTCCCAATAAATACCAATAAGAAAAAAGCCGTCGTCGTCAACACGATCGCTGCGCCGGAAGCGATGCTTAGGTAATACGAGAGATACAACCCGATCACGCCCGAAAGCGAAGCGAACAACGCCGCCAGCGCCATCATGACCGGCAGGCGATGGGTCAGCAAATAAGCGGTAGCAGCGGGCGTGACCAGCATGGCGACCATCAACGCCACACCGACAGTTTGCAACGAGACAGCAATCGTCACCGCGATGAGCACCAGCAGCAAGTTATTGAGCAGGCCGACCGGCAGGCGCAAGGTCATAGCCAGGATGGGGTCGAAGGATAGGGTCAGGAATTCTTTGTAGAACGCGGCAATCGCCAGGAGCACCAGTCCGCCGAAGATCAGGATCAGCCACAGGCTTTGGTTCGAGACGCCCAGCACGTCCCCGAACAGGAAGTGGCTCAAGTCCACTGCATAGCTGCGGACAGTAGAGATCAGGGCAATCCCCAGCGCGAACATACCGGCAAAGATGATGCCGATGGCCGTATCCTCCTTGACCTGCGAGTTTTTGCTGATCGCGCCGATACCCAGCGCGGCTACCACAGCTGTACCCAGCGCCCACCAGAAGAGCGTATCGCGTGCCCCGCCGCTGACCAGGTAGCCGAGCGCCACGCCGGGCAAGATGGTGTGCGCCAGCGCGTCACCGAAGAAGGCCATGCCACGCAGGACGACATAGGTGCCCACCACCGCGCAGACGATACCGACCAGCACGGCAGCAGCAAGTCCGCGCAACATGAAGGGGTAGGAGAGGGGTTCGAGGAGAAAAGACATTTTGATTTTCGATTTATGATTTTGGATTTACCAATCTTGATCTGTCAATCACCAATCTCAAATCGGTAAACGTAAATCTTCAATCGTTAATGGTCATCGCAACAATCATCTACGGTTAGTACCTCATCTCCATCCACAGAGCGTAACCGTCCCCCATAAGCCTGGATCAGCTTTTCGGTTTGCAAAACCTGCTCAGGCGGACCAAAACCGATCAAACGGTGGTTGAGCAGCATGATGCGGTCGAAATATTCTGAAGCCTGTTCCAGGTCGTGTGTTGCAACCATGACCGTCACATTTTGGCGTTTGAGTTCATCCAGTAGAGCCAGGATGCCCTCCTGCGAAGGCGTATCCAGGCCGCTGAGCGGTTCGTCCATCAGCATCAGCTCGGCTTCCTGCGCCAGCGCACGCGCGATGAACATGCGTTGCTGTTGTCCGCCGGAGAGTTCGCCGATCTGTCGTTTTGCCAGGTCATCCATTTCGACAATTCCAAGCGCATTGTGGACGAAATCCCAATCGCGCTTTTTCGGCCAGCCGAGCGGGCCAAGTTTGGCGATACGCCCCATCATGACCACGTCTGCCACACTGACCGGGAAATTCCAGTCCACCTGGCTGCGTTGCGGGATATAGGCGATGCACACATGTCCGCGTGGTGTGGAGCCGTAGACATTTACCTCGCCGCTGGATGGTTGCAAGACCCCGGCTACCACCTTGAAAAGCGTGCTTTTCCCCGCGCCATTTGGGCCGACCACAGCAATCCGCTCCCCGGCATGCAAATGGAAAGTAATATTTTCCAGCGCTAAACGCCCGTTATAGCGCGCGCTGATCTTGCGTACGTCCAAAATTGGCTGGTCATCCCGATGACTGATATGCGGGTACATGCTTATCTCAGAACCTCGACAATCCGGGTTATGTTGTGCTTCATCATATCGATGTACGTCCCGGCGGGTGGGCCATCAGTCAATGAGCCAAAGTACAAGTCAGTTACCACCACCACACCTGCATCGGACGCGATCTGGTCTGCCAGGGTGGTCGACTCGGCCGCATCCAGAAAGACGGCTGGAGCACGGGAAGCTTTGATCTGGTCGATCAATGCGGCCATTTGCTGCGCGGATGGGGCCGCATCGGAACTAAAGCCGGGCACCACCGTCCCGATGACGGTAAAGCCGTAGCGCTCTGCAAAATATCCCAGGCTGTCATGATTGGTCACTAGCAAACGGCGTTCAACCGGAATGAGACCCACCTGGGTCCGAATCCAACTGTCCAGCTCTTGCAACTGAACGACATATCCCTGCGCATTCAATCGATAAATTTCAGCGCCCTCGGGATCGACCTCGATCAGCCCAGCCTGGATGTTCTCTACGAAGGTGATGACATTGTTTGGATCCAGCCACAAATGCGGATCGAGGCCGTGTTCGCTGCCCGCCTCTTCCCGGACCTTGAGGCCTGCCGAGGCTTCGACGACCGTTCTCTCACCTCCGGCGTTTTCGAGCACATTTTCCAGAAAATGTTCGTATTCCGCGCCGTTGATGATCAACAAATTGCTGTTAGCAACCCTGGCTACATCCTGCGGGATGGGCTGGTAGCTGTGCGGGTCCGCGCCAATGGGCAGCAACGACTCGACTTGCAGCCGATCACCGGCCACGCTCTGGGCGATGTCCGCCAGGAAGGTAGTTGATGCGACCACCTTGAGACCTTCTCTCGTTATAGCAGGCGAAGCGTTTCCGCAGCCAGTCAGCAGCAAACCGATCAGTAATACAACCATACTTTTGTGGATGGACATAATCCTCCTTCTACTGCTTCTTGCATATTTTCGGCTCTTCGGGAATCTACCACAGCAAAGCCTGGAGAAGCATATTCCCTGAATCCATATTGCAAGATGCCTTCATGATTCAGGCTGGTAGTTTAAATATTTTCGCGGTATTCTGTAAGGCGAAAATGAAAATCGTTTTCAATAAAAATGAGCACAAAAAGACCGGGATCCGGTAATCCAGACTCCGGTTTGGCCTCTTAGCCGTTCAGTTGGCTGTGATACACAACGGAAGCCACAACCAGCGCTCCCGCAGCAAGAAGCGTGACCTTCCCTATCGGGACCTGTTCCTTCTCTGGCAAAATCTCGCCGCGTTCCTCGACCTTACGTCGCTCACGGAGCTGCTTTGCGTTTGCATTTGCGCCCACTGCCAACGCGGCTGGAATGGCTGCACAGAACATACACATCGCTACCTCCTAATTTTCGCACTCTTCACAAACACCGAACAACTGGAGCCAGTGTTCCCTGACTGTGAACCCATGCTCCCTGGCGACTTTCGAGAAAAAAGCTTCCATATCGTCACCGTCGAAGTACTCCGCTTTGCCACACCGCTCACAGATGATCAAATGCTGGTGACCATTCGCATGTGGCAAGTAAGCGTTGCATCCGCCCGGTTGATGCACGCGTTGGATCATACTCAACTCCTCCAGTTTTTCGAGGGTGCGATAAACCGACACCAATCCCAAACCGGGGCAGGCCGATCTGGCCTGCTCGTATACTTCCAGTGGGCTTAATGCCGACTGGGCGCCTGCCACAATATCCATTACCGCCTTTCGGGCTTTCGTGAGGCGGTATCCATTCGATCGAAGTTGGTCGAGCCAGCAATTTGTATCCATAGTTCTTATTGAAAATCATTTTCAATTATAAAGCGTATAGGCTGCTTGTCAAGAAAAAAGCAGCACAAGACCTGATTCTTGCACCGCTTTTTACCAACCGGAATAGATGATTTTACGGCCCGCTTACAACAGCATAGCCTTTGTCTCTCCACTCGTTCAAGCCGCCATTCATGCTGGTGGCGTCGAACCCGGCTTGCAACAGAATGTCGCGCCCGGCCTGGCTGCGGTTGCCAGAGCGACAGACCACCAGGATGGGCCGATCTTTGGGCAGTTCGTTCACGCGCGAAGCTAATTCCTCAAGAGGGATCAGCGTGGTATTTGGCGCGTGATACTCGTTCCATTCCTCAGGTGTGCGCACATCCAGCACGAAAGTACCATCCTGGTACATCTGGTAGGCCTCGTCCACGCTGACGAAAGCTGGCAGCTCGCTCGCACTGCTAGATTGTTCTCCCCCCAATGACGCGATCAGAAAGATGATTACGGCCACAACGGCCAGGATACCGATTTGTACGACCGGGCGGCGCAGGGCCGTGCCCAGGCTGGAGCGTGAACTGTAGCTTCTACGACTGCGGGAAGATTTTCTTCTTGGCATGGGATTCCTTTCAAAAATTACCCTTTAGATGTCGGCAAGGCAAAATAGTTGCATGCTCGCACTCTTGCCGCGCGAGCGAGGTCGCATCCTCCCGGTAGGGGAAGCAAGCGCATTTACCGGAAGTTGAACTCCTCGTAGTGGATCTGCCTGGCTGGCACGCCCAACTCAGCGAATTTCCTGGAAAAGGCCTGTACCATGGGCAGCGGCCCACACATATAAATGTCATAATCTCGCACATCGCCGCCCGCGTTCTCGACGATTTCGTCGACGGTCAGAGAACCATCCGTGGCTGAGAAGCGGACATAGGCTTTCAGACGCGGGTTTGCCTTAGCCGCTGCATTGATCTCATCCAGGAACAGCGCCTCTTCGCGATGGCGGACAGTGTAATAAAAATCCACATCGCGATCCAGGTTTCCGGCCATATCGCGGATGAAAGAGAGGAAGGGCGTCAGGCCGATGCCACCCGCGATCCAGATCTGCCTTGGGCCGCCGGTCTTGTAGTCGAACATGCCGTAGGGGCCCTCGATCATCGCATCCGCGCCTGCCTGCAGGTTGCGGAGCAAGCGACGGGTGAAATCCCCGCTGGCTTTAATGGTCAGCCGCAAAACGTCATCGGTTGGTGCGCTGGAGATGGTGAACGGATGGGATTCATCTAAGGTCTTGTCACCGGGAAAGCGCACGAACAGGAACTGTCCCGCTCGTTGTTTTTCGAGGGGATGCTTCTTGGGACGCAGGATCACTTCGCTGGTCGCGTTGTTGGGATGTTTGACAGTTTCCACCGTGTAAGGCAGGTACTTCTTGAAGAAACGCCCGAAGAATTCCGTATAAAGGTACGAAGCTGTACCGATGATGAAGAAAATCTGCACCCACGAAATGGCGATCAAAGCATCAAGCGCATTAATGGTCAGCGCATGGATGAAGCCAAGGATGAAGAAGATTCCGATGTAACGGTGCAGTTTCTTCCAACCTTCGTAGGTCTCGCCAGTGAGTTTGTTCAGGAAAGGGATGCGCGGCGCAAGCGTGATCAATACAATCACGACGATACCCGTGAAGGCGATCATCGCCAGATAATTCCCCAGGCGCAGATTGACCGTGGTGATCGGGACGGTCAGCAGATGCACAAAGAGCAACAGGAAGGCGCTGGTGGATGTACGCCGGTGGGTCATGTACATCTTGTCCAATCCGCCGAAGAACGGTTCAGCCCACTTGGGGCGGGTGGAAAGGAACAAGGAGCAGGACATCAAAATGATGACCGTCGAACCAAGCATCTCCCCTGCGTAAGCGCGCGCGAAATTTTCACGGCCATCATTTACCGGCGGGAAAGCAAGCCAGATGATGATGTTCAGAAGGACAAGGACAAAAATGGCGTAGTTACCCAAATTGCGTTTCATTGCATCCACTCGATGGTCAGCCAAACAACTGTCGAACTGCGCACAATAAAGGCCACTCTCTTAGAAAGATCGTACAGCTTCATCTAAATCCGTATATACCTCGAAGAACTGCTTGAACCCGACTGTATCCAGCACTTTATTTACCTCAGGCGATGGATTGAGCAGCTTGACGTTTTTCTGGAAGCCGCTTTCGCGCTCGCGGTCAATCTCCTTATAAGTTCCCCAGCCATCTTCAGGATCGGCTGTTTCGCCGCGGAACATTTTCGTGACGATATGCAGGGAAGCCAGTCCGGCGCTGCTGATGAAGGCCAAATCGGTCAGGTCGAGCAACAGGTAACGCACGCCCGCATTGTAGAGCTTCTGCGCCGTATTGACCAATTCGAGATAGCTCGAAGCATCCAGGTCCCCTTTGATGTGCACAGCACTCACAGGGACTCTGCCCTTCTCCTGCGAAACATTAATCTCCATTGCTCCTCCTGAAATATCCTACAAGATTTGTTTTATATCAACACCCTACATCCCCCTTCTTTTTGGAACATTACCAAATTTTGTCGAATTATACGTGCTTTTTCCCCTTTACTGGTCTACTTTTCAATTTTCCTTCCAAACGTTCGAGGCGGTGCTGTAACTCGGCTTGCCAGTGTTCGCGGACATATGTCGGCATAGCCTCGTCTGAATCGACAATTGACAGCGCCTCCTGCACCCACTTCCGTGCTTCAGGATAATCGCGGCGGCGGTGCTCATAATGTTTGGCCAATTCAATGTGTGCGTAGACATGTCCCTGCGTGGCAGCCTGTTCCCACCAGCGGACCGCTCCTTCCAGATCCCCGCGCCTCTTTTGCAGGACTGCAAGCCTGCGTACCGCTTTCCAGAAATCTTCCTCATCCAGGGGCATCTCCAGCCCACGCTCGTAGAGACGAGCCGCTATCTCCTGGCGGTCCAGGTCTTCATGCAGTTTTGCCAGCGCGACCACGTCCAGGCCGTGCTGGATGCGCTCGTCAAACGGATCGTGCAACATGGCCGCCGTGTGGCTGAAAAGAGCGGCCAGTGCGACAATATCCATGGCGTTGTGGTAGAACACGCCTTTCATTTCGTTGGCATCGCCTGTGCGCAAGTAATCAAAGTACAGCCAGGGGATTTCGTAGCCGGGCACTTCCGCGCTGGTACGCGGCGCATCCAGCACGTTCTCCTCGATATACTTCAACGTGCGCGAGGGCAGCCGATCACGCCACAGGCGGCGGGCCAGGTGTAGCAGGTCCACATGGGCGTAATCTTTGAACGGAACCGGGATGTCGTGCAGGGTATAACGCGTCACAAGCAGGGGCGCATCGAAGGCCTTGCCGTTGTAGGTGACCAGCGCAGAGCAAGGTGCCAGAAACTCGGCCAGGGCTTCGAGCAGGGCCGGCTCCTCGCTGGGATCACGCATGAAGAATTGTAGCAGGCGGAAGTGCCTACCCTGAGCCTGTCGAAGGGTCCGGCCCGAAGCGGACGGTTCGAAGCGTCCCACACCGACCAGGAAGGCATACGTGCCCGTGCCGCCAGCCATGCCGGAAGTCTCCGTATCCAGAAAAGCGAAGCCCTCCAGCGGTATGTCCAGCAAGCGCGAATCATTTGCCCAGGCAGCCAGCAGGTTGAGAGGCGCTTCGGTTTCGAGCGGAGCCAGCCCATGTCGGTAGTCCGTTCCGTAGATCTCTTCATAGATAAAGGCTTCGCCACGGCGGGTGGAGACGAAACGACCAGCCAACACATCCTGAATGGGCGCGCCGGCTTTATGCTGCGAGGCCGGGATGTCTACTGTGCCAAGCTTGACGCCCAGGGATTTGAGCTTGTCTGCAAGAGATGGTTTTTTGGCAGCCGAATCCATATATTTGCCCGTGATTATAACCAATTCGAGTTTAGACAAAATGCGATTTTCCCGTATATGTGGCGGTTAAATCATTGTTAAAACCACCATATATGGCGTTAAAGTCAAT